>NZ_JAHDTH010000171.1 GCF_018531445.1 Pseudonocardia lacus
GGCCGCCGTCGCGGCGGCGGCCCGCGTCGGCGCCGAGCGCTGGCTGCGGTCGTGGGCCGACGCGGAGGGGGCCGGGGCCGGGCTGCTCGTCGTGCCCGGCGAGTCCCTCCCCCGCCTGCTGCGCGAGGCGCTCGCCCCGCTGGCCCCCGCTCTGGACGCCGCCTGAACCCCCGGCGTCAGGCCGGCAGGACCTGTCGGGGAAGCAGTTCCTCGACCGTCGGGTAGCCGCGCACGGGGCGCTTCTTCCACTCCCGCGGGTAGCCCAGCGACGCCTCCACGAAGCGCACGCCGTCCTCGACGGTGGTGCGCGGGATGTGCAGGTGGCCGTAGACGACGGCGGTGGCGCGGTAGCGCACGTGCCAGTCCGCGCTCGCCTCGGTGCCGCACCACAGGGCGAACTCCGGGTAGCGCAGCACGCGGGTCGGCAGCCTCGTCATGGGCCAGTGGTTGACCAGCACCGTGGGCAGGTCGGGGTCGCAGGCGTCGAGCCTGCGCCGCGACTCGGCCACCCGCGCCGCGCACCAGGACGCGCGGTCCGGGTAGGGGTCCGGGTGCAGCAGGTACTCGTCGGTGCACACCACCCCGGCCCGGTAGGCCGCGGCCAGCCCCTCCTCGACGGTGGTCGTGCCGTCCGGGAGGAACGAGTAGTCGTAGAGCAGGAACAGCGGCGCCACGACGGCCGGGCCGCCCTCGCCGTCCCACACCAGGAACGGGTCCTCCGGGGTCAGCACGCCCAGCTCGCGACACACCTCGACCAGGTGGCGGTAGCGCGCCTCGCCGCGCAGCGGGGTCGGGTCCTTGCCGCGGGTCCACAGCTCGTGGTTGCCTGGCACCCAGATCACCGAGGCGAACCGCTCCCGCAGCAGCCCCAGCGCCCACCGGACGTCCTCGACCTGCTCGGCCACGTCGCCGGCGACGATCAACCAGTCGTCGTCGGTGGTGGGGCGCAGGCCCTCCACGACGGTGCGGTTCTCCGCGTAGCGCACGTGCAGGTCGCTGACGGCCAGCAGCCGCGGGGAGGTCACCGACCAGTCGTACCCGACGACCGGCGGATCCGCCGCGCGACTCCCGTCACGGCACCACGGACAGTGGCCGATCCCGGCTACTCGGCAGTACGTTCGAGGGGAGTGCCGGCTTCGACAGGGGGAACCACCATGGAGGGTGCGCGACGGACGTTGCGCTGGGTACTGCGCCACGGGATCTTCCGGCAGGTGTTCCGGCGGCGGATGGGCGCGGGCGACGAGACCGCGCGCTTCCTGCTCGACCCGTCGATGTCGGTCGACCCCTACCTCTACTACGACGACGTGCGCTCGCGCGGGCGCCTGGTCGACAACGGCATGGTGCTCAACACCTGCCACCACGACATCGCGACCGCGGTGCTGCGCAGCCCGGACTTCGCCGTGGTCGGCCTCCCCGACGAGGAGGGCCCGGCCCCGCTGCGGCTGGCCGCCCGGATCGCCGGGCCGGGCCCGCTCGGGCCGGCCGAGCCGCCGTCGATGCTGGTCATGAACCCGCCCGACCACACCCGCTACCGCAAGCTGGTGACCAGGGGGTTCAGCGCCCGGATCGTGGCGGCGCTGCGCTCACGCACCGAGCAGGTCGCCACCGAACTGCTGGACGCGATGGCCGCGAAGGGCCCCACGGCCGACCTGGCCGGCGACTACGCCGCCCTGCTGCCCGCCACCGTCATCGCCGAGATGCTCGGTGCCCCCGCCGACATGCGCGAACAGTTCCTGGAGTGGGGCACGGGCGCGGCGCTGTCGCTGGACGCCGGGCTGACCTACCGCGACTTCGTCCGCTCGGAGAAGGACGTGGCCGCCCTGCAGGAGTGGATGGCCGGGCACTTCGCCCGGCTGCGCCGCTCCCCCGGCGGCGACGACACGATCCTGTCGACGCTGCTGGCCGCCCGCGACGACCAGGGCAAGCTGTCCGAGGACGAGCTGCTCAGCATCGCGATGCTGCTGCTCGCGGCCGGCTTCGAGACCACCGTCAACCTGATCGGCAACGGCGCCGTCCTGCTGACCTCCCACCCCGACCAGCTCGCCGCGCTGCGGGCCGAGCCCGAGGGCTGGCCCACCGCGGTCGACGAGATGCTGCGCATCGACTCGCCGGTGCAGCGCACGGGCCGCATGGCCGTGCGCGACACCGAGGTGGCCGGCGAGCGGGTGCGCGCCGGGCAGTTCGTGGTGATCATGCTGGGCGGCGCCAACCGCGACCCGGCCGTCTTCCCCGAGCCCGACCGGTTCGACGTCACCCGTGCCAACGCCGGCGACCACCTGGCGTTCTCCAGCGGCATCCACTACTGCCTCGGCGCCGCGCTGGCCCGGATGGAGGGCGAGGTGGCGCTGCGGGCGCTGTTCGAGCGCTTCCCCGACCTGGCCCCGGCCGGCCCGCCGCACCGCCGCCCGACCCGCACCCTGCGCGGCTGGGACCAGCTGCCGGTCACGCTGCGACCCTCGACGCGACCCTCGGCACAGCCCTCCACCCAACCCTCCACCGTGGACGCCTGAGGGGCGTCAGCCGCCGGCGAACCAGCCGGGCAGGTCGAGCCGGAAGGCCGCGCCGGGGGTCACCGCGCGCAGGTCGGCCTCCAGCGCGCGCAGCCGCTGCTCCCCCAGCGTCCGCGCCCAGCCGGCGCGCAGCTCGTCGAACGCGGCGGCCGAGATGCGCAGGCTGTCGAAGGCGCGTCCGGTGAGCCGGACGGGTTTGCGGCGGGCGTCGCGGGGGTCGGTCGCGCGCTCCAGGTAACCGCGGTCCTGCAGGAACTCGATGTGCTTGGCCGCGGCCTGCTTGGTGACCCCGAGCCTGCGCCCCAGCTCGACGGCCGTGGCCCCGGACGGGCCCACGGCCTGCAGCACGAACCCGTGCACCGGGCGCAGCTCGGGGTGGCCGCGGCGGGCGAGCTCGGCGTGCACCCCGTCGACGAGGACGCGGAACCCGAGCAGCAGGCGCAGCGGCAGGTCGTGGCCCGGCGGGTCAGTTGACACGATGGACAACCAGGTTCACTATTTGTCGGGTCGAACAGACAACCATGTTGTCCATCATAGGAGGTCCCGCCATGCCCGTCGTCCGCCACGCCGACGCCCGCCGCAGCAGCACCCCGAACGCCACCACGACCACGTTCGCCTCGCCCACCCTGGGCGGCGCGACGGTCGCGCTCTGGCAGGTCGAGATGGCGGCGGGCGCCTCCGGTCCGCTGCACTGGTTCGACGTCGAGCAGGTCTGGACGGTGCTGGCCGGCTCGGCCCGCATCGACCTCGACGGCGAGCCGGTGGTCGTGGGTTCCGGCGACACCGTCGTCATGCCCCCGCGGCTGCCCCGCCAGGTGCACGCCGACCCGACGACCGGTTTCACCGCGCTGGTCACCGCGCCCGGCGGCGCGCTGGCCAGCACTCCCGGCGCCGACCCGGTGCTGCCGCCCTGGATCGCCTGACCCCGCGGCGGTGCTGCGACGCGCGTCGAAAAGCTGGAGCCGCGTGGTCCACCGTCCCTAGCCTCCGGGCCGCTCGTCACGCCAGGTGACGACGGGGGGATCGCCGGAGGGCCGCATGACTGTCTGGAGCCGACTGTGGAGACCACCGGCGCCGCTCGTGGCGGCCGCCGTCGTCGGCGCGGCCGCCCTCGCCGGCTGCACCGACGAGGGTCGCCCCGTCCCCGCGGTCGCCGTGGACGGGGCCCGCGAGGGTGCGCGGATCGGCACCGCTCCCGCTGCACCGAGGGCTGCCGTTCCCGCGCCCGGTGGCGCCGGCTCCGCGCCAGCGGGCGGGGCCGGCACCCCGTTCGCGGACCCGCAGGGCCGGTTCACCATCGACGTGCCGACCGGGTGGCTGCGCAACGACGTCGACGAGTACGCGGGCTCCGGCCTGATGCAGACCATGTTCCGCGAACCGGCCCCGCCACCCGGCACCGTCGTCGACCCGTCGGTCACGGTGTCGGTCCTGCGCTGGCCGAGCGACCTGGAGGACGCCCGGACCACGCTGGTGGCGGAACTGGCCAAGGTCGGCCTGCAGGTGCAGCTCAGCGAACCGGCCGCGCTGGCCGACGGCACGCCGGCCCGCCGGCTGGAGTCCGCCGGCCGGCGCACGGACGCGTACTTCGTCGAGGTGCGCCGGACGCAGGTGGTCGCCACCCGCGACGGAGCGCTCTTCGTGGTGGCCGCGAGCTCCGAGGCCGCGCAGTGGACGCGGGTCGAGTCGACGCTCAGAACGGCGGTCGACAGCCTCGCCCTGCGGGCCTGAGCGGCTACCCGGCCTCCAGCGCGGCGAGGGCGGACTCGGCCGCCCGGTACACCCCGGCCAGCCGGGCCGCCCCGCCGTCGGACTCGGTCACCCCCATCACGCCCCCGGCGTAGCGGCTGTACACCCCGGCGCTGATGCAGGCCGAGCGCCAGCGCGCGAACGCCAGGTAGAAGTCCAGGTCGGAGACGTCGCGGCCGGACCGCTCGGCGTAGCGGGCCACCAGCTCCTCGCCGTCGGGGTAGCCGCCGACGGCGTTCGGCCCGGGGATCGTCACCGGGAGCCGGTCGCTCCCGAGCCCCCACGACGCGATCAGCCAGCCGAGGTCGGCCAGCGGGTCGCCCAGGGTCGCCAGCTCCCAGTCGAACACCGCGCGCACCCGCCCGTCCGGACCGACGGCCAGGTTGCCGGGGCGGAAGTCGCCGTGCGCGATCCGCACGTCCGACGGCGGCAGCTGGGCGGCCCGCGCCACGAGCAGCTCGTGCGCCCGGTCGATCGTGGACAGGTCCGGCACCGTGGAGTTGTGGACCTGGCGGTGCCAGCGGCTCAGCTGGCGGTCGAGGTAGCCGCCCGAGCGGCGCAGGTCGCCGAGGCCGACGGCGTCGGGGTCGACGGCGTGCATCTCGGCCATCACGTCGACGGTGTCGAAGCCCAGCGTGCGGCGCGGCTCGCCGAGGGCCAGCAGGTCGCCGGACGGGCCGTCGCCGAGGATGTGGCCCTCGACGAATCCCATCACGTAGAACGGCGCGCCGATGACCGACTCGTCGGCGCAGTAGGCCACCGGCGGCGCCACCGGGACGGGCGTGTCGGCCAGCGCGCTGATGAACCGCCACTCCCTGCTCATGTCGTGCGCCGTGGCCAGCACCATCCCGGTCGGCGGGCGGCGCAGGGCCCAGCGCCCGCCCTGCGCGTCGGTGATCCGGTAGGTCAGGTTGGAGTGTCCGCCGGAGATGCGCTCGACCCCCACCGGGGCGTCGCCGACGGGGACCTTGGGCACCTCCGCCCGCAGCCAGTCGGTCAGCGGGGCTGCCGGAACGGGGTCGATCTCCGGTGATCGGGCGCTCATCGCTCCATCAAAGCCCGGCGCACCCGGCCAGCACCAGAGCGGGCGGTCCAGGTCACGACGGGGGCCTGCGCGCGCGCTTGCGTGGCAGCGCGCCCCGCGGGGGGCTAACGTCCCGCGCGAACCATTCCGCCGGCCGGAACGAGGAGGACGGGCACCATGGAAGGACCGCTCACCCTGGCGATCGACGTCGGCGGGTCGGGTCTGAAGGCGACGGTGCTCTCCCCCGACGGCGAGATGCTCACCGAGCGCGTCCGGCGCGAGACGCCCTACCCCTGCACCCCCGAGCTGATGCTCGACGAGCTCACCGAGCTGGCGAAGGAGCTGCCCGACTACGACCGCATCTCGGTCGGCTTCCCGGGGGCGATCCGCGGCGGCAAGGTCCGCCACGTCACGGCGTTCACCCGGCCCGCGCCCGGCGAACCGCCCACCGAGGAGCTGAAGCGGGCGTGGTTCGGCTTCGACCTGCAGTCGGCGCTGGCCGACCGGTTCGCCAAGCCGGTGCGCGTGGCCAACGACGCCGACGTGCAGGGCTGTGCGGTGATCAAGGGCGAGGGCCTGGAGCTGGTCATCACCCTGGGCACGGGGGTGGGCTGCGCGGTGTTCTGGGAGGGCGCGCTGCTGCCGCACCTGGAGCTGTCGCACGGCCGCTACGGCGAGGGCCAGTCGATCGAGGTCGGCTGCGGCGACAACGAGCGCCACAAGGTCGGCAAGCACGAGTGGCGCAAGCGCGTGCTCAGCGCGCTGGACGCCTTCGACGAGATGGTGCTGCCCGACCACATCTACATCGGTGGCGGCAACGCCAAGCGGCTCGAAGAGGACGAGATCGGCCCCAACCGCACGATCGTGCCCAACGTCTCCGGGCTGCTCGGCGGGATCGCGCTGTGGGAGCGCACCGGCGACCCGACGACCTCGCCGGTCGCCCACGAACACGCCACCGAAACCGCCCCGGCCCGCGCCGGGGGTTGAGTCGCGGGAGGATCTGCGCGTGCCCGACTTCCCCGTCACCGACATCACCGCCACCCCCGAGTGGGCCGCGCTGGCCGAGCACCACCGCGCCGTCGAGGGCAAGCACCTGCGCGAGCTCTTCGCCGACGACCCCGACCGGGCCGACGCGCTCACCGCGACGGGCGCCGACCTCGTGCTGGACTACTCCAAGCACCGGATCACCCGCGACACCGTGCCGCTGCTGGCCGCGCTGGCCCGGGCGGCCGGGCTGCCCGAGCGCATCGCGGCGATGTTCGCCGGCGAGCGCATCAACACCAGCGAGGACCGCGCCGTGCTGCACACCGCGCTGCGGCTGCCGCGCGGTGGTCGCGAAGGTGCCGCCCTCGTCGTCGATGGGCAGGACGTCGTCGCCGACGTGCACGAGGTGCTCGACCGGATGGGCGCCTTCACCGACGACGTCCGCTCCGGCAAGTGGACCGGCCACACCGGCGAGCGGATCTCGACCGTGGTCAACATCGGCATCGGCGGGTCCGACCTGGGCCCGGTGATGGCCTACGAGGCGCTGCGCGCCTACGCCGACCGGTCCTTGCAGCTGCGGTTCGTCTCGAACATCGACCCGACCGACATCGCCGAGGCCACCCGCGACCTCGACCCGGCCACCACCCTGTTCGTCGTCTCGTCCAAGACGTTCACCACGATCGAGACGCTGACCAACGCCCGGGCCGCCCGGCGGTGGCTGGTCGACGGCCTGGGCAGCGAGGACGCCGTCGCCAAGCACTTCGTGGCCGTGTCGACGAACGCCGAGAAGGTGCGCGGCTTCGGCATCGACGAGGCCAACATGTTCGGCTTCTGGGACTGGGTCGGCGGGCGCTACTCCCTCGACTCCGCCATCGGGCTCTCGCTCATGGTGGCCATCGGCAAGGAGCGGTTCGGCGAGTTCCTGGCCGGCATGCACGCCGTCGACGAGCACTTCCGCACGGCGCCGCTGGAGGAGAACCTGCCGGCGATCTCCGGGCTGCTCGGCGTCTGGTACGTCAACTTCTTCGGCACCGAGACCCACGCCGTGCTGCCCTACAGCCAGTACCTGCACCGGCTGCCCGCCTACCTGCAGCAGCTGACCATGGAGAGCAACGGCAAGTCGGTCCGCGGTGACGGCACCCCGGTGGTCACCGCCACCGGCGAGATCTACTGGGGCGAGCCGGGGACGAACGGTCAGCACGCCTTCTACCAGCTGATCCACCAGGGCACCCGGCTGATCCCGGCCGACTTCATCGGGTTCGCCGAGCCGAACCACGCGGTCGAGGTGGAGGACGACGACTCCGGCGCGGACATGCACGACCTGTTCATGGCCAACCTGTTCGCCCAGACCTCCGCGCTCGCGTTCGGCAAGACCGCCGAGGAGATCGCCGCCGAGGGCACCGCCGCCGACGTCGTCCCGCACAAGGTGATGCCCGGCAACCGGCCCACCTCGACGATCCTGGCCCGGAAGCTGACGCCGTCGGTGCTGGGCCAGCTGATCGCCTTCTACGAGCACGTCACGTTCGTCGAGGGCACGATCTGGGGGATCGACTCGTTCGACCAGTGGGGCGTGGAACTGGGCAAGGTGCTGGCCCGCGAGCTGGGCCCGGCCCTGACCGGCGGCCCGGTCGAGGGCCTCGACGCCTCGACCGCGGCCCAGGTGCGCCGCTACCGGGAGTGGCGCGGGCGCTCCTGACCGGCCCTCCGGGGGCAGGCGACGGGAGGAGGCACCGATGAGCACCACCGACGGCACCCCCGCGGGGCGCGAGGAGCGCGTTCGCGGCGGGCGCGCCCCCGGGCCGCCCGTCGGCCCCGGCGAGCACCCGGCCGGCCTCGACCACCCGCTCGGCCCGCCGGCGCCCCGGTCGTGGGGTCCCGTGGGCGGCGTGGTCGCGCTGGTCCTGGCCGCGGCGGCCGCGGTGCTCAGCGCCTTCGTCGGCGTCGGCCCGGCCGTGGTCGACCAACTGGTGCTCGGCGAGGCCGTCGAGGCCCGCTCCGACCTGGTGACGGCGGTCGCCGTCGCCGTCACCGACATCGGCAGCACCGCCGTGATGGGGGTGCTGGCCGGGCTGGTGACGCTGCTGCTCCTGATCCGCCGCCGCCATCGCGACGCGCTGTTCGTCGCCGGCACCGCGGTGGGCGCGAGCCTGCTGTTCAGCGCGCTCAAGCGCCTGCTCGGCCGCGACCGCCCCCCGGAGGTCGACCGCCTGGTCGGCGCCGGCAACGAGTCGCTGCCCTCCGGGCACGCCACGATGGCGGTCGCGGTGATCGGCTCGATGGTGGTGCTGCTCTGGGCCGGGCAGGCGGTGGCGGCCCGGCTCGCGATGGTGGCGGCCGCGGCGCTGTGGGTGGGCGCGGTCGGGCTCACCCGCATCTACCTCGGCGTGCACTGGTTCAGCGACGTGGTCGCCGGGTGGCTCGTCGGCGGGGCCTGGCTGGCCCTGTGCGCGACGGTGTGGGCCATGGCGGCGCGGCGGCGGGCGACGGACCGCGGCGTGCGTGCGACCTGACGCGTGACCGCCCCGCCCGGCACACGGCCGGACGGGGCGTCCCCGCCGCGCTCCGTCAGGGGTGCATGTCGGCGAACTGCAGGAAGTCGACGATGGTCCGGACGGGGCCGCCGTCGGCCTTGGTGACGCCGGACGCGACGGGGTCGAAGCCGGTGCGCAGGTAGGACCTCGGGTCCGCGCGGAGCTGGCCGATGATCGTCTCGGCGACGATCCGGCTGCCCACCGGCCCGAGGCGGTTGCCCCCGCCGAGCTCGGCCTCCCGCAGCACGTAGAACCACAGCGGCGTGTCGCGCAGGAGCTCCGGGTTGTCGAGCAGCGCATCGGCGATGGCACCGCCCCCACCGGTCAGCTGCGCGGTGGTGAGCGGCGCGATGCCCAGCTGCGCGGCCACGGCCTGCCCGGTCGGGATGGCGAGCCGGTAGCCGCGCAGCAGGTTGCGCACGGCCAACCGCTTGAGCAGCCGGCGGACCTGCTGGGACGCGGTCCTCGGGTCGTTGCCCTCGTTGAGCAGGACCGCCAGCGGCGGCGCCAGGTGCGTGTCGATCTTGCGGGCCAGCCGGGCCGGGAACCGGTCCTCCGGGTCGTCCGGTGCCGCCTCGGCACCGGTCAGCCGCTCGAACTGGGCCGGCCAGTTGTCCGGCAGGGTCGGGTTGGGCTCCGCACCCGGGAAGGGGAGCGTGAGGCCGCCGTTGCCGGTGAAGCTGAACAGGAACGAGAAGCCGGCCCGGTCGATCGTGTTGGTCTGGCCCGGCGCCGGGGCACCGAAGTTCTGGTTCCAGT
This sequence comes from Pseudonocardia lacus, assembly GCF_018531445.1. Lineage (GTDB taxonomy): Bacteria > Actinomycetota > Actinomycetes > Mycobacteriales > Pseudonocardiaceae > Pseudonocardia > Pseudonocardia lacus. The sequence continues at coordinate 9,555 of NZ_JAHDTH010000171.1, forward strand.
CGTAGGCGCCGCGGACCATGCTGTGCCCGAAGCGGTAGGCCGCGATGGAGAACTCCAGCGGCATGAACGGGTCCTCCTCGTCCGGCTGGAACACCGGGGAGACCGAACCGTCCAGCAGGCCCTCGACCACCGCGGGGTCGGCGACCCGCTTCAGGAAGTCCTCGACCGTCACCTGCTGGTAGTGCCACGTGGTGAGCTCGCGGGCGCGCTCGAAGCTCCCCCCGCCGTGGCCGACGAGCCAGCGCACGACGTTGTTGTGGAACTTCAGGAAGGCCAGGTGCAGCTGCGCGACGACCAGGTTCTCGTCGTTGCGGCCGTCCCCGATCTGCGCCTTGCGGTCGCGGCGCGGCAGGTCGGCGCCGCGGATCGGGGTCGGGGTCGGGGTCAGGCCGTCCTGCTCGGTGATGACGAACTTGTCGTCCTCGTAGGGCACCTGGTCGGGCAGGCCGGACGCCTTGGGTCCGTTGCCGTAGAGCGAGTCCAGGTTGAGCCGCGGCTCGCGCAGGTTGCGCAGCTGCTCGACCACCTGCTGGGGCCGCAGTGGCCGCAGCCCGTCGCCGGTGATCGAGATGTCGTTGTCGCGGTCGGTGTTGGCGGTCAGGTCGTGGTCCACGAACTGGCCCCAGTAGGTCAGGATCGGCGGCAGGTCCGAGTCGCCCGCTCCGTCGACGGGGTCCTGCTCGACCATCGCCGTGCCGAGCGCCTTGAGCGCCCGCACGACCTGCTCGGAGGGCTCCGCGGCGAGGTGCGCGACCGGGAAGACGTCGGCCGGCTCGGCGAACATGTACCCGAACGGCGTCGAGATCTCCGTGATGCGCCCGCCGGTGAACTCCTCCCCCACGACGGTCCTGGCCACCGACGCGGACTCCGGCGCGGCGGCGTCCTGCTGCGCCTGCGCGATCTCGTCGGTGACCACGTGCTCGCCGTGGCGGAGGTCCACCAGCACGCGGGGGAAGTCGTCGGCCATCGCTCAGCTCCTGTGTGGTCCTGCGGATGCGTCCGGGGAGAACGCTCGCGGACCGCCGGTGCGGCGGCCATACGTACATGTGCGTAGCGGCCCGCGCCGGCACCGCGGTATCACCGCGGCTCAGGCCTGCTCGGCCGAGCACCACCACGTCGAGCGCCCGCCCACCGTGCCGTGCACCATCGGGGCACCGCAGCGCGGGCAGTGGGCGTCGGCGTGCCGGAAGCCGATGATCTCGCCGGTGTGCACGCCGCCCTTCTCGATGGCCGAGCGCAGGGCCTTGTCCAGGGCGTCGTGCAGGTGGTCGAGCGTGGCCGCGGGCAGCTCGTCGGCCCGGGCGGACGGGCTGATCCCGGCCTGCCAGAGCGTCTCGTCGGCGAGCAGGTTGCCCACCCCGGCCAGCACCGACTGGTCCAGCAGCCGGGCCTTCACCGCGGAATGGCCGCGGCCCACGCGGACGCGGAACTCCTCCCGGCCGATCTCCTCGGCGTCCGGCCCGAGCGCGTCGATGTCGGGCTCCAGGCGCACCCGCCCCAGCCTGCGCTTGTCGAACAGCCGCAGCTGGCCGCCGTCGGTGAAGGTGACGACGAACCGGTTCCACTCGGGCTTGCGCGGCACGGCGCCGGTGTAACCGGCGACCGGGCGCGGGTCGCCGCCGGCGCGGCCCTCGTCGTCGGCGCTGTCGGTGACCACGATCCGCCCGCCCATACCCAGGTGGATGCCCAGCCGCGGGCCCGGCTCGCCGTCGCGGCCCGCGGTCTCGCACCACATGGACTTGCCGCGCCGGTGCGCGGCCGTCAGCCGGCCCCCCACCAGGACCCGGGCGATCTCGCCGGGGCGGTGCGGGCGGCACACCCAGTCGTCGTTGTCGTCGACGGAACGTACTTCGCGGTCGAGCGCGCCTTCCAGGACGGAGCGGGCGGCCTCCACCTCGGGGAGCTCGGGCACCCCCGGAGTGTGGCCGCCGCCGGGCCCCGCCGCGAATCGGCCCCGCGTCAGCCGCCTGGCCGGTCCTCGCGGGCCCGCACGACCTCCCGGGCCACCGCCTCGACCTCGGCCTGCGGCACCCGGACCGCGCCCTGCGCCCCGGTGATCGTCACGACGACCGGGTAGATCCCCCGGACCAGGTCGGGGCCGCCGGTGGCGGAGTCGTCGTCGGCCGCGTCGTAGAGCGCCTCGACCGCGGTGCGCACGGCGGCGACCCGGTCGGCGTCGCGCGAGTGCCGCTTCTTCAGCGCCGCCTTCGCGTACGGCGAGCCGGACCCGATCGACTCGTAGCCGGTGCTGTCGTGCACGACGTTGCCACTGATGTCGAACGAGACGATGCGCCCGGCGCGCGTAGGTTCGGGCTCGTCCGGGTCGTACCCGACCAGCAGCGGCAGCGCCTCGAAGCCCTGCATCGCCATCGGCAGGCTCCCGCGCAACATCGTGGCGAGCCGGTTGGCCTTGCCCGGGAACGAGATCGGCGTGCCCTCGACCTTCTCGTACTCCTCGACCTCCAGTGCGAACAGCCGCAACATCTGCATAGCCGGCCCCACAGCCCCCGCGTACCCGGCCGCGGTGACGTCGTCGACGACCACGACCTTCTCCAGGTCGTGGCGGACGATGGTGTTGCCCGAGGTGGCCCGGCGGTCGCCGGCGATGAGCACGCCGCCGGCGAAGGTGAGCGCGACGATCGTGGTGCCGTGCGTGACGTGCGGGTTCAGCGCAGCCTCCTCGGGCCGGTGCGGTCGTCCCCGGCAGCGTAGACGGCGCGGGACTTCCCGCCCGCGGTGAGCCGCGGCGGGCGGTCGTCGTCGACGAGGGCCACGTCGGGGACGCCGTGGCCGGCGAGCACGCCGGCCAGGCCGGCGCGCACGGCGTCCAGCACGCCCGACCGGTCGGCGCCCGGATCGGCCTCCACCCGCACCAGCAGCGTCGACGCGTCCCGCTGGACCAGCTGGAAGCGGCGCACCCCGGGGACCCGGTCGACCACGGTGCCCAACGCGAGCGGCGGGATGCGGACCGGCCGCTCGGGCGGGCCGAAGGTGAGCACGTCGGCGGTGCGGCCGCGGACCCGCACGGCCGGCAGCGGGTTGCCGCACGGGCACGGGTCGGGGCGCTCGGTGACGCTGTCGCCCAGGTCGTAGCGGATGATCGGCTGGACGCGGTTGGCCAGGTTGGTGAGCAGCACGGTGTGCGACGGTTCCCCCGGCGGGGTCGGGGCGCCGTCGGCGTCGACCGGCTCCAGGATCGCCCAGTCGGCGTTGACGTGCAGCCAGTCGTGCTCGCAGCCGGCGGCCAGGCCCATGAACTCCGAGCAGCCGTACTGGTTGCGGACCTTCGCGCCGAACGCATCGGCGATGCGCCGGTAGGCCTGCGGGGCCAGCCCCTCGGCCGCGCACACCACCAGCACGGGGTCGATCCGCAGCCGCCCGGCGGCCTGCTCGGCGGCGACCAGCGCGACGGTGCCCGCGTAGCCGTTGAGGATGGCCGGCCGGAACCGCCGCAGCTCGTCGACGATCTCGTCGAGCGGCCGGTGCACGGAGATGACCCGGATGCCGCGCCGCCGCGCGGGCCGCTCGGCCAGCAACCGGCTCGCGGTGGCGTACCCGGCGTAGTGGCCGTCGGTCGCCCAGAGGGCGGCGGTGCGCCCGCCGTTGCGCAGCAGCCGGGCGTAGTCGCGCGGCCCGCGCAGGAACTGGCCCGTCGAGCGGCCCGCGGTGATCGCGCTGAGCACCCGGAACATGCGCTCGTCCTGCACGAACACGCCGCGCACCCCGGACGTTCCCGACGTCGTGACGACGAGGTGGCGGCCGAGGAACGGTGCACCGATGGTGTCGGTGCGCCCGACGAACGCCCGCACGGCGTCCAGGGTGACGGCGCGGTCGGTGCTCCAGTCGTCGAACCGGCCCATCAGCGCGACCTTGTCGGTGACGGGCAGGGCGCGCGGGTCGTCGACGCGCTCGGGCAGGTCGCGGTACAGCTCGCGGTAGTAGGGCGAGCCGGCCCTGGCCCGGGCCACCAGGTCGGCGAGGCGGGCGCGCTGCCGGGCCGCGACGGCGGCGGGCCCGCCGCGCCGGGCCGCGCGCAGGTCGCGCAGCAGCCACCACAGGGACCCGTCGACCCGCTCAGCCATCCCGGCCCGCCCGCCGCGCGTCCCAACGCCGCCACATCGGCCCGACCTCGGAGTCGAGCCAGCCGAACAGCTCGTGGACCTGCCGGATCCGCTCGGCCCGGGCCGAGTCGGCGCCGACCAGGTCCAGCCCTTCCTCGGTGACGGCCAGGAAGGAGGTCAGCGCGGCCATCCGCCGCCGGGTGACGTCGGTCCACGGGTCGTCGGCGAGGCGGTAGTAGGTGGTCCGCTCGCCGGCGCGGTGGTGCGGCTCGACGAAGCCGCCGGCCAGCAGCACCTGCAGGGCCGTGGTCAGCGACGCGCGACTGGCCCCGATCGCTGCGGCCAGCTCGGCGGCCGACTGCTCGGGCGGATCGCAGATCATCAACCATCCCAGCGCGCGGCCCGGGATCGGCGGCAGGCCGTTCTGCCGGGCGAAGAAGCCTGCCACCCGCTCCACCCAGGCCAGCTCCTGCTCGCGCGTCGGCCCCGCACCGCCCACCGCCCACCCCCACGTTCCAGTAGTTTCAGTCACCACTGTAACGCGCCTCCCCGCGCCCAGGACTCCGTCGAGAACGAAGTTGTCGTGATCAACAGGGCAGTTCGATCACGACAAGTTCGTTCTCGACGGGATCCGCGGGCTCGGGGACGGTGGAGGGGGTCAGACGCCCAGCCAGGTCAGCACCGCCATCACCCGGCGGTGGTCGTCGCCCGACGGCGGCAGCCCGAGCTTGGTGAAGATCGACGAGATGTGCTTCTCCACCGCGCCCTGCGAGACCACCAGCTCGCGCCCGATCGCGGTGTTGGTGCGGCCCTCGGCCATCAGCCCGAGTACCTCGCGCTCGCGCGGCGACAGCGCCTCCAGCGGGTCGTTGCGCCTGCGGTGCGCGAACAGCGCCGAGACGACCTCCGGGTCGAGCACCGTGCCGCCGCCGACGACCCGCTCCAGCGCGTCGGACAGGTCCGACAGCCGCGACACCCGGTCCTTGAGCAGGTAGCCGACCCCGCCACCGGTGGTGAGCAGGTCGGAGGCGTAGCTCTCCTCCACGTACTGGGACAGCACCAGCACGGCGGGCGGCGGGTCGAGGGTGCGGATCTCCAGTGCGGCCCGCAGCCCCTCGTCGGTGAACGTCGGGGGCATCCGCACGTCCACCACGGCGACATCGGGCCGGAGCTCGGTGACCGCCTTCACCAGCTCCAGCCCGTCCCCCACCGCCGCGACGACCTCGGCCCCGGCCTCGTCGAGCAACCGGACCAGCCCCTCGCGCAGCAGCAGGGAGTCCTCCGCCAACACCACCCGCACGCGCTACCTCACCCTCTCCTCACCCAGCCCGGCCAGCGGGATCTCCGCGGTCAGCACGGTGGGCCCGCCCGCCGGGCTGACCACGTCCAGCACGCCCTCGACGGCGGCCAGCCGGTCGGCGAGCCCGGCCAGGCCGTGGCCCTTGCCCAGGTGCGCGCCGCCCTTGCCGTTGTCGAGCACCTGCACGAGGACCCGGTCGCCGTCCGCGCTCACCGACACCGTGCACAGCGTGGCCTGTGCGTGCTTGGCCACGTTCGTCAGGGCCTCGGTCACCACGAAGTAGGCGGTGTTCTCGACCGCGGCGGCCAACCGCTGCCCCTCGGGCAGCGCCACGTCGAGCGAGACGCGCACCGGGCAGCGCGCGGCCGCGGCGGCCAGGGCCGCGCCGAGGCCGCGGTCGGCCAGGATGGGCGGGGCGATGCCGCGGGAGAGCGCGCGCAGCTCGTCGAGCGCCTCGCGGCTCTGCGTGAGCGCCTCGGCGACCAGCGGCCGGGCGCGCTCGGGGTCGTCGTCGAGGCGGCGGGCCACCGCCTCCAGGTCCATGTTGAGCCGGACGAGCCGCTGCTGGGGGCCGTCGTGGATGTCGCGCTCCAGCCGGCGCAGGGTCTGCGCCTCGGCCTGCACCGCGGCGCGGCGGCCGGCGGCCAGCTGGGTGGCCCTGGCGCGCAGCGCGGCCGACTCGTTGGTCAGCAGCCCGCGGGCCAGCCCGGCCTTCGCCAGCACCATCAGCCGCACCACGAGCGGGGTGGTCGCCAGCAGCATCAGGCCGAGCGCGGTGTTGAGCAGGATCTCCCAGCCCAGCCAGGGGTCGCCGAAGATCAGCCAGACCAGCCCGCCGCCGTCGTCGTCCTGCGGGATCGCCCACAGCCAGGCGGCCGACAGCGCGCCGCCCAGCCCACCGACGAGCCAGGTGACGCCGAGGATGAACGCGACCAGCCGCACCGGGAAGGAGACGATGGCGTGCAGCAGGTCGCGCCAGGACTGCGGCTCGCGCAGGGCCGACCAGAGCCGACCGATGCCGGTGCCCCGCGGAGTGCGGTAGTGGTGCGGCGGCAGCGCCCGGCCGGTGGCCCACTCGGCGAGCCTGCGCTCGGCGCCGGCCAGCTTGCGGCACAGCCACAGGGTGCCCACCAGGATCGGCAGGCCGAGCCAGACGACCAGCGTCCCGACCCCGCTGGCGAGCCCGACGACCGCCACGACGAACGCCACGACGCACAGCGGCAGCCCGGACAGCAGGTACGCGAACCCGCGCCAGAACCGGTCACCCCGATCCGCCACGACGCGGTCGCCCGCGCCCCCCACCGGGACGATCCCGTCGCCCGCCGCCAGCCCGCTCGCACGCTCTCCCACGGTGTCCACCTTCGCCCCCCGACGCGACCGTCCCCAGCCGGTGCGCCTCCGGAGCGAGGGTAGGGCCAACCCGAACCGGTTGGCGTCGGGATTGCGTCGGCGCGTGCCGCGGAGCGGCGGTCGAGCCGGGCGTACCGGCGTGATCGAACGAACCCCACCGGGCCGGGGTCCGGCCGGTAGCGTGCCATCGTCGAAGTTCGACGACGGGAGATCGACGTGGACCCCTCCGACCTGGCCGACGTGCTGTCCGCGGTGCGGACGTTCGTGCGCAACGAGGTCGTGCCGCTCGAGGAGAAGATCGACGCCGAGGACGCGGTCCCGCCCGAGGTCGTGGCGGCCTGCAAGGACATGGGGCTCTACGGGTTCGCCATCCCCGAGGAGTACGGCGGGCTCGGGCTCAGCATGACCGAGGAGGTGCAGCTGGCGTTCGAGCTGGGCTGGACGACCCCGGCGCTGCGCTCGCTGTTCGGCACCAACAACGGCATCGCCGGGCAGGTGCTGGTCACCGGCGGCACCGACGAGCAGCGCCGCGCCTGGCTGCCCCGGCTGGCCTCCGGCGAGGTCACCGCGTCGTTCGGGCTCACCGAGGCCGACGCCGGCTCGGACCCGTCCACGCTGAGCACCTCGGCCCGCCGCGACGGCTCCGACTGGGTCATCAACGGGTCCAAGCGCTACATCACCAACTCCCCGCTCGCCGACGTGATCATGGTCTTCGCCCGGACCAACCCCGACGCGCCCGGCAACCGCGGCATCTCCACGTTCCTGGTGCCCGCCGGCACGCCCGGGCTGGGCATCGGTCCCCGCGACCACAAGATGGGCCAGTTCGGTGCCTGGACCGCCGACGTGCACCTCGACGACGTGCGGGTGCCCGCCGACGCGCTGGTCGGCGGCGAGGACGGCGTCGACAAGGGGTTCGTCACCGCCGCCAAGTGCCTGGCGCACGGCCGCGTGCACATCGCCGCGCTGTGCGTCGGCATGGCCGCGCGGCTGGTGCACGAGTCGGTGGAGTTCGCCCGCACCCGGGAGCAGGGCGGGAAGGCCATCGCGTCGTTCCAGCTCATCCAGGGGCTGATCGCCGACTCGGTGACCGACCACTACGCCGGGCGCGCGACCGTGCTGGAGGTCGCGCGGGCCTACGACGCCGGCACCGACCGCATCCAGGGCCCCTCGGCCGCCAAGTACTTCGCCAGCGAGATGGTCGGGCGCGTCGCCGACCGGGCCGTGCAGATCCACGGCGGGGCCGGCTACATGCGCGGGGTGCCGGTGGAGCGCTTCTACCGCGACGCCCGGCTCTTCCGGATCTACGAGGGCACCAGCCAGATCCAGCAGGTGATCATCGCCCGGCAGGCGCTGGGGAGCGCGGCGCGCGGGTAGCCGCGATCAGCCGCGATCACCCCTGGTCAGTCGCGGTGCTCCTCGGACCCGATCTCGATCCCGCAGGCCGCGGCGACGCGCGCGGCGAGGACCGCCGACCCTCCGCCCGTGTGGTCGACCAGCAGGTGCACGCCGGAGCGGCCGGGCGTCGGGTTCAGCTCGGCGTCGGCGTTCCCGGCCACCAGGACGCCGTTGACCCCGGCCCTCGCGCCGTCCCGGCCGCAGTCCCATTCGACGCGCACCGGGTCGGCGCCCACGACGGCCAGGACGGCGTCCAGCTCCTCGTCGGAGGCGGGCGCGCCGACGGCGAGCTCCCAGCCGGCGGCGCCGAAGCCGGCCAGCCGCAGCGCGGCGGCCAGGGTCGACGGCCCGCCCGATGGCAGGAACGTGAACTCCACCGGCTCGCCGGGCCGCCACGGCGCGGCGGCCAGGGGTAGCGCCGCCGGGGTGGGATCGAGGCCGTTCCACAGGTCGTGCCCGCCCTCCCCGCCCGCGGCCAGCCACTCGACCGCGCGGTCGACCGCGGCGGGGGCCAGCAGGCCCGCTGCCCGCGCCCGGCGCAGCCGGGCGATCGGCGCGGTGG
>NZ_JAHDTH010000172.1 GCF_018531445.1 Pseudonocardia lacus
TCTCCCGGGCGAAGTACGCGGCGGCCCGCTTCAGGATCTCATTCTCGATCTCAAGGCGCCGCTTCTCTTTGCGCAGCTCGGCGAGTTCACGTTTGTCCGCGCTGGACAGTCGTGAATCGATGGCGCCGTCATCGGCGTCGGCCTGGGCCATCCAGTTCCGCAGACACGACTCGCTGATCGAGAGCTGCTTGGCCACCGCAGCGACGGGCTGGTTGCCCTGACGGGCGAGCTCGACGGCTCGCTGGCGGAACTCGGGCGGGTGAGGAGCGGGCACGGGATCATCCTTGCCGGTGGCCGGGGCCACCTCAGGTGAGGTGTCCGGTCTCAGGGGCCAAGCTCAGAGGGGCCTCCGGCGGCGCCTGCGGCGGGCGTTTGAGGGGCCTCCGGCGGCGCCTACGCGGAGGGCGACCTCGGATCAAGCAGGGGGGCAGCCCCTGCCGGGGGTGGAGTGGCCGCTTCGCGGCCAGCTTCGCGGGCGAGCGGGGCGGGCGGGCGTCCTCGCAGCCCCAGGTGGGCGTCACAGCGCCGGGTGGGGGCATCCTCGCAACGCCAGGTGGGTGCCGCAGCCCAGGCTGGGTCGTCGCAGCCCGCCGGCGGGCTGCGAGCACACCGCCGGGTCTGCGAGAACCCCGAATCACATGATCGACTCGGCCTCCGAGGCACACCACCCCGCCTCCTCGCCCCCGCCCGGCCCCGGGGACCGCAGGGGAGAGCCCGGCGCCCCCAAGCTCCTGCCGCCACGCCACCGGAGGCCGCCGTGCACACCTGCCGGACGTCCTCGCAGAGTCCCCACGGTCTCCGCAGGGTCCACAGCACCTGCGAAGACCACGACGCCCCTGCGAAGACGCTCCCAACGCCCGCCACGGACCGAACGGGAAGCCCGGCACCTCCCCACGCCCCCTGCTCGATCAGAGGTCGCCCGCCGCGTAGGCGCCGCCGGAGGCCCCTCAAAGCCGGAGGCCCTCAAAGGAGGGCCCTGAAAGCAGCGACTCAGCGCCCGTACCGCACCGCCGCCCGCTCCCGCGCCTTCGCCGCCTCCACCTCGCGGTCCTTCGGCGGCGCCGTCGTCACCAGCGCGTCGAGCAGCTCGCGCGTCGCCTCGGTCACCGCGGCGACGGCGCGGTCGAACGCGGCCTGGTTCGCCTGGGACGGCGAGGCCGACCCGCTGACCTTGCGGACGTACTGCAGCGCGGCCCCGTGCACCTCGTCGTCGGTGGCGGGCGGGTCGAAGTTGTGCAGCACACGGATGTTCCGACACATGCCCCCGATAGTGCCCCAGGGGGCGGACAGGGCGGGGTCGGCGGCTACGCCATCTCCGGGTCGACGAACTCGGGCCCGGTCAGCGGGGCCACCCCGAGCACCAGCTTGGAGATGTGGAAGGCCTCGGCGAAGCGGGCCCGGCACTGCACGCCGCGGATGCGGGCCAGGCCGCCGAACGTCTCGGCGTCGAACCAGCTGCGGTCGCGCTGGGAGCCGTAGTGCTCGTGCAGCTTGGCGATCTTCTCCCGCAGCACCGGCTCGGCCAGCGGCAGGTACACCGAGGGCTGGGTGAGGTCGCCCTCCCACTTGAGGATCTCGTAGCCGAGGGTGAGGTGGTCGCGGAAGGCGCTGGGGACCAGGTCCGCGAGGGCGCGGTGGTCCTGGTGGGCGTCGTGCGGGGACGGTGCGAAGATCAGGTCGGGTTCGGCGTGCGAGCGCAGCTCCTCCAGGGCGAGCTTCGCGCGTTCCCACCGGGTGGGGACCCGCCCGTCGGGCAGGTCGAGGACGGTGACCTCCAGCCGCGCGCCGGGGCAGAACGCGGCCAGCGCGGCGCGTTCCTCCTCCTCGCGCAGCGAGCCGCCGCCGGTCAGCACGAGCGCCGACACCCCGACGCCGGGGTGGGCGCGGCACAGTTCGAGCAGGGAGCCGCCGGCGCCCACGGCGATGTCGTGGCAGTGGGCCCCGAGCAGCATCATGTGGTCGAGGCGCTCGGGTAAGAGGCTCAGCACCCTCCTACACCCCCGTCGTGTCGCGGCCGCACGCCGGGCAGCGCCGGACGTCAGGGCGGCAGTGTTCCACGAAGGGTGCAGCACTCGCCCGTGGGTGGGACACCCGGATGCGCGAACCCGCCGTGACGGGATGGCGCAGCGTCACGGCGGGTCCGCACCGGGGTCGGGTCAGGTCTCGGCCCGCAGCTTCTCCAGCCGCCGGGTGGTCGGCCAGCGCACGTCGTGCACCCACCCGAACTTCTCGAACAGCCAGATCAGCCGGGCCGAGATGTCGATCTGCCCGCGCAGCACCCCGTGGCGGGCGCAGGTGGGGTCGGCGTGGTGCAGGTTGTGCCAGGACTCGCCCATCGACAGGATCGCCAGCGGCCAGAAGTTGCGCGACCGGTCGCGCGAGCGGAAGGGCCGCTCCCCGACCATGTGGCAGATCGAGTTGATCGACCAGGTGACGTGGTTGGACACGGCCAGGCGCACCAGCCCGCCCCAGAAGAACCCGGTGACCGCCCCGGTCCACGACCAGGAGATCAGCCCGCCCAGCAGCGCCGGCAGCAGCAGGCTCACCGCCACCCATACGCCGAACGTCCGGCTGACCCGCCGGATCGCCCGGTCGGCGAGCAGGTCGGGCACGAACCGCCGCTGGTTGGTCTCGTCGCGGTCGAAGAACCAGGTCATGTGGGCGTGCAGGAAGCCCTTGGCCACCGCGGCCGGCGAGGTGCCGAACAGCCACGGCGAGTGCGGGTCGCCCTCCTTGTCGGAGAACGCGTGGTGGCGGCGGTGGTCGGCCACCCAGTTCAGGACGTTGCCCTGCACGGCGAGCGAGCCGGTGATGGCCATCGCCACCCGCAGCCACGGCTTGGCCTTGAACGCCTTGTGCGTGAAGTGCCGGTGGAAGCCGACGGTGATGCCCAGCACGGCGATCGTGTAGAAGACGCCCAGCAGCACCAGGTCGTGCCAGTCGACGCCCCAGCCCCACACCAGGGGGACCGCCGCGACGAGCGCGACCATCGGCAGGGCCACGAACACGTAGATCATCGCGTGCTGGAACGCGGTGCGCCGCCCGGAGACGATCGGGTTCGGCCCCGCCGTCAGCGGGTTCTCGGCGGGGGCTCCGGACGGGGGCGGTGCGACGGACTCGGCGGCGGTCATGCGGCTCCTCGGGGGTCGCGGGGTGAGGCGTCCGGCGGCAGCGGTGTCCCTGTCCGCCGCCGCTTTTGCGAGGTTAGGCCAACCTGGGCCGGACGGCTGCCCTCGACGGGGAACCCGGGGTGGCGGGGCCGCAAACGCCCCACCCCCGACCGGATCAACCCCGTTGGCGGTGCGTGACAGGATGGAGTCCTGTCCGCCGTGGTGTAACGGCAGCACCTCGGATTTTGGTTCCGATGGTCCAGGTTCGAATCCTGGCGGCGGAGCAGCCGCACGGGCGGTGTTGCTGTGCTCCCACCCGGTACGGTCCTCCGCGTGTCCGACCGCCTCGGCCCCCGGCAGTTCCTCGCCGCGGCGGACGCGGCCGGGTGGCGCGCGGTGCTGGGCGGCTCGTGGGTCTGCGCGCGCTACCGCACCGGGTCCTACGCGACGGGCGTCGCGCTCGTCGCCGCGATCGGGGAGCTGGCCGCCGCCTCCGGGCGCCACCCCGACGTCGACCTGCGCCCGGCGAGCGTCGACGTGCGGCTCGTCGGCGACCTGGGCACCCGGGACGTGGAGCTGGCGCGGGAGGTGTCGGCGGCCGCGCGGGAGCTGGGCGCGGTGGCCGACCCGGCCGGCGTGCAGCACGTGCAGGTCGCGGTGGACGCGCTCGTGATCGCCGACGTGCGGCCGTTCTGGCGGGCCGTGCTCGGCTACGAGGAGTTCGGCGACGAGGACGTGGTCGACCCCGTCCGCCGCGGCCCGACCTTCTGGTTCCAGCCCATGGACGCCCCGCGCCCGCAGCGCAACCGCATCCACGTGGACGTCTACCTCCCGCCCGACCAGGTGCGGGAACGGGTGGCGGCGGCGCCGGCCGCGGGCGGGCGGGTCGTGGACGACTCGAACGCCCCCGCGTGGTGGACGCCGGCCGACCCGGAGGGCAACGAGGTCGACCTGGCCGTGTGGGTGGCGGAGTAGTGCACCGGTTGGCCCAGGTGAACGTGGCGCGGATGCGGGCGCCGCTGGACGACCCGGTCATGCGCGGATTCACCGACGCGCTGGCGGCGGTCAACCGGCTCGCCGAGGCCGCCCCCGGCTTCGTCGCCCGCAGCGAGTTCGGCCATCACGTGCTCACCGACGCGGCGGGCCTGCTGGTGGTCAACGTGTCGCTCTGGGCGGACTACGCCGCCCTGCACGAGTTCGTCTACCGCTCCGCCCACGCCGGGCACCTGCGCCGGAAGTCGCGGTGGTTCCTGCCGACCGAGCAGCCCTCGACCGCGCTGTGGTGGGTGGCGGCCGACGCCGTCGTGCCGTCGCCCGCGGACGCGGTGCGCCGGCTGCAGCACCTGCGCCGCTACGGGCCCACGCCGCAGGCGTTCGGGCTGCGCACGCGGTTCGGGCCGGACGGGCGCCCCGAGGAGCGGCGGCCGCGGGCGGGGGGCGCGCGGCGGTAGAGCCAGGACAGCGGTGCGGCCGTGAACACGGCGGTGGCCCCACCCGAAGGGTGGGGCCACCGCCCGAACGCGCTACCTCAGCGACCGCTCGGTCGCGGGGGCGGCGGCTCGGGCGGCCGTCCGTTGCCCGTGCACCTCATCCTCGCTCCTTCGTTCAACGACGTGCTGGTGCTGGACCGCATCAGGCGAGCGCGGCGTCCAGCGTGATCGTCGTGCCGGTCAGCGCCTTGCTCACCGGGCACCCGTCCTTCGCCGCCTGCGCGGCCTTCTCGAACCCCGCGGCGTCGAGCCCCTCGACCCGGCCGCGGACCTGCAGTGCGATGCCCGTGATCGCGAACCCACCCGCGGGGTCCGGACCCAGCGAGACGTCGGCCGAGACGTCGAGCGAGCCGGGGGTGCCCCCCGCCCGCGCGATCTCCGCGGACAGCGCCATCGAGTAGCAGGCCGAGTGCGCCGCCGCGATCAACTCCTCCGGGCTGGTCACTCCCCCGGCGTCGTCCGCCGAGCGCCGCGGGAAGCTGACCGGGAACGTACCGACCCCGCTGCTGGCCAGCTCCACCTGGCCCTCGCCCTCCTGCAGGCTGCCGTTCCATGCTGTCCGTGCGGTGCGCGTGGGCATTGACCTCTCCAAACGGGGTTGACGGCTCTCGTCGCCGTCAACAGAGAAGACGCCATAGCCCGTCCCGCGTTCACTCTCGGTGAGACGACCGGTACTGGATCAACGGCAAGCGGTCCCTCGACCAGGACCGCAGGCGTCTGGTATGCCGCCTACCGCTCACCGGGCCGCTCCCCGGACGGGCGACCCGTCGTGCCCGATCGCGCGGCGGCGGGGCGCCGCGGCCGTTCGTCGGCGCCCGGGGTCGGGCGACGACGTAGGATTTCCCGGTCCTCCCACGGCCCGCCACCCGCCCCGCCAGGCACCGTCCATCCGCGACGGTCGGCCCGCGGGGCCCGAGATCCGGCAGGAGCACCCGCCCCATGCTCGACCGTCCCGGGCAAGCAACCCCGAGCACCAGTCCGACCGCCGCGGTGGTGCTCGCGGCGGGAGAGGGGACGCGGATGCGCTCCGCGGTGCCCAAGGTGCTGCACGCCATCGGCGGGCGCAGCCTGCTCGGCCACGCCGTGCACGCCGTCGCCGAACTGCAGCCCGAGCACCTCGTGGTGGTGCTCGGGCACGGCCGCAAGGAGGTCGGGGAGACCGTCGCGGCGCTCGGCGGCGAGCTGGGCCGCCCGGTGCTGGCCGCCGAGCAGGACCAGCAGCTGGGCACCGGGCACGCGGTCGGCTGCGCGATGAGCTCGCTGCCGGCCGAGCTGACCGGCCCGGTCCTGGTCACCTACGGCGACGTGCCGCTGCTGGAGCCGGCCACCCTGCAGGGCCTGCTCGACGAGCACGCCGCGGCGGGCGCCGCCGTCACGCTGCTCACCACCGAGCTGGACGATCCGACGGGCTACGGCCGCATCCTGCGCGACGCGGACGGCACGGTGACCGCGATCGTCGAGCAGCGCGACGCGTCCCCGGAGCAGCGCGCCGTCCGCGAGATCAACTCCGGGGTCTACGTCTTCGACGGCGCCTTCCTGACCGCCGGCCTCGAGCGCCTGGGCACCGACAACGAGCAGGGCGAGCTCTACCTGACCGACCTGATCGGCATAGCCCACGACGACGGGCTGGGCGTGCGCGGCGTGCGCTGCACCGACACCTGGCAGGTGGCCGGCGTGAACGACCGCGTCCAGCTGTCGGAGGTGCGCGCGGAGCTCAACCGCCGGGTGGTGACCGCGTGGATGCGGTCCGGGGTGACGGTCGTCGACCCCGCCACGACGTGGGTGGACGTGCAGGTCGAGCTGGCCCCCGATGCGGTGCTGCACCCCGGCACCCAGCTGCACGGCCGCACGTCGGTCGGCGCGGGCGCCGAGGTGGGACCCGACACGACCCTGACCGACTGCGAGATCGGCGAGGGCGCGCGGGTGGTGCGCACCCACGGCAGCCAGGCCGACATCGGCGCGGGCGCCGACGTCGGGCCGTTCGCGTTCCTGCGCCCGGGCACCCGGCTCGGCGAGCGCGGCAAGATCGGCACCTTCGTCGAGGTGAAGAACTCCGACATCGGCGCCGGCAGCAAGGTGCCGCACCTGAGCTACGTCGGCGACGCCGACATCGGCGAGCACTCCAACATCGGCGCGGCATCGGTCTTCGTCAACTACGACGGCGTGCGCAAGCAGCGCAGCGTGGTGGGCGACCACGTCCGCACCGGCTCGGACAACATGTTCGTGGCGCCCGTGCGGGTCGGTGACGGCGCTTACACCGGCGCCGGGACCGTCCTGCGCGAGGATGTCCCACCGGGGGCGTTGTCGGTTTCCGCCGGAGAGCAGCGCATCATCGAGGGGTGGGTGGTGCGGAAGCGGCCGGGGACGCCGTCCGCGCAGGCCGCGCAGGCGGCCACCCGCGCACCCGAACCGACCGACCCCCCTGATGGAGGTAGCACCCGGTGAGCTCGATGTCGGCGACCCCCAAGAAGAACCTGATGCTCTTCTCCGGCCGGGCGCACCCCGAGCTGGCCGAGCAGGTTGCGAAGCACCTGGACGTGACGATCACCCCGCAGTCGGCGTACTCGTTCGCCAACGGGGAGATCTTCGTCCGGTTCGAGGAGTCCGTGCGCGGCTGCGATGCGTTCGTCCTGCAGTCGCACTCCGCACCGATCAACGACCAGATCATGGAGCACCTGATCATGGTCGACGCGCTGAAGCGGGCGTCGGCCAAGCGGATCACGGTGGTCATGCCGTTCTGGGGCTACGCGCGCCAGGACAAGAAGCACCGCGGCCGCGAACCGATCTCGGCCCGGCTGATCGCGGACATGTTCAAGACCGCGGGCGCCGACCGGATCATGACCGTCGACCTGCACACCGCGCAGATCCAGGGTTTCTTCGACGGCCCGGTCGACCACCTGTTCGCGCTGCCGGTGCTGGCCGAGCACATCAAGCGCACCTACGCCGACCACGACCTGGCCGTGGTCTCCCCCGACTCCGGCCGGGTCCGGCTGGCCGAGCGCTGGGCGGAGACGCTGGGCGGCACCCCGCTGGCGTTCATCCACAAGACGCGCGACCCGCGCAAGCCCAACGAGGCCGTGGCCAACCGGGTGGTCGGCGAGGTCGACGGCCGGCTCTGCGTGGTCATCGACGACATGATCGACACCGGTGGCACGGTCGCGAAGACGGTCGAGGTGCTGCTCAAGGACGGCGCATCGGACGTGATCGTGGCGGCCACGCACGGCGTGCTGTCCGGGCCCGCGGTCGACCGGCTGGCGTCCTGCGGCGCCCGCGAGGTCATCTTCACCGACACCCTGCCGATCCCGGACGAGAAGCGCTTCCCCGGCATGACGGTGCTGCCGATCGCCCCGCTGGTGGCCCGGGCCATCCACGAGGTCTTCGACGACGGCTCGGTGACCTCCCTGTTCGACGGGAACGCCTGACCCCGCCCACCCGACCCCGAGCCGGGGTCGCGTATCGTGGTCGAGGTTCCGCGGCGAGGGCGGGTGCAGTACTCCCGCCGTAATCGACGCAGCCTCGGCCCTCTCGGCCGGCTGCCTCGCCGCATGTCCCGCGCACCAGCAGCTGCCGATCGAGGAGAAGTACCGTGGCCGAAGCCCGTATCGACGCCGAGACCCGCACGGAGTTCGGCAAGGGCGCCGCCCGCCGTACCCGCCGCGCCGGCAAGATCCCCGCCGTGCTCTACGGGCACGGCACCGACCCGCAGCACCTGTCGCTGCCGGAGCTGGAGTTCAAGGCGATCGTGCGCGAGCAGGGCCGCAACGCCGTGCTCACGCTCAA
This sequence comes from Pseudonocardia lacus, assembly GCF_018531445.1. Taxonomy (GTDB): domain Bacteria; phylum Actinomycetota; class Actinomycetes; order Mycobacteriales; family Pseudonocardiaceae; genus Pseudonocardia; species Pseudonocardia lacus. The sequence continues at coordinate 8,381 of NZ_JAHDTH010000172.1, forward strand.
CATCGGCGGGACCCCGCAGCTCGCGCTGACCAAGACCGTGGTCAGCCACCCGATCCGCCCCTACATCGAGCACGTCGACCTGCTCGTGATCACGCGCGGCGAGAAGGTCCAGGTCGAGGTCCAGGTCGTGGTGACCGGCGACGCCGGCCCCAACACGCTGGTCCAGCAGGACCTCAGCACGATCCAGGTCGAGGCCGACGTGTCCAGCATCCCGGAGCAGATCGAGGTCTCCGTGGAGGGCAAGCCGGCCGGCACCCAGATCAACGCCGCCGACGTCGAGCTCCCCAGCGGCACCACCCTGGTGACCGACCCCGAGGCGCTGGTGGTCAACGTCGTGCCGTCGCCGACCGCGGCCGACCTCGAGGCCGAGATCGACACCGAGGGTGCCGGCGTGGTCGAGGACACCCCCCAGGCCGAGGCCTCGTCCTCCGACCAGGGGTCCTCCGACAGCGACACCCAGGCCGATCCGGCCACCGCCTCCGCGGAGAGCTGATCCGTGGCGCCGGGCCCCGCTCTGGTGGTCGGGCTCGGCAACCCGGGTCCGGACTACGCCCAGACCCGGCACAACGTCGGCTTCCGCGTCGTCGAGCTGTTGGCGGCGCGGGCCGGCGGCGGCCGCTTCTCCAAGCACCGCTCCAACTCCGATGTGCTGGAGGGCAGGCTGGCCGGCCGCAAGGTCGTGCTGGCCAAGCCGCGCACGTACATGAACGTCTCCGGGGGCCCGGTCGCCGGGCTCGTCCGGTACTTCTCGGTCGCGCCGGCCGACCTCGTCGTCGTGCACGACGACCTCGACCTGGGCTTCGGGGTAGTACGGCTCAAGCTGGGCGGCGGTGAGGGCGGTCACAACGGCCTGCGCTCGATCAGCCAGTCGCTCGGCTCGAAGGACTACCTGCGCGTCCGGTTCGGCATCGGCCGCCCGCCGGGCCGCCAGGACCCGGCCGACTTCGTGCTCAAGCGGTTCTCCGGGGCCGAGGCGAAGGAGTTGGAGTTCGCGGTCGACCTGGCCGCGGACGCCACCGAGGCGCTGCTCTCGGACGGCCTCGAACCCGCGCAGAACCGCTTCCACGCCCTGTCCGGCTGACCGGTCCCCGTCGAGAACGAACTTGCCGTGATCGTTCCGGCTTTTCGATCACGACAGGTTCGTTCTCGACGGGTCAGACGCGCTCGGCGAGGAGCTGGCCGGTGGCGGCGCGGCGCAGCTTGCCGGACGGGGTCTTGGGCAGGCTGCCGGGCCCCAGGACGACGACCCGGGCCGGGCGCACGCCGACCGCGGCGAGCACCTGCCGGGTGACGTCCTTGGCGATGGCCTTCTCCGCCTCCTCGTCGCCTGCCTTGCGCGACTCCACCGCCACCAGGAACGACTCGCGGTGCCGGTCGTCGCCGGCGAACAGGCGCACCGCCACCGCGTTGCCCGCCCGCACGTCGGCGGCCTGCACGGCGGCCCGCTCGATGTCGGTCGGGTAGATGTTGCGCCCGCCCATGATGATCACGTCCTTGCGCCGGCCGCACACCACCACCGCCCCGTCGACCAGGTAGCCCTCGTCGCCGGTGTCGAGCCAGCCCTCCTCGTCCTGGGTGTCGACCGGGCCGTCGACGGTCAGGTAGCCGGGGGTGACCGACTCGCCGCGCAGGTGGATCACCCCGACCTCGCGGTCGCCGAGCACGGTGCCGTCCTCGCCGACGACGCGGGCCTCGATCCCCGGCAGCGGCGGCCCGAGCAGCGGGAACCGGCGCACGCCCGGCCCGGCCCCGCCGGCGGTCACCGGGACCGCGCGCCGATGGGCCTCGAGCTGGTCGGCGTCGATCGCGTCGACCCGCAGCCCCTGCTCGACGGGCGCGAAGGACACCCCGAGCGCGGTCTCGGCCATCCCGTACGCGGCCAGCACCGACTCCGGTCGCAGCCCGAACCGGGCCCCGGCCGCGGTGAACGCCGCGACGGCGTCGGGGTCGATCGGCTCGGCCCCGTTCAGCGCGATCCGCAGCGAGGACAGGTCGAGCGAGCCCTCGTCGGCCCGGGCCAGCTGGCGGCCGAGCACGGCGTAGGCGAAGTTCGGGGCGGCCGTGACGGTGCCGCGGTAGGTCGAGATCAGCTCGGCCCACAGCAGCGGGCGGGACAGGAAGTCGACCGGGGTGACCGAGACCAGCTCCAGGCCGACCGCCATGGGGATGGTCAGGAACCCGACCATGCCCATGTCGTGGAACAGCGGAAGCCAGGAGACCATCGTGTCGCGGTCGAGGTCGAGCCGCGCGGCCTCGATCATGCCGGCGATGTTGGCGTGCAGGTTGCGGTGGGTGATCCGCACCGCCTTCGGCTCCGCGGTCGACCCGCTGGTCAGCTGGAGCAGGGCGGTGTCGCCCTCGTCGGCGATGTGGGCGTCGGGTTCGACGGCCTCCGCGTCCGCTGCCCGCAGCGCCTCGATGGTGCGGAACGGGATCGACCGCTCGGCCAGCACCGGGGCCAGCGCGTCGAAGGGCGCCCCGAGCAGCACCAACCCGGCGTCGATCATGGACAGGACCGTCACCGTGTCCTCGGCCCAGGCCGCCAGGTCGGTGCGCGCGGTCGGTTGGTGCAGCATCGTGACGCTGCCGCCGGCCAGCCAGACGGCCTGCGCGGCCGGCGCGATCGTCACCGGCTCGCCGGCCAGCACCCCGACCGCCGTGCCCTTCCCGACGGCGGGGACGCCATCGGCTCCGGCGCGGAGCGCGCCGGCCATCCGGGTCGCCTCGGCGTGCACCTGCGGCCACGTCCGGCGGACGGGCGCTACCGGGGCGCCGGTGGTCATGCCGTGCGCGGAGCGGTGGGCGGACTCCAGCAGCGTGGCCAGGAACCGGGACATACCGCTCAGCCTAGGGCCTGCGCCCGGGTTCGGCGTTGATCACGGTGCGGCGGTGGTCGGGTTCGCGGGTCGACGCCCCATCCCGACCAGGAAGTGGATGCTGAGCTCGGAGCCGCGCGGTCCGGCCTGCTCCGGTCGCCAGGCCAGCATCGGCACGAGTCCCGGTTCGAGCAGTTCGGCACCGGCGAACATCGCTTCCACCTGCTCCCGCGAGCGCGGGGTGTAGGTCAGGCCGGGGGTGCGTGCGGCCCGCTCGGCGAACTCGCCGTACTCGGGCGCGAAGTCGGTGGTGGGGTGACTGATGGTGACGATGCTGCCGGGCGGCAGCGCGTCAAGGAAGGCGCGCACCGAGCGGACCGCGACGTCCTCGGGGAGGAACGGCAGCACCGCCAGCATCATCAGCCCGACCGGTTCGTCCGGGTCGAGGACGGCGCGCAGGCCGGGGTCGGCCAGCACGGCGGCCGGGTCGGCCGCGTCGCCGTGCACGAACGCGGTCGCGCCGCGGGGGTCACCGGCGAGCAGCGCCCGCGAGTGCGCCGCCACGACGGGGTCGTTGTCGACGTACACGACGCGGGCGGTGGGGTCGATCTCCTGGGCCACCTCGTGGGTGTTGCGCCGGGTCGGCATCCCCGAGCCGATGTCGAGGAACTGGCGGATCCCCAGCTCGCGGACCAGCCTCGGCACCGCGCGCTGCAGGAACCGGCGGTTGGCCCTGGCCGCCTGCGGCATGCGCGGAAAGGCGGCGGCGAGCCTGTCGGCCACCTCCCGGTCGACGGCGTAGTTGTCCTTGCCACCGAGCCAGTAGTCGTAGACCCGGACCGGGTGGGGGCGGGTGAAGTCCACCTCGCCGGGACGGGCGATCTCCACGGCTGCACTCCTCCGTCGGGGCACGGTCGGTCCGCCCGGGCGGACGTCGTGGGTCGGGTTCGCGGCCACTCCGCTCCGGAAGCGTGCGCGGCGCTCGTCGCCCCGAGGTCGGCAACCCCGGGCTCCGGTTTCCGCGACCCACGGTAGGCCAGCCGATGGCCACGCAGCGTGATTGCCGCTCATCGGTGGACGGCGCGCGCCGGGTGGTGCGCCGAGCGGCTCAGCGACGCCGGGCCACGCCGGCCCAGGCGTAGACGCCGCACGGGTCGGGAACGACCGCGTCGCGCGCGTCGGGGTGCCAGCTCAGCAGCGGCACCAACCCCGGCTCGACGAGCTCGGTGCCGGCGAAGAGGGCGCGGACCTCGTCCTGGGTCCGGGTGGTGCAGGACAGGCCGCTGCGCTCCACCGCGGCGACCGTGCGCCGCGTCGCCTCCGGGGCGAAGTCGGGCGTGGGGTGGCTGATCGTCAGGTAGCTGCCCGGCGCCAGCGCGGCCAGCAGCGTGGCCACGACGTCGCGCGCGACCGGATCGGGGAAGTACGTGAGCGTGTCCACGACCAGCAGCCCCACCGGCTCGGACAGGTCGAGCGTCGCGCCGAGCGCGGGCGCGGCCAGCACCGAGGCCGGGTCGGTGGCGTCGGCCTCGACGAACGCGGTGCTGCCCCCCGGGTGGTCGGCCAGCAGCGCCCGGGAGTGCGCGGCGACCACCGGGTCGGCGTCGACGTAGACCACCCGGGCACCCGGGTCGGCCTCCAGCGCGACCTCGTGGACGTTGCACGCGGTGGGCAGCCCCGAGCCGATGTCCAGGAACTGGCGCACGCCGCGCACCCGGACCAGGTGCCGGACAGCGCGGTGCAGGAAGTCGCGGACGGCCCTGGTCATCGCGGGCAGCGTGGGCAACCGGGCGATCAGGGCGTCGCCCGCGTCGCGGTCGACCGCGAAGTTGTCCTTCCCCCCGAGCAGGTAGTCGTAGATGCGGGCCGGGTTGGGGCGGGCGGCGTCGAGGCCCGGGGTTCTGTGGGGCGGGGGCGCGGAGCCCGTCGTCAGCCAGTCCACACCGTCTCCGTCGGTGGTCGCTCCGTCGACCGATCCCTCGGCGGCGACGCCGGTGTCGATCAACGCTGCGTGCCCGATCGGTCACGCACAGGTGCACGATACCGGTGCCGCAGACCGATCGAGTGACGACCGCCCGTGCCGTTGCCCGGTCGTCACCTCCGCCCGCGGACGGCGGCGGTGCCGCTCGGGAGCGTCGCGGCGGGGCCTTCCCGTACGTCGAGGAGCGACACCCTTCAACGCGCGCTAACCGACGACGCGGAGTCGGCGCGCTCCTAGCGTTGTCGACCATGCCGAAGACGCTCACCGACCTCACGACCGCACTCCTCGTCGCGCTGGCCGCGGTCACCACCGTCTACTTCGGCGGCATCGCCGCCGAGACCGCCGTGCTCTACCCGAACATCTTCCGCGACCCGCCGGAGTCGCTGGTGGCGGCGCGCGAGTTCCTGGTGGCCGCCAGCCCGTCGAGCTTCTTCCCGCCGCTCGGGCTCACGATCATCGTGGCCGGAGCGGCCGCGGTGCTGCTCACCTGGCGCGCGCCGGGCGTGCGGTGGCGGATCGTCGCGGCGGCCGCGGTGTTCCTGTGCTGCGAGTTCCTGTTCTCCGCGTGGTTCTTCTGGCCGCGCAACACGATCATGTTCGTGGACCCGGTCGGCACCCACCCCGACGAGTACCTGCGCGCCGTCGCCGCCGAGTTCACCGCGGGCCACTGGGTGCGCGTGATCGGCAGCGCGGCGACCGCCGCGCTCGTCGCCACCGGCTCCCTGACCTGGTACCGGGGCCGGGTGCTGGCCCGCGCGAGCCGGGTCGGGGCCGCCGGCGCCGCGTAGCATCGCGCTGTGCCGGATCTGCGTGACACCCTGCCCGCCGCGGTCGACGCGGCCCTGCCCGCCGCCCGCGCCGACCTGGAGACCCTGGTCCGGATCCCCAGCATCTGGGCCGATCCCGACCACGCCGAGGACACCCACCGCAGCGCCGAGGCCGTCGCCGGTCTCGCCCGCGCGGCCGGCGCCGCGGACGTGCGGGTGCTGTCCGTCGACGGCGGCGCACCGGCTGTGGTGGCCCGCTGGCCCGCGCCGCAGGGCACGCCGACGATCCTGCTCTACGCCCACCACGACGTGCAGCCCACCGGCGGCGACGAGCACTGGACGAGCCCGCCGTTCGAGCCCACCGAGCGCGACGGGCGCCTCTACGGCCGCGGTGCCGCCGACGACAAGGCCGGCGTGCTGACCCACCTGACGGTGCTGCGGGCCTACCAGGCCGTGCAGGGCGGGCCGCCGATCGGTGTCACGATGCTCATCGAGGGCGAGGAGGAGTCCGGCTCCCCCACGCTGACCGCGTTCCTGGCCGAGCACAGCGATCTGCTCGCCTGCGACGCCATCGTCATCGCCGACTCGGCCAACCCGGCCGTCGACGTCCCGGCGCTGACGACGAGCCTGCGCGGGCTCGTCGACCTGACCATCGAGGTCGCGATGCTGGAGCGCCCGGTGCACTCCGGCGTCTACGGCGGCCCGGTCGGCGACGCGCTCACCGCGCTGTGCCGCACCCTGGCCAGCCTGCACGACGAGCTGGGCGAGGTGGCCGTCGGCGGCCTGGCGCAGGGCACGTCCGCGGCGCCGGACTTCGACGAGGCCACGTTCCGCTCCGACGTGGGCCTGCTCGACGGCGTCGAGCTGATCGGCACCGGCACCATCCCCGAGCGGTCGTGGATGAAGCCGTCGGTCGCCGTGCTGGGCATCGACGCGCCGCGCGTGGACGAGGTCTCCAACGTGCTGCTGCCCCGGGCCCGGGCCGCGGTGAGCCTGCGGCTGGCGCCGGGCGACGACGCCCGCAAGGCCGCCGACGCCCTGGCCGAGCACCTCAAGGCGCACGTGCCGTGGGGCGCGAAGGTCACGATCACGCCCGGGCACGGCGTGGCGGAGCCGTTCAGCCTGGACGCCACCGGCTCGGTCTACGACCTGGCCCGCCGCGCCTTCGCCGACGCCTACGGCAACGAGGTGGTGGAGGTCGGGATCGGCGGTTCGATCCCGTTCATCGCCGAGTTCGCGCGCACGTTCCCGGGCGCGGCGGTGCTGGTCACCGGGGTCGGCGACCCGGCGAGCCGGTGGCACGGCATCGACGAGAGCCTGGACCTGGGGATGTTCCGCAGCGCGGTGCTGGCCGAGGCCTACCTGCTGGCCGAGCTGGCCGGCTCCGCGGGCTGACGAGGGCGCCCGTGTCCGCCGTCCGCATGCTCGTGCTCGGGGTCGTGCGCGACCTCGGCCAGGCGCACGGCTACCAGGTGCGCCGCGAGCTGACGACCTGGCGGGTCGACGCCTGGGCGAACGTGGCCCCGGCGTCGATCTACCAGGCGCTGCGCACGCTGACCAAGCACGGCCTGGTCGAGGAGGTGGGCACCGAGTCCGACGGCGGGCCGGAGCGCACGGTGTACCGGCTCACCCCCGACGGCGAGACGGAGTTCTTCCGCCTGGTCCGCACGGCGGTGAGCGACCCGGGCGACACCCTCGCCGAGCTGAGCGCCGCGTTCGGCTTCCTGCACCTGCTGCCCCGCTCCGAGGTGGCGACGCTGCTCGACCACCGCGTGCGGGCGCTGTGGGCCCAGCTCGTCCGGGTCGACCCGCCGGAGGCGGCGCTCGACGAGGCCAAGCCGGCGCAGGTGGCGGCGCTGATGCAGCTGGCCGCCGGCCGGGTCCGCGCCGAGATCGACTGGGCGCTCGACCTGGCCGGGCGCATCCGCGACGGCTCGTTCGTCCTCGAGGGCGCCACTAGTAAAGCTTGACTAGTTGGCCCGACGAGGCCAGGGTGACCCGCGTGATAACCGCACGCGGGCTCGCCCGCACCTTCCGCGCCCGCCGAGGGCGGTCCGCCCAGGACGTCACCGCGGTCGCCGGCGTGGACATCGACGTGTCCGCCGGCGAGCTGGTCGGCTTCCTCGGCCCCAACGGCGCCGGCAAGACGACCACCCTGCGCATGCTCACCACGCTGCTCGCCCCGACCGCCGGCACCGCCACCGTCGCCGGCCACGACCTGCGCACCGACCCGCAGGGCGTGCGCCGCAACATCGGCTACATCGGCCAGAGCGGCGGCGCCGGCCCGGACTGCGCGGTCCGCGACGAGCTGGAGTTGCAGGCCCGGCTGTACGGGCTGCCCGCGGCCGAGGCCGCCGCCCGCACGGGCGAGCTGCTCGACGCCTTCGACCTCGGCGACGCCGGCACCCGCACCGTGCAGACCCTCTCCGGCGGGCAGCGCCGACGCCTCGACATCGCCATGGGCCTGGTGCACCGCCCGCCGCTGCTGTTCCTGGACGAGCCCTCCACCGGGTTGGACCCGCAGAGCCGGGCGAACCTGTGGGAGCACATCCGCCGGCTGCACGCCGAGCACGGCACCACGCTGTTCCTGACCACCCACTACCTCGACGAGGCCGACGCGCTCTGCGACCGCATCCTGGTCATCGACCGCGGCCGGATCGTCGCCGCCGGCACCCCCGACGAGCTCAAGCGCCGGGTCTCCGGCGACCTCGTCGTCGTCGGCGCCGACTCGCCCGACGTCGTGGCCGGGCTGGCCGCCGACCTGCCCGGCGACGAGCCCGCCGTCGACGGCTCGACCGTGCGCTTCCGCACCCCCGACGGCGCCGGCGTGCTCCCCGCGCTGCTGCGCGGCATGGACGCGGTGGGCGTCGCCCCGCTCTCGGTGGAGGTCCGCCGCCCCAGCCTGGACGACGTCTTCCTCACCCTCACCGGGCGCACCCTGCGCGAGGCCGAGGCGGACCCCGCCGAGACCGCTGCGGAACCGGCGCTCGGCGGTGCCCGGTGACGACGTGGCTGATCTTCCGCCGGTCGCTGCGGCAGTCGCTGCGCAACCCGGCCTGGGTCCTCATCGGCGTCTTCCAGCCGCTGGTCTACCTGGCGCTGTTCGGTCCGCTGCTCATCCCCGTCGTGGAGAGCACGCCCGGCTTCCCGCCCGGCGACGCGTGGCAGGTGTTCGTCCCGGCGCTGGTCGTGCAGCAGGTCGTTTTCGGCACCCTGTTCGTCGGGTTCGGGCTGATCGCCGAACTCCGCGCCGGAGTGATCGACCGGATGCGGGTGACCCCGGTCAGCCGCACCGCGCTGCTGCTCGGGCGCGCGCTCAAGGACGTCGTCGTGCTCGTCCTGCAGTCGGTGCTGCTGGTGCTGATCGCGCTGCCGTTCGGCCTGCGCGCCCCGCTCGGCGGGGTGCTGCTGGCGCTGGCCCTGGTCGCCGTGGCCGGGCTGGCCATGTCCTGCGCGTCCTACGCGCTGGCGCTTCGGCTCAAGAGCGAGGAGGCGCTCGGGCCGGTGTTCAACACCTTCGGCCTGCCGCTGCTGCTGCTCTCCGGGGTGCTGCTGCCGCTGTCGGTGGCCCCGGGGTGGCTGTTCGGCCTGTCCCGCGCCAACCCGTTCGCCCACATCGTCGAGGCCGAGCGCGCGCTGTTCCGCGGCGACCTGGCCGACCCGGCCGTGCTGCTCGGCGCCGGCGCCACCGCCGTCCTCCTCGTCCTGTGCGTGACCTGGGGGATCCGGACGTTCCACCGCGAATCGGCCTGAGCAGTCACCGCCCCGGTCACGGAGGGCAGACTGGGCCCGTGCACGTCGGCCTGCTCGGCACCGTCGAGGCGCGGCGCGGAACCGATCCGCTGCCGCTGCCCGGCGTGCGCCTGCGCGGGCTGCTGGCCCGGCTCGCCCTCGACGTCGACCGCCCCGTCCCCACCTCCGCGCTGGTCGACGACCTGTGGGGCGCGGCGGCGCCGGACGGCGCGGGCAACGCGCTGCAGGCGCTGGTCTCCCGGCTGCGCCGGGCCGTCGGGGCCGAGCTGGTGGGCACCGAGGCCGGCGGCTACCGGCTGCGGCTGCCGCCCGACGCGGTCGACGCGGCCCGCTTCGAGCGGCTGGTCGGCGACGCCGCGGCCGCCGAG
>NZ_JAHDTH010000173.1 GCF_018531445.1 Pseudonocardia lacus
GGGGCCAGCGGGGCGGGTTCGTCCGGGCTGGGCATGGACATCGCGCGGCGGGCCGCCGAGCAGGCCGGCGGGCGCCTGGAGCTGGGGCGGTCGCGGCTGGGCGGGCTGCTGGTGGTGCTGCACCTCGGCCCGCCCGACCGGTCATAGCCGGGCCTTAGGGGTCGTGCAGCGCGCGCATAGCCGCCCCGCGACGACCGTGGGTCCCGTCCGAACCGCACCGGAAGGGACGACCACCATGGGTATCCGCAGCTTCGCCACCACCGCCGGGATCGCCGCCGCCACGCTCGTCGCCGCGGGCGGCGTCGCGTTCGCCCTCGGCGCCGTCGACGCGCCGACCGTGATCACCCAGCCGGCCTCGGTCACCACCGACGCCGCCGCCCCGACCACCACGGGCTCGCCGCCCACCACCTCCGCCCCCTCCCGGACCGCGGTCCCGGTGGAGGAGGCCAGGGTGATCGCCGTCGCCGCGGTCGGCGGCGGCGAGGTCACGAAGATCGAGAACGAGGTCGAGCACGGCCGGCTGGAGTGGAAGATCGAGGTCGTGCGCGACGGCGTCCGGCACGACGTGCGCGTGGACGCCGAGTCGGGCGCCGTCACCCGCCACGACGTCGACGGCTCGGCGAGCGCGCCGCCGGTCACCGTGCTGCCGGCCCCGGCGAGCAGCACCCCCGCCCCGCCGACCGTCGAGGACCGCCGCGACCGCGGCTACGACGACCACCCGCACGCCGACGACCACGGTGGCCGCCACGGCGGCGACGACAGCGACGACGACGGCGACGACCGCCGGGGCCGGGGCCGCGGCGGGGACGACGACCACGGTGGCCGCGGCCGCGGCTGACCCGCGACGGCCCAGGGGCCGTCGGTCCGGACGAGGGGTCCGGACCGGCGACCCCTCGCCGCGTCCCGTTCCACGTGGAACGCGCCCCGCCGGTCGGTCCGGTCGGCGTGCCACGCTCTGCGCCGTGCCGATCACCGAGCTGCACCTCGTCCGCCACGGGCACAACGCCGACGGCGCCGACCTGCCCGACGGCAACCACGACGGCGAGCTGACCGAGCGGGGCCGCACCCAGTCCGAGTCGCTGGGCGAGCGACTGGCCGCCCTCGGCGCCCGCTACGACGAGATCCGGCACAGCACCCTCCCGCGGGCCGCGCAGACCGCGCGGGTGCTGGCCCGCCACCTGCCCGGCGTGCCGCTCGTGCCCGACGACCTGCTGCGCGAATGCATCCCGTCGCGGCCCGACCCGGCGGTGCTCGGGCCGGCGCACCGGGAGTGGTTCGAGGCCTGGGAGCGCGACCTGCTGGCCGCGCGCGCCGTCGCGACGCTCTCGGCCGTCGGCGACGCCGACCGGTCCGTGCTGCTGGTGACCACGGCAACCTGATCCGCTGGTTCGCCGCGGCCGTGGTCGGCGCGCCGGCGCACGCGTGGCTGTCCATGCAGGACGACCACGCGGCGCTGACCGTGCTGCGCTACCGCGCCGGGCGCGGGCCCGTGCTGGTCCGCTACAACGACGCCGGCCACCTCCCCGTGTGACCGGCGGGCGTCGTCAGCGGCGCTCGTTCACCGGCTCTTCAGCGTCACCGGCACCGCAGCGTCACCGGCTCTGCAGCGCGTCCAGGGCGACGGCCATCGACGCCGCGACCCGGAAGTCCAGCCGGGGGTCGGACACCGTGACCATGTAGCGGTCGCGGATGGACTTGATCCGCTCGCTGGTCATGACGTGGTTGCCCTGCTGGTCGTAGAAGTCGAAGTGGAAGACGAACGGGACCCAGACGTTGCCCAGGTAGGGGATGAAGTCCCAGATGCGGCGCAGCACGGCGATCACCGGGCGCCGCTCCTGCCCCACCGCGTGCAGGCCCCCCGGCCCCTGCAGCTCCCACGTCGACCGGAACAGGCTCTTGCCGAACTGCTTCTTGAAGTAGCCGAGCGGGCGGCCGTGCTCGTCGAACACGTCGTGCTCGGCGTGCACGTCCAGGCGCTGGCGCGCCCGGAACGAGAACACCGGGCGGGTCATCGACTCGTCGCTGAAGAAGTTGACTTCTTCCTTGATCTTCATCCGCTTCTGCTGGGCGAACGCGAGCAGCGGACCTTCGCTCCCGTCCGGATTCGCCCCGAGGACCTGGTACCGGTTGACCATCAGGGTGATCTTCTGGCTGACGTAGAAGCGGTTGGCGGGCATCGTCACAGGCGCTGACTCTGGCACGGCCCCCGCCCGGGTGGCAGACCGGTTCCCGCCACCGCACTCCCGTCGAGAACGAAGTTGTCGTCCATTGGACCGGTCCAAAACGACAACAACTTCGTTCTCGACGGAAATCGGGCGGTCAGCCCTTCACGCAGAGGACCGTGCGCAGCCGGGCCACCACCTCGACGAGATCCTCCTGCCGGGCCATCACGGTCTCCAGGTCCTTGTAGGCGCCGGGGATCTCATCGACGACGCCGCTGTCCTTGCGGCATTCCACGCCCTCGGTCTGGGCCTGCAGGTCCTTCACCGAGAACAGCTTGCGCGCCGCGCTGCGCGACATCTTCCGCCCGGCCCCGTGACTCGCCGACCGGTACGCGGCGTCGTTCTCCCGGCCGCGCACGATGTAGGAGCCGGTGCCCATGGAGCCCGGGATGATCCCCATCCGGCCGCCGGCCGTGGAGATCGCGCCCTTGCGGGTGACGATCAGGTCGAGGCCGTCGTAGGTCTCCTCCGAGACGTAGTTGTGGTGGCAGCTGATCTCGTCGTCGTAGGCCACGCCACGGCCGAGCGCCTTCGCCAGCGCCGCCTTGGCCAGCTCCATCATCACCCGGCGGTTGAGCCGCGCGTACTCCTGCGCCCAGTAGAGGTCGTTGCGGTAGGCCGCCATCTCCGGGGTGCCGTTGAGGAACACGGCGAGGTCGCGGTCGGGCAGGTCGGCGTTGTGCGGGAGCCCCTTGGCCGCCTCGATGTGCAGGTCGGCCAGGACCTTGCCGATGTTGCGCGACCCCGAGTGCAGCATCAGCCAGACCCGGTCGTCGGCGTCCAGGCAGACCTCGACGAAGTGGTTGCCGCCGCCGAGGGTGCCCAGCTGCTGGTGGGACCGGGTGCGCAGCTTGCTCGCCGTGGTCCAGGACGCGCGGTCGACGGCGTCGAGCTCGTCGAACCGGCGCCAGAACGCCGTCCAGTCGACCTCCGCCCGCATGCCGAGCCGGTCGAGGTCGGCGCCGTGGCGGTGCAGGCCCCGGCCGACCGGCAGGTCGCGCTCGATCTGCGCCCGCACCGCCGCCAGCGAGTCCGGCAGGTCGGACGCGGTGAGCCCGGTGCGCACCGCGCTCATGCCGCAGCCGAGGTCGACGCCCACGGCGCCCGGCGACACCGCGTCGCGCATCGCGATCACCGAGCCGACGGTGGCGCCGTAGCCCTGGTGGCAGTCGGGCATGACGGCCACGCCGTGGGTCCACGGCAGGTCGGCGCAGTTGCGGAGCTGGCGCATCGCGCCGGCCTCGGTCTCGGCGGGGTCCAGCCACATGCGGATCGGCGCGGCGGAGTCGGTCAGGGTGGTGTGCACGGCGCCTCCTTCTGGCTGCCTCGCGGTGCGTGGCCACCGAGTGTGATCGACGAGGACCCGCCGGGCCCGTCGTTTTCGCCGATCTCAGGCCACCCGGATCGCGCGCAGGGTGGTTTCCCGATCGGGGCACGGTAGCCGCCGGACTTGACAGGCAAGTGGCGACTTGCCTATAAATCTCCCCGTGGACGCCGCGGATCTGTTCAAGGCACTCAGCGACCCCACCCGGCGCACCATCCTCGACGAGCTCCAGCAGTCCGACGGCCAGACGCTCTTCGAGATCTGCGGCCGGCTGATCATGAAGCACGGGCTGAGCTCGAGCCGGCAGGCGATCTCCCAGCACCTGGCGGTGCTGGAGGAGGCCGGGCTGGTCAGGACCCGGCGCGAGGGCCGGTACAAGTTCCACCACCTCGACACGAGCCCGCTGCGCTCGATCGTCGACCGGTGGCCCTTCGACAAGGAATGAGAACAACCGTGCTGCGGATCAACATCACCAGCGTGTGGGTGGACGACCAGGCCAAGGCCTTGGCCTTCTACACCGACAAGCTCGGCTTCGTGAAGAAGAACGACATCCCGACCGGAGACGCCCGCTGGCTCACGGTCGTCTCCCCGGCCGACCCGGACGGCGTCGAGCTGCTGCTGGAGCCCGACGGCCACCCCGCCGCGCCCCCGCTCAAGAAGGCCCTGGTCGCCGACGGCATCCCGTTCACCCAGTTCGCCGTCGAGGACGTGCACGCCGAGGCCGAGCGGCTCAAGGCGCTCGGCGTCGTGTTCACCCAGGAGCCGACCGACCTCGGCCCGGTGGTCACCGCCGTCTTCGACGACACCTGCGGCAACCTCATCCAGATCGCCGCGATGAAGTAGCGGCTCAGCCGAAGATCCGCTCGAACACGGCGGGGTCGGCCCGGTAGGGCTGCTCCGGCCGGGGCCAGTGCACCACCAGGTCCGTCACCCCCACCTCGGCGTAGCGACCGGCCGCGTCGATGAACTCCTCGACCGAGCCCAGCCCCGGGTCCAGGCGCGGGCCGGTCACCACGAGCCGGTCGAGCGAGCGCGGCTCGCGCCCGGCCTCGGCGCAGGCCCGGTCCACGCCCGCGATCTGGGCGGCGACGTCCGCCGCGCCCGCCTCGACCGGCACCGGTTCGGTCCGGCGCAGGTCGCCGGTCGTGACCCAGGCCCGCCCGTACCGCGCGGCGAGCGCCATCCCGCGCGGCCCGCCCGCGGCGACGGCGAACGGGATGCGCGGCCGCTGCACGCAGCCGGGGTGCGTGCGGGCCTCGTCGACGCAGTAGTAGCGGCCGGCGTGGCTGCAGGCCGGCTCGCGGAGCACGAGGTCGAGGACCGCGACGAACTCGGCGAACCGGGCGGTGCGCTCGGCGGCCGGCCGCACCGCCCCGCCGAGCATGGTCGCGTCCCACCCGGTGGTCCCGGCACCGAGGCCGAGCGTGAGCCGCCCGTCGGAGACGTCGTCGAGCGCGATGGCCTCCTTGGCCAGCGGCAGCGGGTGGCGGAAGGTCGGGTGCGCGACCATCGGCCCGATCCGGATGCGGTCGGTGACCGCGGCGGCCGCGGTCAGCGTGGGGACCGCGGCGAACCACGGCCGGTCGCGGTGGCCGCGCCAGGTGAGGTGGTCGTAGGTCCAGGCGTGCGCGAACCCCATGTCGTCGGCGGCCCGCCACAGCGCCCGGGCCTGCCGCCACGGCAGTTCCGGGAGGATCAGCACGCCCACCCGCAGCGGGAACGAACGCATCCGCCCAGCATCGCGCGAGCGGCCGCGATGTCACGAGAACTTGACTCGATGTCAAAGGTGCTTTACTTCCCCTCGTGTCAAACTTCTTTGACACGAGGGGCAGGACCGTGGCGTTCCAGGAGAAGCGGGCGTGGATCACCCTGGCCACAACCGTCGGCACGTACGTCGCCTACCTGGCGATCCTGCTCGTGGGAGCCGGCGGCGGCCCGCTGACCGCGGTGCCGTACATCGCCGCGCTGCTGTGGTGCGTCGGCATCTCGATCGGCGCGACGACCGTACTCATCGCGGTGGCCGCCTTCGCCGCCCCCGAGGACGCCGACGTCGTCGACGCGCGCGACCGCGAGATCGGCCGGTTCGGCAACCACCTCGACCGGTGGTCGGTCGTGCTCGGCGCGGCCGGTGCGCTCGTGCTGGCGATGGTCGAGGCCGACCACTTCTGGATCGCCAACGCGATCTACCTGGCGTTCACGCTCTCCTCCCTGCTCGACTCGGCCGCCCGGATCCTCGCCTACCGGCGGGGCGTGCCGGTGTGGTGAAGCCGACGCGGGTCACCAACTCGATCCGGGCGCTGCGGTTCGCGCACGACGAGATGACCCAGGCCGACCTGGCGAAGCGGCTCGGGGTCACCCGGCAGACCGTCATCGCCATCGAGCAGGGCCGCTACTCGCCGTCGCTGGAGATGGCGTTCCGGATCGCGCGGGTGTTCCGGGTCCCCCTCGACGACGTCTTCCAGTACCCGGAGGGCGAAGGGGAACCGACGTGAAGGCGATCGTGCGGTACCGGTACGGCCCGGCGGACGCGCTGCGCGTGGCGACGGGGCCGCGCCGACCGCGTGCTCGGCAAGGTCGTCATCACGGTGTGACCCGTCGGCGTAGGGTCGATCACATGCGATCAGGTCCCGCGGTCGAGCGGGTCGTCAACTGCGTCAACGCCGGGGTCACCGGCCTGGCCGGCTCCCGCCTCCTGGGGCCGGCGGTCCGGCGCACCATCACGACGGCCACCTACACCGGCCGCCGGTCGGGCCGCACGTTCAGCACCCCGGTCGGCTACCGGCGCTCCGGCGACGTCGTCACGATCATCGTGGAGATGCCCGACCGGAAGAACTGGTGGCGCAACTTCACCGGCGAGGGCGGCCCGCTGACGCTCGCCCTGGACGGCGGCGACCGCACCGGCCACGCCGTGGCCCGCCGCGACGGGCGGCGCGTCCGGATCACCGTCGAGCTGGCCTAACCCACCTCGGGACCCGCCTCGACCGCCGCCTTGATGCGGGCCAGGTTGCCCTTCGCGGTGCGCTGCATGATCGCCCGCAGCGGGGCGAACACCTTCGCCAGCAGGCCGCGGGGCATCAGCTCGATGCGCATCGTCAGCCGCGACGACCCGGCCGGGCCCTCGGCGACCGTGCCGACCAACCGGAACGGCAGCGGGGCCTCGACCGTTGCGGTCGTCCAGGTCGTCGGCGGGGCGAACTCGACCACCTCCATCGTCGCCCTCCCCAGCCCGGAGAACGCCCCGACGAACCGGCTGCCCCGCCCCACCGGCTCACCGGAGACCAGCTCGATGGTCTTGACCGCGGGGTTCCAGTCGGCCTCGGTGCGCATGTCGCTGGCGTAGTCGAAGACGGCCCGCGCCGGCCGCGCGATGTCGATCGAGCTCTCGACGACGTGCATCCCAACCCCCGGTGATCGAAGCGGCCCCTCGGGAGCCAGGTCGCGGCGGCGGCGCCCCCGTTACCGCCAGCATCCGGCCCGGCACCGCGCCCGACCCCGGCACAATGGCGTCCGGGAATCGGTCGTTTGCCACGGACACCGCCGGCGAAGTACGGTATCGCGCGTGACTGCCGGGTCGGCCTTGGGCCACGAGCGAGAGAGTCACCCGGCCGTCCGGTGACGGCCGGGCGGGCCCGCGGCCCGCCTTCCCCCGCTTTTCCGCGCGATAGCGCGATCCCGCCGTTCGACGGCGTCCCCACCTTCTCCACCTGCGGCTCTTCGTGCCGTCAGGTCCCCCGCCCTGCCCGAGAACCGCCGCACCCACGGCGGTGCCTCGCCATGCCCGAAAAGGAGAGAAATGGATTTCAACCGAACCGTCGTCGACGAGTTCCGGGCCAATGCCGGAGTCGTCGGCGGCATGTTCGAAGGCGCCCGGCTGCTGCTGCTCACCACCACCGGCGCGCGCACCGGAGCCGAACACACGGTCCCGCTCGGCTACCTGCCCGACCGCGACGGGCGCGTCCTGGTCATCGGCTCCGCCGGTGGGTCACCGCGCCACCCGGCCTGGTTCCACAACCTGGTCGCCAACCCGCGGGTGCGCGTCGAGGCCGGCGCGTTCCGCTACCCGGCCGACGCCGTGGTCCTGACCGGCGCCGAGCGCGACGAGGCGTTCGCCCGGGCCGTCGCCAACGACCCCGGCTGGGGCGAGTACGAGGAGTCCGGGCGCCGGCTGCCCGTGGTGGCGCTCCTCGACGCCTCCAGCGGCCCGCCCGACATCGCCGCCCCGTCGCCCGGCGCGGCGCTGCGGCTGGTGCACGACGGGTTCCGCCGCGAGCTGGCACTCATCCGCGCCGAGGTCGCCGCGTCCGGACCCGGTCTCGGCGCCCAGCTGCGCATCAACTGCCTGACCCTCTGCGACGGCCTGGGCAACCACCACCGCGGCGAGGACGCCGGGATCTTCCCCGCCGTGGCCTCCTACCGGCCCGACCTCGCCGACGCGATCGACCGGATGCGCGACGAGCACGAGCGCGTCGCCGTCCTGCTCGCCGAGCTGCGGGCCGTGCTCGACGCCGACCGGCCCGACCGGGAGGCGCTGCTGGTCGAGGTCGACCGGCTCACCGGTGAGCTGGAGGAGCACCTGCTGCGCGAGGAGGAGGTGCTGGTGCCGGTGCTCGACGGGACCGGCTGACCAGCCCGGATCAGCTGCGCCATCCCGGCCATGACCGGACCGGACCGCCAGTGGGGTGGCCAGGAAGGTCCGCCGGTGGCGGGCGGCTGGGCCGCCGAGGTGCCGGTGGTCCTTTCTGGCCGCCCCACTGGGTAGCGTTCGGCGTTCGGAGAACACAGCAGGAGCGGACGTGATCGACCGGGAGCAGGCGGCGAGCATCGCCACGAGCTGGGTGGCGCCGCGCGGCGGCGCCGAGGTGGAGATCGGGCTGCGCGAGTTCGACCAGGGCTGGGTGGCCTGGCCGAAGACCGCGCAGGCCGGCCCCGGCGCCGCCCGGATGGTGATCGACAAGGAGACCGGCGAGCTGTCCCAGTGGCCGTCGATCCCGGTCAGCACGATCATCGCCCAGTACCCCGACCGGCTGGCCGCCCAGCTGCGCTTCCCGCCGATGGCGCTGCGCTCGCTCAACCGGGCCGGCTGGAAGTCCGGGCGGCGCGTCCCCGTCGCCGTCGACGCCTGGCTGGCCGACCAGGGCGAGGCGCTGCGGCTCGTCCCGTTCTCGGCGGCGGCCCGCCAGGTGCTCGACGAGTTCGGCGGCCTGACCCTCGACCAGCTCGACGGGTCCGGCACGCCGCTGCCCGGGCACCGCAGCCTGCTGTTCCCGCACCCGGCCTGCGGCCCGCTCACCGGCGCGTACCTGGGCTTCACGGAGGAGACGGGCATCCCGCTGTTCCCCGTGGGCGTGCACGGGGAGGGGCCCTCGGAGCTGGCGATCGCCCCGGACGGGCGGACGTTCCTGTTCCACCCCACCGGCGAGTACCACCTCGGCGACAGCTTCGACGACGCGCTCGTCACGCTGACCACCGACCGCCCGGCGCTGCCGCTCAACCCCGACGGCTCGGTGGATCGCTGACCCCGCCGGCTGCGGCCAGCCGCCCGGCGAGCACGCGGCAGCGCCCGGCCAGCTCGGGGGGATCGAGCACCTCGAACTCGTGCCCCAGCAGCACCACGTGCAGGAGCACGGCGTCGAGGTTCGCGGCGCCGCTGAGCACCTCGCAGGTGCCGTCATCCCGCTCCCGCACGACCGCGGCCGACGCCGGGACCTGCGCCCGCACCACGTCGACCGGGGCGCGCACGAGGAAGCGGGCCCGCTGCGCGTAGACGCGGTTCGTCACCCCTTCCTGCACGTACGCGGCCGCATCGGGCGCCGGGCGCGGGCGGAAGCGCCAGGTCCGCGCGGACACGGCGGTCATCCGGTCGACGCGGAAGCTGCGCCAGCCGTCGCGGTCCAGGTCGTAGGCGAGCAGGTACCAGCGCCGGTCGGAGGCGACCAGGCGGTAGGGCTCGACCCGGCGCGTCCCGACCGCCCCGCCGGACGGGTAGTCGAAGCCGGCCTCGACCTGGTCGCGGCAGGCCCTGGCCAGCGCGACGAGCACGTCGGGGTCGACCGGTGTGCGGCCGCCGTCGAAGGACTCGACGGAGCCGGCGAGCGCGCGCACCTCCTCCCGCAGCCGGGTGGGCAGCACCCGGTCGAGCTTGGTCAGCGCCCGCAGCGCGGCGTCCCCCGCGCCCGCCACCGCACCGCCCGCGCCCACGAGCAGCGAGACCGCCGTGGCGATCGCCTCCTCGTCGTCGAGGAGCAGCGGCGGCAGGTCCTGGCCCGGCCCGAGCTGGTACCCGCCGCCGACGCCCTGGCTGGCGTGCACGGGGTAGCCGAGCGCGCGCAGCCGCTCGACGTCGCGGCGCACCGTGCGCGTCGTGACCCGCAGCCGTTCGGCGAGCTCGACCCCGGTCCAGACCTGGCGCTGCTGCAGCAGCCCGAGCAGGGCGAGCACCCGCTCCGTCGTCCCCAGCTCCTCCGCCGCGTCCACGTCACCCACTCTGTCAGCGACTGCGGACCGATCCTGTCCGCGGGTGCTGCCAGGGTGGACCCATGAACGCGGTAGAACCGAACTGGAACCGGTCGCTGCGCGAGCAGTGGGAGTTCCACTGGAACCACCAGGTCCGGGCCCGCCTCGACGGGCTCACCGACGACGAGTACCTGTGGTCGCCCGTGCCGGGCGCCTGGAGCGTGCGCCCGCGCGGCACCTCCGACGCACCGCTGCAGGTCGGCGCGGGCCCGTTCGCGATCGACTACGCCTTCCCCCAGCCCGACCCCCCGCCGTTCACCACGATCGCCTGGCGGCTGGGCCACGTCATCGTCGGGGTGCTCGCCATGCGCAACGCCGCGCACTTCGGCGCGCCCGCGGCCTCCTACGACACGTGGGAGTACGCCGGCACCGCCGACGAGGCCCTCGACCAGCTCCGGACCCAGCTCGACGGGTGGCTCGCCGGGGTGCGCGGCCTCGGCGAGGACGGGCTGCTGGTACCGGTCGGGGACGAAGAGCCCTACCCCGACCTCCCGATGGCCGACCTCGTCCTGCATATCCACCGGGAACTGATCCACCACCTGTCCGAGGTCTGCCTCCTGCGCGACCTGCACCTGCACACGAACGGAGCGCCCCGATGACCCGCCACGTCCAGGTCACGTTCGACGCCCACGACCCCAAGGCCCTGTCCACCTTCTGGCGCGACGTCCTCGGCTACGTCCACCCCGGCCCGCCCGGCGTCGACCTCCCGGCAGGCGCCGACCCCCTCGCCGCATGGGACGACTTCCTCGCCCGCATCGGCGTGCCGGAGGACCAGCGCAACACCAGGTCCGCCATCGAGGACCCCGACGGCCACGGCCCCCGGGTGTTCTTCCAGCAGGTCCCCGAGGACAAGGTGGCCAAGAACCGCGTCCACCTCGACGTCCGCGCCGCCCCCGGGCTCGCGGGGGACGAGCGGATGGCGGCGCTGGAGGCGGAGTGCGAGCGGCTCGTGGCGCTGGGCGCGAAGCGGCTGCAGCGGGAGGAGCCCGCACCACCGATGAGCTTCGGCCACATCGTCATGGCCGACCCGGAGGGCAACGAGTTCTGCCTGGACTGACCAGCCCCGACCGGCCCGTGCCTTCCGTCGAGAACGAAGTTGTCGTGATCATTCCGGCCTGTTGATCACGACAACTTCGTTCTCGACGGGGGTGAGCGGGGCCGCGGAGATCTCGCCGACCGGCCGCCCGTGCCCGAGCACCATCCCCCGCGCCAGCGCGTCGGGGATCCCCTCCACCCCCAGCCGCCGCAGCAGCGCCACCATCGCCGGCTGCCGGGCCCGCGTCGCGCCGTCGGCGACCTTCAGGGCCACCGCCCGACCGTCGGGCGTCGCGGCCGCGTACACGCCTTCGGCGCCGTCCTTCGCGATGAGGCCGGGGACGGCGCGGATGAGCTCGGTGACGTCGCGGCCGGTGCCGCCGAGGTGCTCGGGGTGGGCGCGGATCGCGTCGGCGACGCGGGCCTGCGGCGTTGCGGGCTCGGCGCGGGCGAGGGCGGCGAAGGCGCGGGCGAGCCCGGTGAGGGTGGTCCCGAAGGCCGGGGCGCCGCAGCCGTCGACGGCCACGACGTCGACGGCCTCGCCGGTCAGCTCGGCGATCGTGTCGCGCACCAGCCGCTGGAGGGGATGGTCCGGGGCGGTGTAGCCGACCAGCGGCCAGCCGTTGGCCACGCACGTCAGCAGCATGGCGGCGTGCTTGCCGGAGCAGTTCTGGGCGAGTCGGTCGGCCGGTCGGCCGGCGCACTGCCAGCGCAGCCGCTGACCGGCGTCGATCGGCAGGTCGGGGGTGTTGCGCAGGTCCCGCACGGTGAGCCCGCCGGCGCGCAGGATCTCATCGGCGCCGTCGAGGTGGAAGGGCTCGCCGGAGTGGCTGGCCGCGGCCAGCGCCAGCAGCGGTCCGGGGAGGTCCAGGCCGGCGCGCAGCATCGCCAGCAGCTGCACCGGCTTGAGGCACGAGCGCGGCAGCATCGTCGCCCCGGGGTCGCCCACCCGGGCCGCGGGCGTCCCGGTCGCGTCGAGGGCGACCGCGGCGCCGAAGTGGACGCCCTCCAGGAAGCCCGAGCGCGTCACGTGGACGAGCGGCGCGTAGGTCATGGTCCGGATGCTAGGCAGCCAGCCCTGCGCAGGCGGCCCCGGTGAGCGGCGTAACGACCCTCACACCTCGGCCGAGAGGTCCGGTGATTCCCCGGCGCGCCGGGAGACCACCCGCGGCGGTCCGACCGCCACCGACGCCGCTGGAGTGCCCGATGCCGCGACCCATCGCACGGCGCACCATGGCCGCCGCTCTCCTGCTCGTCGCCGCCGGCTGCTCCGGGGCACCCGTCACCGGCACCCCCTACGCCGTCGGCGGCACCCCGTCCACCGACGCCGTCGCCGAGGCGCCCACGACGCTCGCCGACGGCCCGGTCACCGTCGTCGCCCTCGGCGACAGCCTCACCGCGGGCGACGGCGACGACGCCGGTCTGGGCTTCGTCGGCCGCCTCGCCACGGACATCGCCTCCCGCCCCGACCGGGAGGGCTCCACGCTGGTCAACCTCGGCCAGTCGGGCTGGGACAGCACCGCGATGGTCGAGGGCCAGGGCGGCACCCCGGCCCCGCTCGCGCAGGGCGTCGAGGCCACCCGGGCGGCGGCTCCCGGTGCGGTGCTGGCCACGGTGCTGATCGGCTCGAACGACCTCTGGTACACCTACAGCGGCAGCGAGAACCCGACCCCGAGCGCCGACGAGGCCGCCGCCGCGGACACGTACCGCGCCAACGTCGAGCGCACCGTCCGGGAGATGCAGGCCGCCGGGGCCGTCGTCGTCCTCGGGCTGCCCGACGACCAGTCCGTGCGGCCCATCTCGGTCGACATCGCCCGCCTCCAGGAGCAGCTGCCCGACGTCACCGAGGAGGAGGTCGGGAAGATGTCGGCGCAGTCGAAGGTGCTCGGTCAGGTGGTGGAGGACGTCGCCGACACCTACGGCGTGCGGACGGTCGACACCAACGACCCCCTCTGGTCCGACCCGGCGACGATGGCCGACGACGGCATCCACCCCAACGGCGCCGGCTACACGCAGATGGCGACGGCCTGGATCGAGGCCGTCGAGCCGCTGCTGTAGCCCTCCTGGTGCGGCTACTCGGAGTCGAGCCGGAACACCGGGCAGATGCCGGCCACGGCCTCCAGCGCGTCCGGCGTCGTGTCGGTGACGACGCCGGCGTCGAGCATCATCTGAACGCCGTCCGGAGTGGTGGCCGGCCACTCCCGCAGCACGGGCTTCGCCTCGGCGGCGTCCAGCTCGACCAGCCGGACCTGCTCCACCGAGTCCCCGACGGTCAGCGTGCCCCGGCCGGCCGCGCGGACGTTGCGGATCCAGTCGGCGGCGGGGAAGCCGCCCAGCACGAACCGCTGCCCGTCGCGTTCCAGCACGGTCAGGGGTGTGTGCCGGGGCGTGCCGCTGCGCCGGCCGGGGACGGTGAGCACGGGCAGGTCGAACCCGAGCGTGCCCTGGCGCTGCTGCGCCATCAGGTCCTCGTTCATCTCCTTGAGCCCGGCGGGGGCCTTGATGCGGGCGGGGTCGGTCATCGGCTCATCTCCTCGGATGGCTGACGGCTATACAAACTTGAGTACCGACCCAGCTTGCCCGAGGGGTTGGCGCGCGCGCAAATCGGCACCGGTCGACGTGGACGCCAACCCATGCAAGAATGCGCATGTATTGATACCGGCTGACGGGAGATCGGCGGATGGGACACGGGCACGGCCACGGCCACGCCGGCGACGACCGCAGGCGGCTCGGCCTCGCGCTGGGCATCACGCTGCTGGCCGTCGTGCTCGGCGCCGCCGGGGCCGCGCTGACCGGCTCACTCGCGCTGCTGGCCGACCTCGGCCACCTGCTGACCGACGCCGGGGCGCTGGCCGCGGCGTTCGCCGCCTCGGCGCTGGCCGCGCGGCCGCGGACCGAGCGGCGCACGTTCGGGTTGGGCCGGGTCGAGGTGCTGGTCGCCGGTCTGAACGCCCTCGCGCTGGTCGCGGTCGTCGCCTGGGTCGCCGTCGAGGGCGTCGCCCGGCTGTCGCAGCCCACCGAGGTGCCGGGGCTGCCGCTGCTGCTGATCGGCCTACTCGGGCTGGCCGGCAACATCGCGGCCCTGCTGGTTCTCGCCGGGGGCGACCGCCGCAACATGAACCTGCGCGGCGCCGCCCTGCACGTCGCCGGCGACGCCCTCGGCTCCGTCGGCGTCCTCGCCGCCGCGGTGGTCCTGCTGACCACGGGCTGGCCCTACGCCGACACCGTCGCCTCGCTGCTGATCGTCGCGCTGATCCTGCCCCGCGCCGTCGGCCTGCTGCGCGAGGTCGCCCACGTGCTGCTCGAAGGCGCCCCGCGGGACGTCGACGTCGCCGGCGTGCGGCGGGCCCTGCTGGCGGTACCCGGCGTCGTCGACGTGCACGACCTGCACGTCTGGACGATCAACGACCGCAACCCGGCCGCCTCGGCGCACCTCGTCGCCGAGCACCCGGTGCCCGGCTGCGGGGACGGGTCGGTCCTGGACCGGGCGGCGACGGTCCTGCGCGAACGCTTCGGCCTCGCCCACAGCACGCTGCAGGTCGAGCACCGCGAGCACGCGGTCCACGAGAGCGGGCGCTGCGGGTAGGGCGCGTCACCCGCGGGCGACGATCCGGCGGTTGAACACCTCGTCGAAGCGGCGGTAGGTGCGCCGCAGGTCGTCGGCGGGCCGGTCGTCGTCGAGCAGCGCGGGCGGCAGCACGGGGTCGAGCTGCAGGTGCCGCATCACGGCGATGGACAGCAGGAACAGGTAGTCGGGGGACTCGTCGGCGGCGTCGAGCTCGCCGTCCATGGCGGCGGTGAGCCGGCGGGCGTCGTCGGCCCAGCCGTCGAGCCCGAACAGCGTCCGCACGGCGGGCGCGGGCAGGTCGCAGGTGGCGCCGTCGAAGCGGACGCACTGGCGGTCGAGCACGGCCCGGGAACCCGGCAGCCGGTCCGGGTCGAGGTTGTCCGGGCGGGTCCAGACGCCTTCGCGCAGCTCGGCGAGGTGCAGGGCGGTCGCGGCCCGGCGCAGGGCGAGGCGGTCGGCGGCGGCGCGGCGGGCCGGTGAGACGACCGCGAGCTCCCACGTCCCGTCCCACCGGCGGGGCCCGGGTCGGACGGCCTCGTCGACGCGGCGGCGGCGTTCGAGGAGGTGGCCGGCGAGGGCGTAGGTGGAGTCGTCGGTGGTGAGCTCGCCGTCGGACACCATCCGCCACAGGCAGGTGCGCACCGCGCCGGCGCTGATCCCGAACAGCGAGGCCACGGCGATCAGCCCGGCCGCCGGCAGCCGCGCGTCGCGGGCGCCGAGCAGCGCGGAGGCGAGCACGGACCGGGCGGTGAGCGGGCGGGTGCCGGCGACCAGGTCGGCGACCAGCGCCCGCCGGCCGTCGGGGTCCTCGGTCGCGGCGGTCATGCCCGCATCCTCGCCGATCACCCGGTGCGCCCGCACGCCCACGGCATCACGGATTCGTTGACACGTGACAGCCAGAGCGTGATGCTCGACGCATGACGACATCAACGACGATGCTCGCCGGCGACGTCGAGATCGTCCGCCGGGTCCTGGCCCACATCGACGCCGGGACGACCGACGAGGGCGAGTCCTGGCGCGAGCCGGTGGCCAACTACCTCGACCCCGACCGGTTCGCCGCCGAGATGCGGCTGCTGCGCTCGCTGCCCAGCGTGTTCGTGCCGTCGGCGGCGATCCCGGGCTCCGGCGACCACGTGGAGCGGACCGCGTTCGGCGTGCCGTTGTTCGCCGTCCGGGGCCGTGACGGTCGGGCCCGGGTGTTCCGCAACTCCTGCCGCCACCGCGGGGTGGCACTGGTCGAGAGCGCGGGCTGCTCGCACGCGCTGGTCTGCCGCTACCACGGCTGGACCTACCGCCTCGACGGCTCGCTGTCGCACGTCCCGCACCAGGACGGCTTCCCCGACCTCGACACGTCCGGGCGCGGACTGGTCGAAGTGGCCAGCGCCGAGGTCGACGGGCTGATCGTCATCGGCGGGGTGGAGCCCGGCGCGAACGCCGACCTCGCGGCCCTCGCCGACGGCACGCCGTGGCGCGCGAAGCTGGCTCCCGCGAGCCGGATGTTCAACGCGAGCACGACCGTGCGCCCGATGAACTGGAAGGTGCTCGTCGAGCAGTTCCTGGAGGGCTACCACATCCGCAGCACCCACCGGGAGACCTTCTACCCGGTGCAGTACGACAACCTCAACGTGATCGAGACGTTCGGCCCGAACAGCCGGATCACCTACCCGTACCGCTCCGTCGAGCGGCTGCGCGGGCGCCCCGAGTCGAGCTGGACGGTCGAGCGCCGGGTCACCTTCCTCTACCAGCTCTTCCCCAACGCCATGATCGCCACGTTCCCGGACAGGGTTGTGCTGGTCGTCGTGGACCCGGTCGATATCGACCACTGCGCGGTCACCACGTACTCGATGGCCGAGCCGGCCGTCGTCGACGGCCGGGGCGGCGAGCCGAGCAAGGCCGGCAAGCTCATCGCGGACGGGCTGCTGGAGGACAACGAGATGTCCGCCGGGGTGCAGCGCGGGCTGCACGCCGGGGCGAACCGGTTCGTCGAGTTCGGCCGGCACGAGAGCGCGATCGGGCACTTCCACCGGGCGCTGACCGAGCGGCTCGCACAGTGACCGGAGGAGGTCGAGTCGCGGTGCGCGCGACCCCAGCAACGAGTGCGTCGAGAAGCGCCGCGCCGGAGTGATCGAGGTCCGCGATACACCGAGGACTCGAAGCCCCGGTCCTCACGTCCGCCCCGCCGGGCCACCGCTCGGCCCGACGGCACCGGCAAGGGTGAGTTCGGCCACCCGATCCGCGTCCCGACCGACCCGTGCCACCTGATCTGTGAGTCAGTCCCGTGAGGTGTCGCTGTAGGACACCTCGCTGTTGCCCGGCTGCCGGTGGGCACGGCGCCGGCACAGCCGACGGCCGTGTACAACCCCTTGCCGCGAACAGCGCAGACAGCCGTCGGAATCCGATCTCGCAGCCGTGACCGCGCTTCGAGACCGCAGGTGCGTCGGCAGCGGGCACCCATGCGCTCCGACCCGTGGTGACGTTCCTCGAAGAGGTCGAGTTCGACAGTACGAGCGGCGCCTGCGCTCACCGAGAGTCGCTGCGGATTCAACCAGCCGCTCGAATGGACGCTTTCGGGCGAGGCCTCCAGCTGGCGATCCTTGCTGTGCAGTGCGACGCGCACCGACACGTCCCACCGGCCACAAGGCCACCGGGGGACACGTCCCGTCCCGACGACCCGGGGGTCGACACAGCAGCTCATGCGCCCCCGCCCAACGGATCACGACGGCCAGCCGCCTCGCATCGAGGAGAGCGATGTCAGCACGCATCGACCTCAGCGCACTGATCCAGAAGCGGCTCGTCCCCCTCATCGCTGATCTTGAGGAGGTCGTGCACCGCAACGGCTACCTCCGCGTCCTCGCGGTGACGATCCTGAGCCTCGGTTTCGTCGGCGTACTCGGCCAGGTACTGGGCGTCACTTGGCTGCGCACGACGTACGCGACCATGGCCGGGGGCCTCTTCGTGCTGGCCAGTGCGGTCGCCTTCGCCTCGACGAAGAGATTGCGCGAGCGGATCATCCGTTCGGAGAGCATCCTCCACGACTACGCCGACGCGATGCGCTCCAACACCGCTCTCGTCATCGACGAGTGGCACGAGGAGATCGATGTCGAGGAGAACGGGGACGTCTTCGTGCGGCGACGATACGTGCTCGAAGCACTGAGGTGATCTCAGCGAGTAGGTAAACGTCCGGGCGGGCGACACGGACATTCGGGATGATCTACGTGGTGCTGGTCAGGACGCGGGGTCCTCGATAGGCAGGTTCTCTCTCACAAGATCCACCAC
>NZ_JAHDTH010000174.1 GCF_018531445.1 Pseudonocardia lacus
GGCACGGGGTGGGGCTCGGCGTGGGCGTCGGGACCGGTGTGGCCGCGCGCCCGCGCGCCGGCGTGGGCCGCGGGGTGAGCACGGGGGCGGACGCCCCGCTGACCGAGCGCGGCACCGGCATCGGCTCGCCCCGGCGCACCGCGGCGACCGCGGCGGCGAACTCGCCGCCGGTGGCGTAGCGCTGCGTCGGGTCCTTGACCAGCACCGCCTCGATCAGCTCGCGGGTGGCGACCGGGATCGTCGCCGGCAGCGGCGGCGGCTCGTCGCGGACCTGCATCATCGCCACCGCCACCGCGCTCTCGGCGCGGAACGGCCGGTGCCCGACCAGGCACTCGTAGCCGACGATGCCCAGCGAGTAGACATCGCCCGCCGGCCCGGCCTCGCCGCCGCTGGCCTGCTCCGGGGCGATGTAGTGGGCGGTGCCCATGACCATGCCCGACCGGGTGACCGGGACGGCGTCGGCGGCCTTGGCGATGCCGAAGTCGGTCAGCTTCACCAGGCCGTCGGTGCGGACCAGGATGTTGCCCGGCTTGACGTCGCGGTGCACGAAGCCGCGCTCGTGCGCGGCCTGCAGCGCCCAGGCGGCCTCCTCGACGAGGCGCAGGGTCTCGTCGGCGTCGATGGGGCCGCGGGAGATCAGCGTGGACAGCGGGTCGCCGCGGACCAGCTCCATGACCAGGTAGGCGGTCCGGCGCCCGCTGGGGCTCTCGTCCTCGCCGTAGTCGTGCACGGCGGCGATGCCGGAGTGGTCCAGCGAGGCCACCGTGCGGGCCTCGATGCGGAACCGGTGCAGGAACTCGGGGTCGTCGGACAGCTCGGGGCGCAGGACCTTCACCGCGACGGACCGGCCGAGGCGGGTGTCGGAGGCCTCCCAGACCTCGCCCATGCCGCCCACCGCGATCCGCCGGTCGAGGTGGTAGCGGTCGGCGATGTGCTGGCCAGCCGCGAGCACGGTCACGGCGCCTTGCCCAGCGCGGCCCGGATGACCGCGCGCCCGAGGGGGGCCGCCACCTGGCCGCCGGTCGCCTCGAGGTTGTTGGGGTCGCCGCCGGACTCCACGAGCACCGCCACCGCGACCTGCGGGTCCTCGGCCGGGGCGAACCCGACGTACCAGACGTGCGGCGGCACGCTGTCGTCGGCGCCGTGCTGGGCGGTCCCGGTCTTGGCGGCGATCTGCACACCGGAGATCTTGCCGAGGTTGGCGTAGGAATTCTCGTTGTTGACCATCATCTCGGTCAGGGTGCGGGCCACCCCGGAGTTGACGGCCGAGCCGATGCGGTCCGGTTCGGTGGTCGAGACCGTGTCCAGCTCCTGGTCCTGGATCTGCTGGATCAGGTAGGGGGCCATGACCTCGCCGCCGTTGGCGATGGCCGCCACGACCATGGCGTTCTGCAGGGGCGTCAGCGCCACGCTGGCCTGCCCGATGCTGGACTGCTGCAGCTGGGCGGTGTTCTCGATGTCGCCGAGGGTGGACGGGGCTACCTTCATCGGGATGGACAGGTCGGTCGAGCCGATGCCGAACGCGGCCGCCTGGTCCTGGATGGCCGGCGTCCCCAGCTGCGCGGCCAGCTCGGCGAACGCGGTGTTGCAGGAGCGCTGCAGGGCCTCGCGCAGGGTGGCCGTCTCGCCGCCGCCGCAGCGGTTGCCGCCGAAGTTGGGCAGCGGGGTCCGGGTGCCCTCCAGCGTGATGCTGGGCGCGGCGGTGAAGGGGCTGTCCGGGGTGTAGCGCCCGGAGCTCAGCGCGGCCGCCACGTCGATCAGCTTGAACGTCGAGCCGGGCGGGTAGCGCTCCGAGATGGCCCGGTTGGACAGCACCGGGGGCTTGGCCGCGTTCAGGTCGGTCCAGGCCTGCTTCTGCTCCTCGGCCCGGTGGCTGGCCAGCCCGCTGGGGTCGTAGGAGGGGGTGGAGACCATGCCCAGGATCTCGCCGGTCTGCGGGCGCAGCGCCACGATCGAGCCGGTGTAGCCCTTGCTGGACAGCTGGTCGTAGGCCGCCTGCTGGACCTCGGGGTCGATGGTCAGCACGACGTTGCCGCCGCTCGGGTCGCGCCCGGTGACCAGGTCGGACACCCGGCGCACGAACAGCCGGTCGTCGCTGCCGTTGAGGATGCTGTCGGCGGCGCGCTCCAGCCCGCTCGGGCCGTAGATGGTGGAGTAGTAGCCGGTCAGCGGCGCGTACACCGGCCCGTCGGGGTACTGGCGCTGGTACTTGAGCTCGTCGTCGGAGGGCACCGAGCTGGCCACGACCTGCCCGCCCGCGCTGATCTGGCCGCGCTTGCGCGCGTACTCGGCCAGCAGCACCCGCTTGTTGCGGGAGTCGTCGCGGTAGTCGCCCGCCTTGACGACCTGCACGTAGGTCAGGTTGCCGAGCAGCAGCAGGACCATCGCCATCACGGCGATGGCGATCCGACGGACGGGCGTGTTCACTTCGGCCGCTCCACCAGCTCGGTGCCGGCTTCGGCGATCGGGGGCAGCGGGGCGGCCGGGCGGCGGTTCAGCGGCGCGCGGGCGGCGTTGGAGATCCGCAGCAGCAGCGCGACCAGCGCGTAGTTGGCGACCAGCGACGACCCGCCGTAGGACAGGAACGGCAGGGTCAGGCCGGTGAGCGGGATGAGCTTGGAGGCCCCGCCGATGACGGTGAAGATCTGCAGCGCGATCGCGAACGACAGCCCGGTGGCCAGCAGCTTGCCGAAGCTGTCGCGCACGGCCAGCGCACTGCGCAGCCCTCGGGTGATCATCACCAGGTAGACGACCAGGATGGCCGACAGCCCGATCAGCCCGAGCTCCTCGCCCAGCGAGGAGAGCATGAAGTCGCTGTAGGCGAAGGGCACGAGGTCGGGGCGGCCCGCGCCCAGCCCGGTGCCGCCGACGCCGCCGGTGCCCAGCCCGAACAGGGCCTGGCCGATCTGGAAGCCGGTGCCGTTGAAGTCGGCGAACGGGTCGAGCCAGACCTGCACGCGGACCCGCACGTGGCCGAACAGCTGGTAGGCGATCAGCGCCCCGCCCATGAAGATGGTCAGGCCGATGACCAGCCAGGACACCCGCTCGGTCGCCGCGTACAGCAGCACCAGCACGATGCCGAAGAACAGCAGGGACGAGCCGAGGTCGCGCTCGATGACCAGCA
The DNA here is from genome assembly GCF_018531445.1 of Pseudonocardia lacus. Taxonomy (GTDB): domain Bacteria; phylum Actinomycetota; class Actinomycetes; order Mycobacteriales; family Pseudonocardiaceae; genus Pseudonocardia; species Pseudonocardia lacus. The sequence goes on from NZ_JAHDTH010000174.1 coordinate 3,125, forward strand.
CGCCGATGGACAGCCCCCAGGCCAGCAGCAGCGGGCCCAGGTCGCGCGGGCGGGGGAACTCCATGCCGAGGAACTTGCGCCCGGCGGTGGTGAACAGCTCGCGCTTCTGCACCAGGAACGCGGCGAAGAAGACGATCAGCAGGATCTTGGCGAACTCCCCGGGCTGGATGCCGACCGGCCCGATCCTGATCCACAGCTTCGCGCCGTTGACCTCGGAGATCGACGCCGGCAGCAGGCCGGGCAGGGCCAGCAGCACGATCCCGGCCAGGCCGCAGGTGAACGCGTAGCGGGAGAGCTTGCGGTGGTCGCGCACCAGCCAGAGCACGGCCACGAACAGCGCCAGCCCGACCGCCGTCCAGGCGATCTGGCGGCTGAGCAGCTCGGTGGGCGGCGGGTCGCCGACGGCGGTGGCCTGCGCCAGCTCGGCCAGGTCGAGCCGGTGGATCATCACCAGGCCCAGGCCGTTGAGCAGCGCCACCGACGGCAGGATGAGCGGGTCGGCGTAGGGCGCGAACCGGCGCACCGCGAAGTGCGCGATGGTGAACAGGCCCAGGTAGGCCAGCCCCACCCAGATCAGCGCCTGGGTGAGCTGCTGCTCCTGGTTGGCCTCGACGAGCCCGAGTGCGCCGGTGACGAGCACCGCGGCGAACGCCAGCAGCACCAGCTCGATGCCCCGCCCGGTGGGCAGGGGAGCTGGTGTCGCCGGCGCGGCGCCCGGACGGTCGTCGACGGCGGCCATCAGCTGACCGGCCTGCAGTTCCGCCCCGGCTGGGGCGTCTCCTGAGGCAGCGGGGCGAGCGTGACGGGCGGGGCGGTGGTCGGGACGACCCCGCCCGGGGGGAGCGCGTTCGGGTCGCCGCCGGGCGGCACCACGGGCGGCGGCGGGGTGAGCGTCGGCTGCACCACGATCTGCGGCGCCTGCGGCACGAGCTCCGAGCAGGGCGGCAGCATCCGGTTGCGCAGCCGGTCGACCACGCCGCGGGCGCCGTCGATGCCGTCGGAGGAGTTGATGCCGTCCTGGACGGCGCTGCGGTCGGCCTCGGGCAGCGACGCCAGCGCCACGTCCGTGCGCTCGGCGACCTGGTGCAGCGGGATGCCCAGCACGTCGCCGGGCACGCCCTGGAAGATGGCGACCTGCTCGGCGTCGTTGCCGACGTAGTACTGCTGCAGCACCCACAGCCGGGCCAGCGCGCCCGCGCCGACCAGCAGGACCAGCGCGGCCGCGACCAGCACGGCCAGCTGGACGCGCCAGCGGCTGCGCGCGGCGACCGGCGGCGCCGTGGGCGCGACCACCCGCGGCGCGGGCCGGGTCATCGTGGCCGCGGACGCGCGGGCCGCTGCGGAGTCGGGCTGGGGGCCGTTGTCGTCCATGCCGCCGCCGACCGAGCCGCCCATGATCGGGGCGTCCTCGCCGAAGTCGATGTCGACGACGTCGGCGACGATGCAGGTGACGTTGTCCGGGCCGCCGCCGCGCAGCGCGAGCTCGATCATCCGGTCGGCGCACTCGCGGGGGTCGCGGTAGGCCTGCAGGGTGTCCTGCAGGGTCTCGTCGCTGACCACCCCGGACAGGCCGTCCGAGCAGAGCAGGAAGCGGTCGCCCGCGCGGGCCTCGCGGATGGTCAGCGACGGGTCGACGTCCTGGCCGGTGATGGCGCGCAGCAGCAGCGAGCGCTGGGGATGGGTGTGGGCCTCTTCCTCGGTGATCCGGCCCTCGTCGATCAGCGACTGGACGAACGTGTCGTCCTTGGTGATCTGCGTGAGGTGGCCGTCGCGCAGCTGGTAGGCGCGCGAATCGCCGACGTGCACCAGGCCGAGCCGCGAGCCCGCGAACAGGATGGCGGTGAGCGTGGTGCCCATGCCCTCCAGGTCGGGGGACTCGGCGACGTGCTGGGTGATGGCCGCGTTGCCCTGGTTGGTGGCGTGGTGCAGCGAGGCCAGCAGGTCGTCGCCGGGGGTGTCCTCGTCGAGCTGGGCCAGCGCGGTGATCACCAGCGACGAGGCGACCTCGCCCGCGGCGTGACCGCCCATGCCGTCGGCCAGCGCCAGCAGCCGGGGGCCGGCGTAGACGGCGTCCTGGTTGTTCTGGCGGACGAGCCCGCGGTCACTGCGGGCCGAGTAGCGCAGCACAAGCGTCATCTCGGCGCTCCGCCCGTGGGTCCGGTGGGTAGGCGCGCCCGGAATGGGCCGCGCGGCGTAGTCCTGCTCATGACCGCAGCTCGATCACCGTCTTGCCGATGCGGACGGGCACCCCGAGGGGCACCCGCGTGGGTCCGGTGACCTTAGCCCGGTCGAGGTAGGTGCCGTTTGTGGACCCGAGGTCCTCGACGTACCACTCCTCGCCCTGCTGCGCGATGCGGGCGTGCCTGGTCGACGCGTAGTCGTCGTCGAGCACGAGGGTCGAGTCATCGGCCCGACCGATCAGGATCGGCCGGGAGTCCAACGAGATCCTCGTGCCGGCAAGCGCGCCCTGGGTGACGATGAGCTGCCGGGGCGTGCGCCCGCGCCCGGTGCGGGCGTTCGCTCGCCCACCGCCGGGAACCAGCGCTCGCAGACCGGAAGCCGCGTAGAGGTCCGACCGCACCACACGGAGCGCGACGAGCACGAACAGCCAGAGCAGGGCGAGGAAGCCCGCCCTGGTCAGCTGCAGCACCAACTCCGGCACTCGCCGCCAACTCCGTCCTGTTCCGTGGGTCGATCGATCCTCCCCTATCCGCCGCACGCGGAGTGTTACCGGGTGCGGAAGACCAGGCTCGAATGGCCCACCCGGATGACGTCGCCGTCGTTGAGCTGCCAGGTCTGGACCGGGTTGCCGTTGACGGTGGTCCCGTTGGTGGAGCCGAGGTCGTTCAGCGTGGCGGTCCGGCCGTCCCAGTTGATCTCCAGGTGGCGCCGGGAGACACCGGTGTCCGGGAGCCGGAACGACGAGTCCTGGCCGCGGCCGATGACGTGCGTGCCCGGGGTCAGGTCGAACGTGCGGCCGGAGCCGTCGTCCAGGCTCAGCGAGGCCGACCCGTAGCCGCCGTAGCCGCCCTGGTCGTAGCCGGCGTCGTAGCCCTGGTCGTAGGGCGCCTGCTGGCCGCCGTACCCGCCCTGCTGGCCGTAGCCCTGGTCGTAGCCGCCGGGGGCGTAGCCGGGCTGGCCGCCGTAGCCGCCGCCCTGCTGGCCGTAGCCCTGGTCGTAGCCGCCGGGCTGGGGGTAGCCGCCGGGCTGCTGGCCGCCGTAGCCGGGCTGCTGGCCCCCGTAGCCGGGCTGCTGCCCGCCGTAGCCGGGCTGCTGCCCGCCGTAGCCGCCGCCCTGCTGGCCTCCGTAGCCACCCCCTTGCTGGGGGTAACCGCCCTGCTGGCCGTAGCCCTGCTGGTCGTAGCCCTGCTGGGCGCCCTGGTCGTACCCCCCTCGCTGGTCGTAGGCGGGCGGGGCGTACGTCTGCTGCCCGTATCCGCCGGGGGCGCCACGGTCGTAGCCGTACTGCCCGTTCTCCTCGGGGTGGCCCGGTTGCTGGCTCATGGGTGCTTCTCCTGCGTCGCGTGCTCGGATGGCGTCCCGGCGGGAGGCGTCGGGGTCCACGGATGAGCGGGTGCGGAACTGTCCCGTGTGCAGCGCATCGGAGCGCTCCAGAAAGACTACGACCTCGCCGTAGGTGTCCCACCCCTGGTCGGCGAGTTGCTCGGCGACCGAGGTGGACAGCGAGTTCACGATCTCCGCCTGGTGGTCGCCCGCCATGCGAGCAAGATCTGTCGGTCCGAGCAGCACGGTGTACCGGTTGGGCGCCAGCAGGCGTCCTCCGGCGAGCTCCTCGATGTGGTCCTCGGCCTCCCTGAGCAGCGCGCCCATCACTTCTTGAGGGACGACGCTGCCACCGAAAACCCGCGCGAAGGCATCGCCCACCATCCCCTGGAGACGGCGCTCGAACCTGTCGACGCGACCCAACGATCTTCCTCCGTTCCAACGGCGTGTTGCTGACAGCCTCGATCGTATCTGTGCTATCCAGCAGCGTGACGCCCCCCGGACAAGGGGGGCCTGCGAAGGGCCCGGGAGGGCCCGTGCTAGCTTCTTCTCCGTCAGGGCGAGTGGCGGAATGGCAGACGCGCACGGTTCAGGTCCGTGTGTCCGAAAGGACGTGAGGGTTCAACTCCCTCCTCGCCCACCAGAACCATCTTCTTCTCCGTTCCTCCATCACCTCCGAACCGCCGGCCGGTCGGGGTGGTCGGCGAGGACCACCAGATCCGCGGTCCCCTCGGGGTCATTCTCCCGCGCGTAGCGGCCGTGTGCCGGCACCGTCCACAACAGTTCGGGTGGCAGTCCGCGGCGCAGCGCCGCCTCACCCATGCGCAGGTGCACCGCCGCGTCCAGCGGCAGCCCCCGCCCCAGCAGCAGGCCCCCGGCCAGCAGCACCACGCCGTCGTCGGGCAGCTGGACGTACCGGTCGCGGTAGGCGCGGTCGGCCCCGGCGTCCCACAGCCGCGGCAGCACCCGCCCCGAGCCGTCCCGCGCGGCCGGCTCCAGCACCTCGCGGCGCAGACCGGCGACGTCGAGCCAGCCGTCGAGCAGCTCGTCGGGGTCCTCGCGGCCGTACTCCAGGCGCACCGACGCCGGGCGCAGGAAGTCGCCCGCGTCCACGACGACCGCCGCCCGCCCGAGCGCCGCCAGCGCCTCGGCGGCCCGCCGGGCCAGCTCGACGGGCCGGGTGGGCCGCGGACCGTCCACCCCCACCCGCACCCGCCCCGACCTGGCGTCGACCAGCCCGACGACCTCGTCGACGAGCCGCTCGGGGGTGAGCGGGGTGACCTGCATGGCCCCGATGGTGGCCGAGCGGCCCCCCTCCGGCCACTCAGGACGGACCCCACCCCCCTCGTGTGAGAGTGATCATGGCGGAAAGCCGCCCCGTTCCCGGCGCGGCCGCCCGCGCTCGGCGGGTTGGACGAGAGCCGCTCTCGCTCGACGAGATGCAGCGAGGGGAGTGTGTTCTCGCAGGCTGACGTGTTCTCGCAGCGCTGGCGTGGCTGTCGCAGCGCTGGCGTGGCTGTCGCAGCGCTGGCGTGGCTGTCGCAGCGCGCCGGCGGGCTGCGAGCCCACACCCGGTGCTGCGAGCCCACCACCCGGTTCGCGCTGGCGCGCCCCGGCCTCGGGTCCTCGCGGCGCTGGCGCGCCACTCGGCGGGAAGCCACCGAACCGTCGAGAACGACGTTATCGTGATCAACAGGGCCCGTTGATCACGACAACGTCGTTCTCGACGGGGTGGCACTGGCTCGTCCCGCCCGGCGGCACGAGCGCGGCCCCCGTCCCGCCGCCCGAGCGGTGGCTACTGCTGGTAGCCCTCGACGACGCCGCCGGAGCGCTCCTGGGCGTCGTCGGGGTCGAGGCCGGCGCGGCGGCGGGCGTCGCGCTGGCGCAAGAGGTCCCACAGGCGGTCGAGCTGGACGGCGACATCGCCGAGCCGCTGCTGCTCGTCCTCGGAGAGCGCGGTGCCGATGTGCGCCCGCTCCAGGCGGTGCTCCTCGGCGACGAGTTCGTCGATCCGCCGGTGCAGCTCGGCGTCGCTGGTCGGCTCGGTCATTCGGGTTCCCGTTCGGTCGGTGGGGTGCGCGGGTCGCTGTGCTGTCCAACGGCGCAGTTGTACCCAACACTGGCCGATGTGGCACCACCGTCGTCGGTCACCCGCGCGTTGCGGATCATGGAGGCGGTGGCGGCCGCCGGTGACGGGATCACGCCCAAGGCGATCGCCCGCAGGCTGGGCTGCCCCCTGCCGACGGTCTACCGCGCGTTGGGCACGCTGGTGGAGCAGGGCTACCTGGTGCGGCTGCACGAGGTGCGCGGCTACGGCCTGGGCTACCGGGTCGCCGAGCTGCAGCACAGCCTGGCCGAGCAGGTGCGCCCGCCGCCCGCGGTCCGCTCGGTGCTGCACGAGCTGCACCTGGAGCTGGGCGCGGCCGCCTACCTGGTCTCCCGGCGCGACGCCGACGTCGTCGTCGCGCACGTCGACGACTGCCCGGAGCACCCGCTCCCGGCGGGGATGCGGGCCGGCGAGCCGACCGCGCCGCACGCGGCCGCGGCGGGGAAGGCGGTGCTGGCCGGGATGCGCGGGCCGCGGCTGGCCGAGCTGCTGGGCCGGGTCGGGCTGCCGGCGCTGGCCCCGCACACCGTCACCGATCGGCGCGTGCTCGGCCGGGAGCTGCGCCGGGTGCGCGCCGAGGGGATGGCCGTCGAGGTCGAGGAGTACGCGGCCGGGGTGGCCGGGCTCGCCGTGCCGGTCCTCGGCGCCGACGGCGACGTCGTGGCCGGTCTGGGCGTGTCGGTCAGCCGGGCCGACTTCGCCGCCCGCCGCTGGGAGCTGGAGAAGGGGGTCCGCCGGGCGGGCGCCCGGGTGGCGGCGCTGCCGGCGGGCTGACCGGATCGCGGTTCGCCGGCAGCGGGGCGGTGGGCGGGGGTACTAGGTTCTGGGCCATGTCCGAACGCACCGAGGCACCGTTCCGCGCCGATCACGTCGGCAGCCTGCTGCGACCCCCGGCCCTGCTGGCCGCGCGCCAGCGGCACGCCGCGGGCGAGCTGGACGCCGAGGGCCTGCGGGCCGCCGAGGACGCCGCCATCACCGACGCGGTCGCGATGCAGGAGGAGATCGGCCTGCGGGCCGCGACCGACGGCGAGTTCCGCCGCACGTCCTGGCACATGGACTTCATCTACCGGCTCGGCGGCGTCCGCAAGACCGACGAGCAGATCCGGGTGCGGATGGTCAACGAGCAGGGCGAGGGCGCGTTCACCTCGGCCGGGCTGGCCGTGCAGGAGAAGGTCCGGCTGGACGAGCCGATCTTCGCCGACGACTTCGCGTACCTGCGCGACCGGGTCACGACGGCGGTGCCGAAGCTCACGATCCCCTCGCCGAGCATGGTCCATTACCGCGGCGGGTCGGCGGCGATCGACCGCTCCGTCTACCCGGACGTCGAGGAGTTCTGGTCGGACCTGTCGGCCGCCTACGCCGACGAGGTCCGCGCGCTGGGCGAGCTCGGCTGCCGCTACCTGCAGCTCGACGACACCTCGCTGGCCTACCTCAACGACCCCGCCCAGCGCGCCGAGATGGCCGCCCGCGGCGAGGACGCCGACCACCAGCACCTGCGCTACATCAAGCAGATCAACGCCGCGATCGTCGACCGGCCGGCCGGCATGCGGGTGACCACGCACATGTGCCGGGGCAACTTCCGCTCGTCGTGGGCGGCCGAGGGCGGCTACGACTTCGTGGCCGAGGCCCTGTTCGGCGAGCTGGCCGTGGACGGCTTCTTCTGCGAGTTCGACGACGAGCGCTCCGGCGGGTTCGCGCCGTTGCGGTTCGTCCCGCCGGGCAAGCAGGTGGTGCTCGGCCTGGTCACCACCAAGCGCGGGGCGCTGGAGGACGCCGACGCCCTCAAGCGGCGCATCGACGAGGCCGCCAAGTACGTCCCGCTCGACCAGCTGTGCCTGTCGCCGCAGTGCGGTTTCTCCTCGACCGTCGAGGGCAACGAGCTCACCCAGGCCGACCAGGTGGCGAAGCTGCGGCTGATCGTGCAGGTCGCGCAGGACGTCTGGGGCTGATCGTCGCCGTGGCGCAGGACGGTCCCGACGGCTGGGCCGCACCGCTGCACCGGGTGGCGCTCGACCGGGCCGGCGTCGGCCGGGGCACCCGGCTGCTCGACCTGGGCTGCGGTCGCGGCGAGTTCGCGGCCGCGGCCGTGGCCCGCGGCGCCGTGGTGACCGGCATCGACACCGATCCGGAGGCGGTCGCCGCCGCGGCGGCGCGGGTGCCCGAGGGCGGGTTCCGCACCGGCGACGCGCACGAGCCCCCGCCCGGCCCGTTCGACGTCGTCGCGGCGGTGCAGTTGCTGATGCACGCGGCCGGGCCGGTCCGCATCCTGCGGCGCGCCGCGGAGATCGCCCCGCTCGTCGTGGTCACGCTGTGGGGCCGGGAGTCGGAGTGCGACCTGCGGGCCTTCGGCGAGGCGCTGGCCCGGTGGCTGCCGCCCCGGCCGCCCCCGCCACGCGATCCGCTGCCGATCACCGAGCCGACCCGGATCAGCCGGCTCATCGACATCGCCGGCCTGCGCTCGCTCAGCCACGATGACGTGGACGTGCCGTTCCACTACCCGGACGAGGACGCGCTGGTCGGTCCCGTCCTGTCGGCCGGCATCGGCACGGTCGCGGGCCGGGTGGCCGGCCCCGCGGCCGTCCGGGCGGCCCTGCTCGACCGGTGCGCCGAGTACCGCACCCCCGACGGCGGCTACCGGCTGGTCAACCGCTTCCGGGTGGTCACCGCGCGCCTCCGCGACAACGCACCCTGACCGTCGAGAACGACGTCGTCGCGCGGATGGACCGGTCCACAGCGCGACAACGTCGTTCTCGACGGCACCCGGGTCAGGCGTAGCGGGTCTTGAGCAGGCTCTTGCAGTACTCCCCGTTGGTCTCGATCCCGACCCGCTGCAGCCGCGCGCGGCGCAGGTGCAGCGGGATCTTCGCGACCGGGACCGGGCTGCCGTCGTCGGTGATCAGCAGCGGGGCGCCGTCGCCGTCGGGCAGCCCGAGGGCCGCCCGGCGCCGACGCAGCCGGTCCAGCTCCGGCGACGGCGGCACCGCCCCCAGCGTCGTCACGGCCAGGTCCTCCGGGGTGGCGCCCCGGTCGACCAGCGGCCGGGCCACGCTGTCCTGCCCGGCCAGCGCCGCTTTCTTCAGGAACGTCGCGCGCAGCTCGTCGAGCTCGGCGACGGCCTCGTCGCCGAACGTGCCGATGAACCCGGCCTGCGCGGCCACCCCGCCGTTGATCTCGTCGGAGGCGTGGTGGTCGGCCAGCGTCACCACGGCGCGCTCCACCCCCGGGACGTCCGACACCGCGTCGTGGGCGTCGGCGACCATCAGGAACGAGAAGTTCGGCGCGCAGAAGAACGTCGGCAGCCGCAGCCGCACGGTCGCCACCCCGTCCGGCGAGACCGACCACGCCTCGACGAAGTCGAGGTCGGTGATCGGCTCGTCCAGCTCGGGGTCGAGCACCGTGCCCAGCGCGGCCCAGACCCGACCGCGCAGCTCCTCCAGGTCCGCCGGCGCTGTCGCCGGCGCGGTCACGAGGCTGCCTCGCTGGCGCTCGGCAGCCGCGTGCCGCGAGGTGCTGTGTTGAACGGTGACCTCGCAATCTCGGTCACGCCTGCGCCCCCGCGACGTCCTTGACCAGCTCCTCACCCGGCTGCATCGGCTCGTCGGCCGTGGTGGGCAGTTGCAGCTCGGCCGGCACCGGGATGTCGTAGAGCTTCGCGGCGTTCAGCCCGAGGATCTTCTTCTTGGTGGCCGTGGTGAGCTTGGCGTAGTCGGTGAACGCCTCGTCGTCGGGCATCTGCCAGTCGACGAAGCCCTCGATCTGCCACTTCGGCACCCAGATGTTGTAGTCGCCGCCGAAGAGCATCTTGTCCTCGCCGACCCAGAACATCAGCTCGCCGATCACCTTGGCGAAGAACTTCGGCCGGGCGTGCATCAGCCCGCCGATCACCACCGACAGCCCGGCGTAGACGTTGGGCTCCTGCACCGCCATGAAGCAGAAGTCCTCGATGCGCGGCAGCCCGACGTGCTCGACGATGAAGTTGAGGTCCGGGAAGTCGGTGGCCGCGTGGTCGACGTCGGAGACGTCGAAGGCGTCCTTGTCCAGTGGCCAGATGGTCGGGCCCTTGTGCACGTGGACGTTCTTGATGCCGAGCTCCTGGGCGCGGGCCAGGAACCGGTAGGCCTCCGGGTCGGAGAGCTTGTAGCCGCGCGAACCGTTGTTCCACTCCGCGGTGTAGAGCTTCACGCCCTTGCACTGGTACTTCGCGACGTCCTCTTCGAGCTGCTTGAGCCCGGCGTCGCCGTCGCGCGGGTCGAAGCGCCCGTTCACGATCAGCCGGTCGCCCCACTTGTCCAGCAGCTGGGCGTTCTGGTCGATCGTGTTGAAGCCCTCGGTGTACCACTCCTTGAGGTAGGTCGACTGGAAGATCGCGTGGTCGACGTGGCCCTCGACGAACATGTCGCGCTCGAAGTCCTCCGGCGAGACCTTGAGGTACTTCTCGTAGTCCCAGTGGGTCTCCGGCGGGCCGAGCTGGTGGTAGCCGTAGAAGCAGTCGATCCAGCCCTTCGCGTACTGCTCCTGGCCGGGCTTCCAGTTCTCCCGGCTGGCGTCCCAGAAGTGGCTGTGCGAATCGACGATGAAGTACTTCTCGCCGTCCTTCTCGTACATGTGGTGGGTCCTCTCGCGGCAGTGCGGGATGTGAGCGCGGGAAATGTCGGAAGGAGGTTCAGGGCACGAGGATCGCCCGACCGCGCACGCGTCCGGCGTCGAGGTCGTGCAGGGCGTCGAGCGCCGAGTCGAGCGGGTACTGCTTGGTGTGCAGCGTGACCTTGCCGGCCTGGGCGAGCACCATCAGCTCGGCGAGGTCGTTGTAGGTGCCGACGATGTTGCCGATGACGTTCTTCTCGCCGCCGACGAAGTCCAGCGTCGGGATCCGCAGCTCGCCGCCGTAGCCGATGACGTACTGCGAGCCCGCCGGGGCGGTCATCTGCCAGGCGTCGTTCTCCGCGCCCTGCTCGGCCACGAAGTCGAACACCACGTTGGCGCCCAGGCCGCTGGTCAGGTCCTTGACCGCGTCGATGTGCGTGCCGTCGGCGAGCACGGTCTCGTCGGCGCCGATCTGCTTGGCCAGCGCCAGCGCGTCCGGGTTGCGGTCGACCACGACGATCCGGGTGGCCGTCAGCGCGGCCAGTGCCTGGATGCCGATGTGGCCGAGCCCGCCCGCGCCCTGCACGACGGCGGTGGTGCCCGGGTAGAGGTCGGGCACGGCCTTGCGCACCGCGTGGTAGGCGGTGATGCCGGCGTCGGCCAGCGCGGCCACGTCGGCCGGGTTGGTGTCCGGGTTGAGCTTCACGCAGGCCCGGGCGGTGGTGCGCAGGTACTCGGCCATGCCCCCGTCGTTGTTCGACAGGCCGGGGAAGAACGCGTTCTCGCACTGCATGTCGCGCCCGGCCCGGCAGGCCAGGCACAACCCGCAGCTGGGCTGCGGGTGCAGGATCACCGTGTCGCCGACGGCGACGTTGGTGACCCCGTCGCCGACCGCGTGCACCCAGCCGGCGTTCTCGTGGCCGATCACGTAGGGCAGCTCGGGGCCCATCGCGTCCGCCCACTGACCCTCGAGGATGTGCAGGTCGGTGCGGCAGACCCCGGCGCCGCCGACCTTGACGATCACATCCAGCGGGCCCTGCAGCGTCGGTTCGGGTATGTCGTCGATCTTCGGATCGGAGTGGTAAGCGTGCACCCGCACGGCCTTCACGGTCCACCTCCATGGCGTCGTCGACTGCCTCCGATTGCAGACCGGGGCCCGCACCCCGACAACCGCCGCCATTCCGGCTGGTGAGAAAACGGACACGGGTCGGGCGGTACCGGCGATGCGACCTGGGGTGATGCCGGAGCGCCCCGGCGGTCGGGGACGCCGAGGGCGCCCACCAACGGGGTAGCCACGGCCCGGGCCCGGCTCCCGCCGGAGTTCGCCCGCGACGGGCCGGCGGGCGCCCGGTCCGGTGAGGGGGGAGCGCGGCACCGCCATCGCCGCTACGGTCGCGCCAATGCGGGTCGTGATCGCCGGAGGGCACGGGAAGATCGGGTTGCGGTTGGCCGCGCTGCTGGCCGCCCGCGGGGACGTGGCGGTGGGGGTGGTGCGCAACCCCGACCACCGCGCCGACCTGGAGGGCGCGGGCGCGACGCCGGTGGTGCTCGACCTGGAGTCGGCCTCGGCCGTCGAGCTGGCCGACCACCTGCGCGACGCCGACGCCGTCGTGTTCGCCGCGGGGGCCGGGCCGGGCAGCGGGGTCACCCGCAAGGACACCGTCGACCGGGCCGCCGCGGTGCTGCTCGCCGACGCCGCGCACCTGGCCGGGGTGCGCCGCTACCTGCTGGTCTCCTCGACCGGCGTGGACGACCCCCCGGCCGAGGGCACCGACGAGGTGTGGGCGGCCTACCTGCGCGCCAAGAAGGCCGCCGAGGACGCCATCACCGCCACCGACCTGCAGTGGACGGTCCTGCGCCCGGGCCGGCTCACCGACGACCCGGGCACCAACTCGGTGCTGCTGCGGCCGCCACCGCTCGACCGCGGCGACGTGACCCGCGACGACACGGCCGCCGTGCTGATCGCCCTGCTCGACACGCCGGGCACCGCGGGTCGGGTCCTGGAGCTGCGCGAGGGCACCGAGGACGTGCTCAAGGCGGTCGCGGCGGTGGCCCGGTGAGCGCGGAGGAGTTCGACGTCGTCGTCATCGGGGCCGGGCCGGTCGGCGAGAACGCCGCCGACTACGCGGTGAAGGCCGGGCTGACCGCGGCGATCGTGGAGTCGGAGCTGGTCGGCGGCGAGTGCTCGTACTGGGCCTGCATGCCGTCCAAGGCGCTGCTGCGCACCGGCCACGCGGTCGCCGCCCTGCGCAGGCTGCCCGGCACCACCGCGGAGTCCGACCCGGCGGCCGTGCTCGCGCGCCGCGACGGCTTCACCCACGACTGGGACGACTCCAGCCAGGTCGAGTGGGCCGAGGGCGCCGGCATCCGGGTCGTCCGCGGGCACGGCCGGATCTCGGGGGAGCGCACGGTCACCGTCGACGGCCCGCGGCCGCTGACCCTCACCGCCCGGCACGCCGTCGTGGTCAGCACCGGCAGCGTCGCGGTGACCCCGCCGGTGCCGGGCCTGGACACCGTGCGCACCTGGACCTCGCGCGACGCCACCTCGGCCAAGGAGGTCCCGGCCCGGCTCGGGGTGCTGGGCGGCGGCGTCGTCGGCTGCGAGATGGCGCAGGCGTTCCAGCGGCTCGGCTCGCAGGTGCTGCTCGTGCAGCGCGGTCCGCGGCTGCTGGCCGGCGCCGAGCCGTTCGCCGGGGAGCGGGTGGCCGCGGCGCTGCGCGAGGAGGGCGTCGACGTCCGCCTCGACACCGGCCTGGACGCCGTGTCCGCCGAGGGCGGCGCCATCGCGCTGCGGCTGGGTGGCGAGACCGTCGTCGTGGACGAGCTGCTGGTGGCGACCGGGCGCCGGCCCAACTCGGCCGACATCGGCGTGGACGCCGTCGGGCTGGAGCCGGGCGAGCCGCTCGCGGTCGACGACTCGGGCCTGGTCGAGGGCGTCGACGGGCAGTGGCTCTACGCCGCAGGCGACGTCACCGGTCGGGCCCCGCTGACCCACCAGGGCAAGTACGCCGCCCGCATCGTGGGCAGCGCGATCGGCGCCCGTGCGGCGGGGGAGCCGGTCGACACGGCCCCGTGGGGCGAGCACTCCGCCACCGCCGACCACGCCGCGGTGCCGCAGGTGGTGTTCACCGACCCCGAGGTGACCTGGGTGGGCCTCACCGAGGCCGCCGCCCGCGCCGCCGGCATCGACGTCCGGGTGGTCGACCAGGACATCGCCGTGGCCGGCTCGTCGCTGCAGGCCGACGGCTACCAGGGCCACGCCCGGCTGGTCGTCGACCGGGCCCGGGGAGTTCTCGTCGGGGTGACGTTCGTCGGTCAGGACGTGGCCGAGCTGCTGCACTCGGCGACGATCGCGGTGGTCGGCGAGGTCCCGCTGCACCGGCTCTGGCACGCGGTGCCCGCCTACCCGACGATCAGCGAGGTGTGGCTGCGGCTGCTGGAGGCCTACCGGTCCTGACCCCGACGCCGGCGCAGCCGCAGCAGCGCCACGACCCCGGCGACGACGAGCGCCACCCCCATCGCGCAGGCGACGACGAGCAGAAGCCCGGCGATGAGCCACGGCCACACCGGCCCGCCGCTGCCGTCGGGCGCCGCCGCGATGAGGGTCGCGAGGTCCACGCGGGGCCTCAGCCGGTCTGGGTGAGCGCGGCGGCGACGCCCATCGTCACGGCCATCAGCGCCACCTCCGCGCCGGCCCAGCGCAGCACCGGGCGACGGCCGGCGCGCAGCCGGCGCCGGGCCAGCCCGCCCAACCCGGCCAGCAGCACCAGCAGCGCCGTCTTGACCAGCACCAGCTGACCGTAGCCGGTACCGAAGAGCGCGGCCCAGCCCTCCAGCCGGGTGGCCGCGTTGACGACGCCGGTGGCCGCGACGGCGAGCACGCAGCCGCCGGCCAGCGTCGAGAACCGGGGCAGCACGGCGTCGAGCAGCGCGCGGTGGCGCGCCAGCAGCACCAGGACCGCGCCCAGCCCGCCGACCCACAGGGCCGCCGCGGCGACGTGCAGCGCGGCCGAGATCACCGCGAGCTGGTGGTCGGGCGCGGAGCCGGTGTGCCCGGTCAGCGCCGGCATCAGCGCGCCGAGCAGCGCGGCGACCAGCGGGACGCGCACCTGCACGGCGTCGCGGCGACGCAGCCGGGCGATCCCGCAGCCGAGCACGGTCGCCGCGCAGCCCGCGGTCAGCACCATCCCGCGCCCGGCCGCCAGCTGGGTGACCCAGGCGGCGACGTCGGACGCGGACAGCTGCCCGAGTGGGCGGCCCACCGCGCTCGCCGTGCGGAACGCGATGGCCGCCAGCACGAGCGCGAGCCAGCCGCCCGCCACCGCCACGACGGCGCGGTCGGCGCGGTCCTGCACGCGGACGAGGTCGCGCAGCGCGGCGCCGGGCAGGGTGCCCGCGCCCAGCGGCAGCAGCACGCCCAGCAGGGTGAGCCCGACGCAGGTGACCGCGGCGGCGTCCAACCCGACGCGGGTGACCACCGCGCCGACCTCGGCCACGGCGTCGGAGTCGGCCACCGCGTCG
>NZ_JAHDTH010000175.1 GCF_018531445.1 Pseudonocardia lacus
TGGCGGGCGGTGTCGAGCGCGGTGGCCGCGGGCACGCCGGGGTCGAGCGCCTCGAAGCGCAGTGCGGTCTGCACGCGCGGCAGCGGCACCCGGAACACCGCGACGGTGGCCGCCGACGGTGCCGCGACCAGGCCGGCGGCCGCCCCGACCGTCGCCTCGGCGGTCAGCTGGACCAGCGCGGGCACCGGCTCCCCCGGCGGGGGCAGCCGGCCGGGCAGCAGGGCCAGGTAGTCGGCGACGGCCTCACCGGCCTCCGGACCGAGCCGGATGCTGCCGACCGGCGGCGCCGGCGCGGCCGGGGTGAACCGCGACCCGGCGTACCAGGCGGTCAGCAGGGCGATGACGACGCAGACGCCGAGCACGACGAGCCGGCCCCGCCACGTCAGCCCGCCGCGCTCCACGTCGTCGCCGTCATCGGGCGCGTGCTCGGCGGGGGCGGAGGGGGTGGACGGGCCCGGCGCGCTCACGGCTCGCGGAGGCGGTCGAGCGCGACCTCCAGGTCGGCCGGGTAGGGGCTGACGAACTCGACCCACCGGCCGTCGGACGGGTGGTCGAACCCCAGCGCGCGGGCGTGCAGCCACTGCCGGGTCAGGCCCAGGCGCTGGGACAGGGTGGGGTCGGCGCCGTAGGTGATGTCGCCGACGCACGGGTGGCGCACCGCGGACAGGTGCACCCGGATCTGGTGGGTCCGGCCCGTCTCCAGCCGGATGTCCAGCAGGGACGCCGCCCGGAACGCCTCGACCGTGTCGTAGTGGGTGACGCTCGGACGGCCGTTCGCGACGACCGCGTAGCGGTAGTCGTGGCGGGGGTGGCGGTCGATCGGGGCGTCGATCGTGCCGCTGGACGGGTCGGGGTGGCCCTGGCAGACGGCGTGGTAGCGCTTGTCGACCGTGCGCTCCTTGAACGCCCGCTTCAACGCCGTGTACGCCCGCTCCGATGCCGCCACGACCATCACGCCGGTGGTGCCGACGTCGAGGCGGTGCACGATGCCCTGCCGCTCGGCGGCGCCGGAGGTGGACAGCCGGTAGCCGAGGGCGGCCAGGCCGCCGACGACCGTCGGCCCGGTCCACCCGGGGCTGGGGTGCGCGGCCACGCCGACCGGCTTGTCGACGACGATGATGTCGTCGTCGGCGTGCAGCACGGTCAGCCCGGCGACGACCTCGACCGGGCCGCTGATCGCGGCGGGCTCCTCCGGCTCGGGCAGCGACACCTCCAGCCAGGAGCCCGCGATGAGCCGGTCGGACTTGCCCGCGGTGCGGCCGTCGACGGCGACGCGGCCGTCCTCGGCCAGCGCGGCGACGACCGTGCGGGACAGCCCGAGCAGGCGCGAGAGCCCGGCGTCGACGCGCATGCCGTCGAGGCCGTCGGGGACGGGGAGCTGGCGGGTGTCAGTCATTCGAGCCGCCCCCGCTGCTGTCCGAGCCGGTGGACCCGAAGGACCCTGCGGCCCCGGAGTCGGCGCCGGGGGTCTCGGACGTCGTCCGGTCCGGGGGGCCGTCCCCGTCGTCTTCGTCGTCTCGCCCGTCGCCTTCGCGGTCGCGGGAACGGCGCGACGGGGTGCGGGTGCCGTCCAGCTCGCGGCCGGTCAGCGCGAGCAGCACCAGCAGCACGCCGCCGCAGCAGACCGCCGCGTCGGCCGCGTTGAACACCGGGAAGAAGGTGCCGTCCGGGCGCAGCAACGACACCATGTCGACCACGTGCCCGCGCAGCGGCCCGGGCGACCGGAAGACGCGGTCGACGAGGTTGCCCAGCGCCCCGCCGAGCACCAGCCCCAGCGCGATGGCCCAGCCCGTCGAGCGCAGCCGCCGCGCCACCCGGATCAGCACGACGACCACGGTGATGGCGATCAGGCTGAGCACCCAGGTGTAGCCGGTGGCCAGCGACCACGCCGCCCCCGGGTTGCGCACCAGGACCAGGTGCACGAGCCCGCCGAACAGCTCGACCGGCTCCCGCCCCTCCAGCCTCGCGACCGCCAGGACCTTGGTGACGATGTCGACGCCCAGCACCGCCGCGGCGATCAGGGACAGCAGCCGGATCTTCGGACCGGCGGCGACGGCGGGGGCACTCACCCGACCATCATCCCCCACCGGGCCGAACCCCCCCGCCGGCCGGGTCCGATCGCCCTCTCGGCGCGCGCCGCGTCCCCAGCCGTCTTCGCAGGGTCGCCACGGTCTTCGCAGGGTCCACGGCACCTGCGAAGACCACAGAGCCCCTGCGAAGACGCGCCCCAACCCCGGCCCGGGTGTCAGGACGGCTTCCCACCCGGCCGCTTCCGCCGATCGTCGTGGTCCATCGCCCTCCACCGCGCCAACCGCCCGTGCTCGTCGACGGCCCGGATCCGCTCCTCGGTCGCCGTCCGCACCCCCGCCGTCGCCACGACGAGCAGCTGGTCGAGCTCGCGCAGGCGGGTGTCGCGGGTCGGGGTGAAGCCCTCGCCGTCGCGCACGACCAGGCTGACCGTGGCGCCGCGGGGCAGCCGCAGCTCTCCGATGTAGACCCCGCGCAGCTTCGAGCCGACCGGGACCCGCACCTGCAGCAGGTCGGCGCCCAGCTCGTCGAGGGGGGCGGAGTCGACCGCGATCTCGCGGGGTTCGGCGGGGCTGGCCACCCCGAGCATGCGGGCCACCACCGGCAGCGTGGTGCCCTGCACGATCGTGAGCACGACGACCAGCACGAACACGGCGTCGACCAGCTCGCGCGCGCCCGCAGCGCCTTCGGTCAGCGCGATGAGCGCGAGCACGATCGGGACCGCGCCGCGCAGCCCCGACCAGGACAGGAACGCCTGCTCCCGCCAGGGCACGCGGAACGGCAGGGCCGCGGCCATCACCGACAGCGGTCGCCCGGCCACGACCAGGACCAACCCCGCGACCAGGGCCGGGACCACCGCGTCGACCAGCCGCGCCGGCGAGGCGAAGAGCCCCAGCAGCACGAACAGCCCGATCTGGGCGAGCCAGCCGGTGCCCTCGGCGAACGACCGGACGTCGCCGCGGTGGGGCAGGTCGGAGTTGCCCAGCACGAGGGCGGCCACGTAGGTCGCCAGCAGCCCGGACGCGTGCGCGAACTGCGCCGTGGAGTAGGCCAGCACGCACACGGCCACGGCCGCCAGCGGGTAGAGCCCGGTCGAGGGCAGCGCGGCCCGGCGCAGCGCACCGGCGCCGCCGCGCCCGAACAGCCAGCCCAGCAGGGCCCCGACGGCCAGCTCGTAGACCACCAGCAGGGGCGTCTGCCAGGTGAAGGGCTCGCCGGAGCTGAGCAGCACCACGGCCAGCACCACCGGGGCGTCGTTGAGGCCGGACTCCAGCTCCAGCGCCCCGGCCAGCCGCCTGCCCACCCCGATGCCGCGCAGCACGCTGAACACCGCGGCCGCGTCGGTGGAGGAGAGCACCGCGCCCCACAGCAGCGCGGTGCGCCACTCCAGCCCGAGCAGCAGGTGCACCGCGACCGCGACGACGCCGATGCTGACCACGACCGACACGGTCGCCAGCGCGACCCCGACGCCCAGCGACGGGCGCACCGCCGGCCAGCTGGTGGTGATGCCGCCCTCGATCAGGATGAGCACCAGCGCGGCCAGCCCGAGCGCCTCGGTGAGCGCGGCGTCGGAGAACGGGATGCCCAGCACGGACTCCCCGAGCAGGACGCCCATGCCCAGGTAGATGAGCAGCGACGGCAGGCCGAGGCGCACCGACACCCGCACGGCGAGCACGCCGAGCAGCACGACGCCCGCCACCGCGCCCAGCAGGACCTCAAGGCTGGCCATCCCACCCCCTGCCGCAGGACCCTACGGCTACCCCCCGCACCTCCCGGGGACCCGCAGGATGGTGTTGACCACGACCCGCTCCCTAGCCTGACCGGCATGGTCCCCATGACGGTCGGCGCACCGCCGGACACGACCCGCGACGCGGTGGACGCCTCGACGGCGCGGACGCGCCCCGACCCGATCCGCGCACTGGTCGCGCCGAGCACCTGGCTCGGCGCGACGCACCTGCTGCTCGACGCCCTGCTGGGCACGGCGTACACGGTGGTGCTGGGCACCGGTCTGGTGATGTCCGTCGCGCTGCTGCCGCTGGCGCTGGCGGGCGTCCCGGTGTGGATCGTGACGGCGTGGGTGTCGCGGATGATGGCCGGGATCGAGCGGACCCGCTACCGGCTGCTGCTCGACGTGCGGATCGACCCGCCGCCGATGCCGCCGGTCGACCGCAACCCGCTGCGCTACGGCGGGGCGCTGTGGCGCGACGACGGCGTGCGCAGGCGGGCGCTGCACCAGGCGGTCGCCATGCCGCTGGGGCTGCTGACCGCCGGCCTGGTGTGGCTGACCGTCTCCGGGGGGCTGGCCCTGCTGGGTTCGGTGACGATCGCCGTGCTGTTCCCGCCCGCGTCGTCCGGCGGCCTGGTCGACCGGCACGTGCTCGGGCTGCCGCTCTCGGACACCCCGACCGCGCAGATGCTGCTGGGGGCGGCCGGGCTGCTGCTCGTGCTGGTGGCCCCGATGCTGGTGCGCGGGCTGGTCGCGGTGGACGTGGCGGTGGCCAGGACGCTGCTCGGCCCGCCGCCGCGGGTGCTGGCCCGGCGCGTGCACGAGCTGGAGCGCAGCCGGGCCCGCGTCGTCGACGCCGGGGAGACCGAGCGCAGGCGCATCGAGCGCGACCTGCACGACGGCACCCAGCAGCAGCTCGTCGCGCTGGGCATGACGCTGGGCCGGGCCAAGGCCCGCTACGCCGACGACCCCGGCTCGATCGGCGAGCTGCTCGACGACGCCCACCAGCAGGCCAAGGACGCGGTGACCGACCTGCGCCTGCTCATCCGCGGGCTGCACCCGCCGGTGCTGGCCGACCGCGGGCTCGACGCCGCACTGTCCGCGATCGCGGTGCGCTGCCCGGTGCCGGTCGAGCTGTCCGTGGAGATCGAGCGGCGCCCGCCGGCCACGGTGGAGGCCATCGGCTACTTCGTGGTCGCCGAGGCGCTGACCAACGTCGCCCGGCACTCCGGCGCGTCCGCGGCCGTCGTGCGCGTGCGCCGTGAGGACGACGGCCCGGTCTGGATCACCGTCACCGACAACGGCACCGGGGGCGCCGACCCCGGGCGCGGCACCGGCCTGCGCGGTCTGCGGGACCGCGTGTCCGCCGTCGACGGCCAGCTCAGCGTGGACTCGCCGGTCGGCGGACCGACCGTGCTGACCGTAGAGCTTCCCTGCGACGTTCGATGAGTGTGACGACGAGCCCGCCGCGGGTGGTGGTCGCCGAGGACTCGGTGCTGCTGCGCGAGGGCATGTGCCGGTTGCTGGCCGAGACCGGCTTCGAGGTCGTCGCGGCCGTGGGCGACGGCGACGAGCTGCTGCGCGCCCTCGACGCGGGGCGCCCGGACGTGGTGGTCGCCGACGTGCGCATGCCGCCGACGCACACCGACGAGGGCCTGCGCGCCGCGCTGGTGATCCGGGCCCGGTGGCCGGAGGTGGCGGTGCTGGTGCTGTCGCAGTACGTGGAGGAGCGCTACGCCACCGAGCTGCTGGCCGGCGACACCCGCGGCGTCGGCTACCTGCTCAAGGACCGGGTCGTCGACGTCGACAGCTTCGTCGAGGCGCTGCGCCGGGTGATCGACGGCGGCACCGCGCTCGACCCGGAGGTCGTCTCCCAGCTGTTCGCCCGCGCGCGGCGCCCGCAGCCGCTGGCCGGGCTCACCCCGCGGGAGCGGGACGTGCTGGCGCTGATGGCCGAGGGCCGCTCCAACAGCGGGATCGCCGAGGCGCTGCACGTCGGGGAGGGCGCGGTGGAGAAGCATGTCAGCGCGATCTTCGGCAAGTTCGCGCTGCCGGTCGCGGCCACCGACCACCGCCGGGTGCTGGCCGTGCTCGCCTACCTGTCGAGCGCGTCGTGAGCGCCCCGGCGCCCACCCGGCCCAACCGCGTGCTGGTGCTGGTCGCGGTGGTGTTCGTGCTGCTGGCGGTCGTGCCCGGCGCGGTGAGCCTCATCGCCCAGGGGTACCGCTCGACCACCGAGCGGACCACGGCGCTGGCCTCCGACGTCGAAGTGCTGACGGTGCGCAACGGGATCGGCGACGTGGAGCTGGTGCCCAGCCCGGACGACCTCGTGCACGTGCGCACCAGCGCCGTGCACGGCCTGCAGCCGCCCGAGCTGACCGAGGAGTCGACCGCGGGGGGCGTGCTGCTGGCCGCGCGGTGCGAGGACGCGCTGGCGATCGAGTGCGCGGTCGACTACGCGATCGAGGTGCCGCGGGACTTCGCCGTGCGCCTCGAGCTCGGCTCGGGCGACGCCGCCGTGCACGGCCTGCGGGGCGGGCTGACGCTGACCACGGGCACGGGCGACGTGCAGCTGACCGCGCTGAGCGGGCCGCTGACGGTGCGGGGCGACGTCGGCGACGTGCACGCCACGGGGATCGACAGCGACGCGGTGACGGTCCGGCGCACCAGCGGGAACGTCGTCGTGGACCTGCAGACGGCCCCCGGCGCGGCGCAGGTCCGGACCGAGCACGGCGACGTCGTGCTCGGGCTGCCCGGCACCGAGCGCTACCGGGTGGAGTCCTGGGCGCTCGGCGGCTCGACCCGCGTGGGCGTGCGCACCGACGCGTCGTCGGCGCACGCGGTCACGGCGACGAGCGGGGGCGGCGACGTCCTGGTCCGGACGTCGTTCCCGGGGTCGGTGGTGGGCCCGTACGGGCGGGTGATGCTGGACGGGGACGGGCCGCAGCCGGTGGTGCTGCCCCGGCCCCCGGACGCCCCGCTCCCGCCCGACGCCCCCGAACCGCCGGACGCGCCGGACCTCAGCGGGGGCTGACCCAGCTCAGGGTGGCCGCCACCCGCGGGCGGACGAGCTCGTCGAGCGCGGCGTCGACCTCGGGCTCCCGCTCCGGCGGAAGGCAGAGCCGCTGGGTGACCACCGCGGGGTCCTGCCGGGGCGGGGCGGTGCGCTCCCAGCGCTCGACGGTGGGCGCGATGCCCAGCTCGGCCAGCACGGCGAGGGCGTCGTCGGTGGTGGCCGGGCGCGGTCGGCGCAGGCCGTGGAACCGCTCCCAGAGCGGGTCGAGCCAGGCCATCGGGTGCTGGCCGAGCATCTCCACGACGACGCCACGACGGGCCGCCGCGCCCAGCGCCAGCAGGAAGGGCGGCAGGTCGACGACGTTGTGCAGCACGTGGTGCGACACCACGACGTCGGCCGTGCCGGCCTCCTCCGCCACGTCGGGCCAGCGACCCTCGACGGTCCGCGTGACCAGCCCTTTGGCCGTCGCGGCTGTCGAGAAGACCTCCAGCATGTCGGCCTGCTGGTCGACCCCGGTCACCTCGGTGACCGCGCCGACCAGCGCGAGCGAGGCGTCCCCTCCCCCGCACCCGACGTCGATGACGCTGCCACCCTCGCCGAGCAGGCCGAGCGCCGCCCGCCGGGACGGGGTGTCGGCGGGCACGTCGGGCGGGAGGAAGTGCGCGGGATCGTGGTGCCACGGGCTCCGCGTGGCCTTGGCCAGGATCTCCGCCGGGATGCCCCGCCCGCGCTGCAGCCGTGCCCAGTTCTCCGCCGCTTCTCCCACTCCGCCACCCTGCCACTGGTCGACGGGCCCCGTCCGTCAGCCCGACCGCCGGCGCAGCCGCTCCCGCAGGCTCGGCGCCGGCGGGGCGTCGGGCGCCGGCTCGGGCGGGTTGATCACGGCGTCGAGCGCGGTCACCACCGTCTCCAGCGCCCGGTGCTGGGCGATGAACGGGCCGGCCAGCGGTCCCTTGCCGGTGAGCGGTCCGCCGGCCTGCTCGACGAGTGCGGTCACCCGGGCGACGAGGTCGGGATCGGCGCTGGTCAGCACCACCTGTGCGTCGTCGACGGCGAGCGTCATGGTGGCCGCGGCGGCCAGCTCCGGGGTGCTGTCGCCGGTGCCCTCGACGTCGAGGTCGTCGATGCGGGCGCTGAGGGTCTCCCCGGTCACCCCAAGGTCGGCCAAGGCCCGTCCCGCCACCCCCGACGGCGTCATGGCCAGCGCCTCCAGCAGGTGCTGGCTGCCGACCGGCGCCCCGGCCGCGAGCGCCTCGGCCCGGGCCAGCACCTCCTCGGCGGCCGGGGTGCGCGGCACGGCCGTCCCGGAGGTCCGACCGGGCGGGAGGACCGCCTGGCGGATCCGGTCGGCCGTGCGCCCGTCGCGCAGCAGGATCTGGGCGCCCACACCCTCGCCCTCGGTCAGGATCCCGAGCAGCAGGTGCTCGGGCCCGATGTGGTCGTCGTTGCGGGCCAGGGCCTCGCGCAGCGACAGCTGCAGCACCTTCTTGGACCTCGGGGTGAACGCGATGTGCCCCGGTGGCGCCGCCGTGCCACGGGGCACGGCGTCCAGGACCGCCTCCAGCGCCGTCGCCTCGCTCAGCCCCAACGCCTCCAGGCTGCGCCGGATGGCCGAGCCCTCCGGTTTGAGCAGGGCGAGGAGCACGTGCTCCGTGCCGATGTGGTGGTGGGCCAGCTCCCTGGCCGTCTCCTGCGCCATGACGACGACCTGGCGCGCTTCGGTGTTGAATCGCTCGAACATGCTTCCATGCTCCGACCCCTGTCAATACAGTGCTATTGATAGGGGTACGGGTCCTGTGACAGGGAGGTCGGGCATGGAGAGCGAATGGGAGGCCCGGCTGGACGCCTGGCGGGCCGAGCTCGACCTGCTGGCCCGCGCGAGCGGCACGACGTGGGTCCCGCTGGCCGAGGCGGAGCAGCAGGCCGGGGTGTCCCGCTCGGCGCTGCGGGCGTGGTACCGCAGCGGCGAGATCAACTCCCGCCTGGTCGACGGCCCGCACGGCCCCCAGCGCCTGGTGCCCCTCGAAGCCGTCCTGGACCGGGCGGAGCGCTCGACCCGGATCCGCCGCCGCGCCGAGCGCGAGATCAGCCTGGAGGCACAGGTCGCCCTGCTCCGCGCACACGTAGACCGCCTGGAGATCCGCCTGGCCGCCCTCGAAGCCCGCGAGAGCTCGACGTAGCTCCTAACGCCCACTCTGCCCGCGGGTCGGGGCACCCAGCCGCTCCAACCCGCCCCCCTCCCCCGCGGTTGGGGGCGTCTTCGCAGGGGCGGTGGGGTCTTCGCAGGTGCTGTAGACCCTGCGAAGACCATGGGGACCGTGCGAAGAGGCCAGCAAGTGCGCGCGGGCCGAGTCGATCCGGGGTCCTCGCAGACCCGGCGGTGTCACCCGAGCAGCGCGGCGAACCGCGCGCCCACCACCCCCGCATCCCCATCGAGATCGACGAGCTTGTCCCGCCCCCGCTCCCCCGCAACGATCACCACCGCAGACCGCGGCAGCTCGAACGCCGCCGCCAACGCTGCGACGACCGCCTTGTTCGCAGCCCCCTCAACCGCACGAGCCCGCACCGCGACGAGCAGTGCGGGCCCGCGAGGCCCATCCCAGCGGCCACCGACCAGGTCGGCCCGGGCCCCGGGCCGGACCCGGACGGCGATCCGCACGGGCGTCAGGCCCGCTCGACCAGCACCCGCAGGTCGGCCGGCTGGCCGGCCGGGTCGGCGACCGAGCCGACCAGCGTCGGCGAACCCACCTCGGCCAGCGCGACGTCGGTGGCCAGCACCTCCCCGGCCAGGAACGCCTGGTGGGTGCGGACCGCGTCGAGCACCGCGTCGGCCGCGTGCAGGGTGAGCCGGATGCGGTCGGAGACGTCCAGGCCGGCGTCGCGGCGGGCCTGCTGGACCAGCCGGACGGCGTCCTTGGCGGTGCCCTCGGCGGCCAGCTCGGGCGTGACGTCGGTGTCCAGCACGACCAGGCCGGTCGAGCCGGGCAGGGCGGCCGTGGCGCCGGCACCCTCGGCGGGCACCAGCCGCTCGGTGAACTCCCCGGGCAGCAGGTCGATCCCGCCCGCGGTGACGGTGCCGTCGTCGTTGGCCGACCACTCACCGGACTTGACCGCCCGGATCACCTTCTGGGTGTCGCCGCCCAGGCGCGGGCCGCAGGCGCGGGCGTTGACCGCCACCTCGAACCGGCCGTGCGCGGCCACGTCGGTGGTCAGCACGACCTCCTTGACGTTGACCTCGTCGCGCAGGATGTCGACGAACGGGCGCAGCGACTCGACGTCGGCCGCGGCGACGGTCAGCGCGGCCAGCGGCAGCCGCACCCGCAGCCCCGCCGACTTGCGCAGCGACAGCGCCGTCGAGGCGACCTGGCGCACCCGGTCCATCGCGGTGACCAGCTCCCGGTCGTGCGGGAGGAGGTCGCCCGCCGGCCAGTCGGCCAGGTGCACGGAGCGCTCGCCGGTCAGCCCCTGCCAGACCCGCTCCATGGTGAGCGGCAGCAGCGGCGCCGCGACCCGGGCGGTCACCTCCAGCACCGTGTGCAGGGTGTCGATCGCGTCGGCATCGCCGTCCCAGAACCGCTCCCGGGAGCGCCGCACGTACCAGTTGGTCAGCGCCTCGGCGTGGTCGCGGACCCGCTCGCACGCCCCGGCCACGTCGTAGACGTCCATCGCCGCGGTGACCTCGTCGACCAGCGCGGCCGTGCGGGCCAGCACGTACCGGTCGAGGACGTGCGTCGAGTCGGTGCGGAACGAGCCGGAGCGCCCGGCCGCCCTGGCGTAGAGCGACAGGAAGTACCAGGTGTTCCACAGCGGCAGGATCGCCTGCCGCACGCCCTCCCGGATGCCCTGCTCGGTGACGACCAGGTTGCCCCCGCGCAGGATCGGCGAGGCCATGAGGAACCAGCGCATGGCGTCCGAGCCGTCGCGCGAGAACACCTCGTCGACGTCCGGGTAGTTCTTGCGCGACTTGCTCATCTTGAGCCCGTCGTCGCCCAGCACGATGCCGTGCGCCACGCACGCCCGGAACGACGGCCGGTCGAACAGCGCCGTGGCCAGCACGTGCAGCGTGTAGAACCAGCCGCGGGTCTGGCCGTTGTACTCGACGATGAAGTCGCCCGGGTAGTGGTGGTCGAACCAGTCGCGGTTCTCGAACGGGTAGTGCACCTGGGCGAACGGCATGGAGCCCGACTCGAACCAGCAGTCGAGCACCTCCGGCACCCGCCGCATGGTCGACTTCCCGGTGGGGTCGTCGGGGTTGGGGCGGGTGAGCTCGTCGACGTAGGGGCGGTGCAGGTCGGTCGGGCGCACGCCGAAGTCGCGCTCGAGCTCGTCCAGCGAGCCGTACACGTCCATCCGCGGGTAGGTCGGGTCGTCGGAGACCCACACCGGGATGGGGCTGCCCCAGTACCGGTTGCGCGAGATCGACCAGTCGATCGCGCCTTCCAGCCACTTGCCGAACTGGCCGTCCTTGATGTGCTCCGGCACCCAGGTGATCTGCTGGTTCAGCTCGACCATCCGCTCCCGGAGCGCCGTGACCTGCACGAACCATGAGTCGACCGCGCGCTGGATGAGCGGGTTGCCGCAGCGCCAGCAGTGCGGGTACGGGTGGTCGTAGGTCTCGTGGCGCAGCAGCACGCCCCCGGCGTGCGGGGCGCCCTTCTTCAGGTCGTCGATGATGTGCGGGTTCGCGTCGAACACCTGCATGCCCTCGTACGGGGGCACGCGCGCGTCGAACTCGCCGCGGGTGTCGACCGGGACGACCGCCTCGATGCCGGCGGCGTCGGTGACGACCTTGTCCTCCTCACCGAAGGCCGGCGCGATGTGCACGATGCCGGTGCCGTCCTCGGTGGTGACGTAGGGCGCGGTGAGCACGCGGTGGGCGTTCTGCCAGCCGGCGAAGAAGTCGAACGGCGGGGTGTAGGACGTGCCCACGAGCTCCGCGCCGGTGTAGGTGCGCACCACCGTCGGCTCCTCGCCCAGCTCCCGGGCGTAGGCGCCGACCCGGGCCGAGGCGAGCAGGTAGCGGGTGCCGGCGTTGCGGCCGTCGACCGCCTCGACCAACGCGTACTCGACGTCCGGGTGCACGGCAATGGCCAGGTTGGACGGCAGGGTCCACGGCGTGGTCGTCCAGATCAGCGCCAGGACGCCGTCCAGGTCGGTGCCCGGGGCGTTCAGCCGCAGCCCGACGGTGACGGCCGGGTCCTGCCGCGGCTGGTAGACGTCGTCCATCTTGGTCTCGGTGGCCGAGAGCGGGGTGCCGTCGTGCCAGCAGTACCAGAGGACCCGGAAGCCCTGGTAGACCAGGCCCTTGTCCCAGAGGGACTTGAAGGCCCACATGACGCTCTCCATGTAGTCCAGGTCGAGCGTCTTGTAGTCGTTGTCGAAGTCGACCCAGCGGGCCTGGCGGGTGACGTAGGCCTGCCACTCGTCGGTGTAGCGCAGCACCGACTCCCGGCAGGCCTCGTTGAACGCGGCCACGCCCATCTCGTCGATCTCGGACTTGTCCTTGAGCCCGAGCTGCTTCTCGGTCTCGGTCTCGGCGGGCATGCCGTGGGTGTCCCAGCCGAACCGGCGCTCGACGTGCTTGCCGCGCATGGTCTTGTAGCGCGGGACGACGTCCTTGACGTAGCCGGTGAGCAGGTGGCCGTAGTGCGGCAGCCCGTTGGCGAAGGGGGGCCCGTCGTAGAAGACGAACTCGTTGCCGCCGTTCTCGCCCGCGGGGCGGGCGTCGACCGAGGCCGGGAAGGTGCGGTCGGTCTCCCAGAAGTCCAGGACCTCCTGCTCCAGCGCCGGGAACGACGGGTGCGCGGGAACGGACGGGTAGCGGGATTCGCCGCTGGTCTCGGGCGCGGGGCTCGCGGTCATCGGTTGTGCTCCTCGTGCGTGCCGGGTCGGTGCGCACGGGGACGACGCTCACGCGCCGCGGTACCACCCCGCTTGCCACCCCCGCACGTGGTGCGGCTCGCGGGCGGCCTCTCGTTCGACGGCTGTGACGGGCCGCACCCGTCCGGTTCTACTCCGGGCCGCCCGCGGGGGCGGGCCCGTTTCTTCCGGAGGCTCCCCGGTGATGGCCGGATCGGTGCCTGTGCACTCCAGGATAGCCACGCGGCGCCACCGGGTTCCGGCGGGCCGTGCGCGGGTCGGGCGGCCTACTGGGCGCGGGCGGGGTGGCGCTCGGCCAGGGTGCGGTCGGGGGTGCACCAGCCGCACGGGGTGAAGCCCAGCTCGACGGCCTCGCGGGCGGGCAGCGGGATGGTGGCCTTCGCGGTCAGGGCGCGGCAGCCACCCAGGTGGTAGCGGGGCTGCTCGTCGACGACCAGCACCTCGTCGGACAGCAGCGCGACCACCGCCGACGCGGCGGGCTCCCGGGTCTCCTCGGGCGGGTCGCCGTCGGCCGGGGTGTCGTCGACGGGGGCGTCGGCCGAGGTGGTGGCCTGCGCGGCGGCCTCGGCCGGCTTCGCGGTGCCCTCGTCGGCCCCGTCCTGCTCGTCGGTCGCCCCGGGTGGAGCGGCCTTCGCGTCGGACGCGGGCGCGGCGGGCGCCGCTTCGCCCTCGGGCGGGTCGGCCGGGCCCGTCGCGGCGGCTGCTTTGCCGCCGCCGTGCGCCCGCACGACGACCGTCGCCTCACTGCTCGTGTCGACGGGGGCCGCGGACCCCGAGCCGCCGGCCGCGGTGGACGGTGGGGCGTCCGCCGCGGGTGCGCCCGGGGTGCCGCTCGTCGAGCCGGTGGGCTCGGCGGACGTCTCCGCCGCGCCCTTCCGAACCGGTTCACCCCCGGCGCCGGTTACGCTCGGTGATGAGCTAGGCCCCGTCAAGGGCGGCGCGCCGGCAGCGCCGGGCGGTCGCGCGTCTGAGCCGGGCGGTTGAACCGGTCCCATCACCTGCGTGCGCTGGGACGCCGCGGCCTGATCGGACGGGGACGGCTCGGCCGGGGCCTCCGACACGGGCTTCCGCTCGGGTGGGGCCGGCGGACCCGCGTGCGGCGGCTCGACCTCGGGCGCCTGCGGCCGACCGGGCCGGACGCCTCCCGGGGGGACGACCGGGAGGATCTCGGTGACCGGTTCCGGCACGGCCGGATCCAGCTCCGGGTACGACCGCTGGCGCACCGGCCGGTCCTGCGACGCCGCCCCGGCCTGGGCTCCGGCCCGGACCGCCGCCCGCCGCTGAAGGGCGTCGACCACCAGGACCAGCGCCGCGACGGCGCTCACCGCCACGGAAACCCACGCCCACAGCACGCTGCCGGTGAACAGCGCGACCACGAGCAGCCCGAAGGCGATCAGGATGAGGATCAGGACCAGCAGCAGCACGTTCTACTCCGTGGACGGCGGACCGGTGCGGACACACCGGCACCGCCGCGATCGTTCGCGAGAATCAGCTGCCGGCGTCGGCGCGTTGACCGTAGCCGGTGGACGCGTAGCCGCCGTTGGCGCTGCCCCGACTGTCGGACGGAGCCGCGGATGCCCGGTCCCCGAGGTCCCTGAGCTGGGTCTCGAGGTAGGTCTTCAACCGGGTGCGGTACTCGCGTTCGAACGTCCGCAGCTCGTCGATCTTCTTCTCGAGGACCGACTTGTCGCGGGTGATCGTGCCGATGATCTCGGCCTGCTTGCGCTCGGCGTCGCCGACCAGCGTGGCCGCCTTGTCGCGGGACTGGCGCTCGAGGGTCTCGGCCCGGGTGCGGGCGTCGTTGAGCATCGTCTCCGCGCGCGAGCGGGCGTCGTTGACCAGGCCGTCGGACTTGCTGCGGGCCTCGGCCAGCAACTGCTCGGCCTTCGCACGGGACTCGCTCAGCATCGTGTCGGCCTCGGACTTGGCCTCGGCGGTGAGCCGCTCGGCCATCTCCTGGGCCATGCTGAGGACCTTGGCGACCTGCATGTGGCTGTCGCCACCGCCGTCACCGCCCATGTCGCCCATCCCGGGCCCACCCATCGCGCGGGTCTGCTCCATGCGCATGGGCGGGGGCTCCACCTGGCGCTGGATCTGCTGGGTGGGCGGGGCGACCCCCTGCCCTCCCATCCCGGCGGCGGGCGGGCGCGAACGCGCGTCCTCCAGATCGGCCTGGGCGTTGCCGAGGCGTTGCTCGAGCTGGGACATCTGCTCGCGCAGGTCCTCGTTCTCCTCGATCAGGCGGGCCAGCTCGGCCTCGACCAGGTCGAGGAACGCGTCGACCTCGTCCTCGTTGTACCCCCTTTTCCCTATCGGGGGCTTGCTGAACGCGACGTTGTGGACGTCGGCGGGCGTCAGCGGCATCGGATCACCTCATGCAGTCCTCGGCGGCGGCACCCTGTGACTGGGGCTCACAGCGGCGTCGGCTGGGCAACGTTCATCAGTATGAACACGACCAGCAGCAGAACCATAATCGACAGGTCTAGTCCCACGCCGCCGATCCGGACGACCGGGATCACTCTCCGCAACAGCTTCACCGGAGGGTCGGTCGCCGTGAAGATCAGCTCCAGCGCGACCGCACTCGGGCCGGCCGGCACCCACTGGCGGGCGAAGCTGCGTACGAGCTCCACCACGATCCGGCCGATGAGCAGGAGCCAGAAGAAGAACAGCAGGTAGTAGAGCACGAACTGGATGGCGAGGGACACGGCTCAATCCTGGCGGAAGAGTCCGCGTTCTGCGAGTTTCCGCGCGTCGTCGGCCGAAACCTCCACGTCAGCGGGGGTGAGCAGGAACACCCGGGTGGCGATCTTGTCGAAGCCGCCGCGCAGCGCGAAGGCCAGCCCGGCCGCGAAGTCGACCAGCCGCTTGGCGTCGGCGGCGTCCAGCTCGGTCAGGTTCATGATCACCGGCTGGCCGTCGCGGTACCGCTCGCCGATCGTCCGCGCCTCCTTGTAGCTGCGCGGGGACAGCGTGGTGATGCGGGCCAGCGTGGCCACGCGGTCGCGCGCCTCGGCGGCGCCGACCGGCCCGCTGACCGCGGCGACCGGGGCCACCGGACGGGCCGGCTCGGGGGCGGCCGCGGTCTCGGTGTCGATCGCCAGCGCACCCCTGATCGGGGAGGACGGCGCGCCCAGCGGTCGCCTGCGGTCGGTGACCGCCGACGGGCGGGCGGCGCGGCGCGCGCCCCGGTCGTCGCGCTGGAGATCACCGCGACGGGGGTCGTCGGATCGTGTCGGCTCCGCCGTCGCGCGGTCGTCGCCGGCGTACCGCTCGTCGTCCCAGGAGTCGTCGTCCCAGGAGCGGTCGTCGCGGGCGCGCGCGTCCCAGCCGGGCTCGGCCCAGCGCTTGTCCTCCCAGCGCGGGTCGTCGCGGCGCTGGTCGGGGCGCCTGCGCTCGGCCCAGCGGTCGTCGCCGTCCCGTGAGCGGCGCGGGGCGGGGTAGCGGTCGACCGGCTCGTCCTCGTACTCGGTCAGCTCGTCGGCGGGCACCATGCCGAAATAGGCCTTGAGCCGGTACATCGTGCCCATCCGCGCTCCCAATCCTCGTCACTCGACGGTCGGCGAGCCCCCACGAACGGCCGTCACGGCGAGGCTAACGGTCGGCGGCCCAGCAGGGCCGTACCGACACGCACCACGCTCGAACCATGCCCGATGGCGGACTCGAGATCCCCGCTCATCCCCGCAGACAGGGTCGTGGCCTGCGGAAACCGCGTTCGCACGCGGCCGGCCGCCGCGGCGGCGGCCGAAAATGCCCGGTCCGGATCCATACCCAGGGGCGCGACGGTCATAACCCCCCGGAGGTGTAATCCGGGGCACCCGCTCACGTGCTCGGCGAGCGGCACGAGGTCTTCCCCGGTCACGCCGCCGCGGCGCGGGTCGCCGTCGACGCTGAACTGGAGCAGCACGGGCAGCGGCCCCGCGCGCCCGCCGGTGTCCAGCAGGCGGCGGACGGCGCGGTCGAGCGCGTCGGCCACCCTGATCGAGTCCACCGATTCCACCCGGTCGGCCCAACGGGCGGCGGCGCCGGCCTTGTTCCGCTGCAGTCCGCCGACCAGGACCCACTGCGGACGGGCGGCGGGTCGCAGCTCGGCGACCCGCTCGACCTTGGCCCCGGCCTCCTGCACCCGGTTCTCCCCGAACGTGCCCAACCCGAGGTCGAGCAGCAGCGCGACGTCCTCGGCCGGCACGGTCTTGGTCACCGCGACCAGTTCGACCTCCGCCGGGTCGCGGTCGGCGGCCCGGCAGGCCCCGGCGATCCGCTCCCGCACCGCGGCCAGCCGCCCGGCGAGCTCCTCCGCCCGGGCCGCATCGGCTCCGGGCCCGCTCACGCAGCCTCCTCGCTGACGCTCGTCGGCAGCGCAAGCGCCCGCGCTGTGGTGAATGGTGAGCTCACAAGCTCGCTCACGCAGCCTCCCCGCTGACGCTCGTCGGCAGCGCAAGCGCCCGCGCTGTGGTGAACGGTGAGCTCACAAGCTCGCTCACGCAGCCTCCCCGCTGACGCTCGTCGGCAGCGCAAGCGCCCGCGCTGTGGTGAACGGTGAGCTCACAAGCTCGCTCACGCAGCCTCCCCGCTGACGCTCGCCGGCAGCGCAAGCACCCGCGCTGTGGTGAACGGTGAGCTCACAAGCTCGCTCACGCAGCCTCCCCGCTGACGCTCGCCGGCAGCGCAAGCACCCGCGCTGTGGTGAATGGCGAGCTCACAAGCTCGCTCACGACCTGTCCAGCCAGGTGACCGCGGCCAGCCGCCCGGTGCCGGGCTGGCGGCGGTGGCTGTAGAGGTCGCGGTCCTCGAAGGTGCACCGCGGGTCGCCGCCGATGCGCGCCACGCCGAGTTCGGTGAGCTGGTGGTAGAGCCCCGCGCGCAGGTCGAGCCCGGGCGTGCCGCGCCGGGTGCGCACCGCGCTGCCCGGCAGGCGGGCGTCGACCTGGGCCCGCATCGCGGCGGGCACCTCGTAGCAGCCGCCGCAGATCGCCGGGCCCAGCAGCACCTCGATGGCCCCCACGCGCGCCCCCAGCCCTTCCATGGCCCGCACGACGGCCGGCACGACCCCGGCGGCGGCGCCGACCCGGCCGGCGTGCGCGGCGCCGACCACGCCGGCGACGGGGTCGGCGAGCAGGACGGGCGGGCAGTCGGCGGCCAGCACGGCCAGCGCCACCCCCG
>NZ_JAHDTH010000176.1 GCF_018531445.1 Pseudonocardia lacus
GGCCGGCCGGGGTGCCGATGCCCGCGGTGCTGGCCGGGTCGGGGGTGGTGGCCGCGGGGGTGCTGCTGGCGGCGGTGCTGCTGGTGCTGCGCGGCCGGCGGGCGCGGGCCGCGCGGGCAGCGGGGCGGCACCGACGGCTCTAGGACGGGCGCACCAGGGTCGAAGGGCCCGAGGATCCGGGCCCTTCCTCGGGACCGCACCCGGGCGGACGGCGCATCCCGCTGATCCGTCGGGTCGTCACTCTGCGGTTGTCGGGCGGTGACGAAAAGCGAGCGTGCTGTTCTGCGTGAGCCCCATTCCGTCACGGGTGGGAATTGTTCGGGCACCGAGCGTCGAATCGGCGGAACAAATCGGGCGGACCAGGTGCCGCATGGTCGGGTGTTAGCGTCCGCTGATCATTTTCCTGACGACCGGACGGAGTACGCCCGTGGACATCGAGACCGCCCTCAAGTCGACCATGGAGATCGACGGCGCGGTGGGCGCCGCGATCGTGGACGCCGAGAGCGGCATGATGCTGGGCAGCATGGGAGGGGGCCGTCACCTCGACCTTGAGGTCGCCGCGGCGGGCAACACCGAGGTCGTGCGGGCCAAACTGCGGGCGATGGCGATGCTCGACATCCAGGACGACATCGAGGACGTGCTCATCACCCTGGGTCGGCAGTACCACGTGATCCGGCTGCTGGACACCAAGGGCGCCGGCACCCTGTTCGTGTACCTCGCCCTCGACCGCGCCCGCGCCAACCTCGCGATGGCCCGCCACCAGCTGCGCCAGATCGAGCGCGTGCTCTCCCTCTGATCCCCTCGATCCGCCCCACGGCAGGGTTGCCGGGTGGGCGGGTCGACGGTGGTCATCGGGTGGGGGTTCGCGGCGGCGCTCCTGCTGCTGGCGGCGACGGCCTCGGTCGTCGCCGGGCTGGGGGGTCTCGGCGTCGGGCGCGCAACCGCGACGGCGGCGCTGCGGGCGCTGGCCCAGCTCGCCGCGGTCAGCGCGATCATCGTCGCGGTCGTCGGGTCGCTGTGGCTGTCCGCGGCGTTCGTGCTGGTGATGCTGGGCGTCGCGGCGGTCACGTCGGCGCGGCGGATGACCCCCGAGCGGGCCGGGCTGCTGGCGGTGCTGCCGATCGTGGCCGGTGCGGCGCCGGTGGTCGCGATCGTGCTGGCCACCGGGACCGTGCCGCCGACGGGCATCGCGCTCGTCCCGGTCTGCGGGATCGTCATCGGCGGGGCGATGACGGCGACCTCGCTGGCCGGGCGGCGCGCGCTCGACGAGCTGGTCGCCCGGCGGGGCGAGTTCGAGGCCGCGCTGTCGCTGGGCCTGCTCGACCGCGACGCCGCGATGCTGCTGGTCCGCCCGTCGGCCGCGCAGGCGCTCGTGCCGGCGCTCGACCAGACCCGCACGGTGGGGCTGGTGACGCTGCCCGGGGCGTTCGTCGGGGTGCTGATCGGCAGCGGCGACGCCGTGCAGGCCGGCGCGGCGCAGCTGCTGGTGCTGGTCGGGCTGCTGGCGGCCGAGTCGGTTGCGGTGCTGGTGACCGTGGAGCTGGTGGCCCGCGGCCGGATCAGCCGGCCGGGCGCGCCGGGCTGAGTCGCGGGAGACCGCCGCCGAGCTGGGGCTGGTGTTCCCCCGCCGCGACGGAAACCGGTGGTCCGCCCGCGGGCGCGGTTGCTACGGTCCGCTCGTGCACCACCACTACTTCCTCTGAGGGCGCGGACGCGCGGCCGCGGCGATGCACGCCGGGCCGCGGCTCGTCGTGTCCGCCGTCAGTGCACCCGCGTCGACAGCCCGCCCCGCCCCGGGGCCGCGCCGGCGCGCCCCAGGAGGAAGCGTGTCCGCCCCCACCACCGCCCGTTCCCGCGCGCACCTGCGCGCCACCGACCTCCACCTCGCCCGCGGCGGCCGGCCCGTGCTGGTCGGCGTCGATCTGACCGTCGCCGCGGGCGACCGGCTCGGCGTCGTCGGCGAGAACGGCCGCGGCAAGACCACCCTGCTGCAGGTCCTGGCCGGTCGACTGGCACCGGACCGCGGGAGCGTGCGCCGGTCCGGCTCGATCGGCGTCGCCGACCAGGAGCTGCCGATCGGCGACGACCGCACGGTCGGCGATCTGATCGACGTCGAGCTCGCCGACGTGCGCGCGTCGATGGCCGCCTTCGACGCCGCCACGGCCGCGCTCGCCGAGGACCGGCCCGGCGCCGACGACGCCTACGGCCGCGCGCTGGCCGCCGTCGAGGCGTTGGACGCCTGGGACGCCGACCGCCGCGTCGACCTGGCGCTCGCCGGCCTCGGGGCCCCCGACGACCGGACCCGGCCGCTGGGCACCCTGTCGGTGGGGCAGCGCTACCGGGTGCGGCTGGCCTGCCTGCTCGGCGCCGGGCACGACCTCCTCCTGCTCGACGAGCCCACCAACCACCTCGACGCCGCCGGCCTGGCGCACCTCACCGCGGCCCTGCGCGCGCACCCGGGCGGCGTGGTGCTGGTCAGCCACGACCGGGCCCTGCTGGCCGACGTCGTCACGACGGTGCTCGACCTCGACCCGAGCGCCGATGCCCGCCCGCGCACCTACGGCGGCGGCTACGCCGGCTACCGGGAGGGCCGGCGGGCCGAGCGGGAGCGCTGGGAGGCCGCGTTCCGGGCCCAGGAGGCCGAGCGGGAGCGGCTCGCCGATGGCCTCGCCGCGGCGCGGGACCGACTGGTCAGCGGGTGGCGCCCGGACAAGGGCACCGGCAAGCACACCCGGGCCACCCGGGCGCCGGGGCTCGTCCGGGCGGTGCACCGGCGCCAGGACGAGCTGGACGCGCACGCCGTCGACGTGCCCGAGCCGCCGCTGCGGTTCGCGCTGCCCGCCCTGCAGGCCCGGCCCGGTATGGCGCTGCTGCGCGCCGAGGAGGTGGCCGTCGACGGGCGGCTGGCCGGGCTGTGCTCGGTCGAGCTCGCCACCGGCGATCGGCTCGTGGTCGCCGGGCCGAACGGGGCCGGCAAGTCCAGCCTGCTGCGGGTGCTCGCGGGCGTGCTCGACCCGACGTCGGGCCGGGTGCGCCCGCGCCGCGACGTGCGGATCGGGCTGCTGGCCCAGGAGTCGCCCCCGCCCGGGCGGCGGCGCGCCGCGGCCGTCTACGAGGCGGCCCAGGACCGGGCGGTGGTGGCCGGGCGGTTGGCCGCCGCCGAGCGGGTGCCGCTGTCGGCGCTGGGCCTGCTCGACCGCCGCGACGCGGCACGGCCGGTGGCCGAGCTGTCGCTGGGCCAGCAGCGCCGGCTGGACCTGGCGCTGCTGCTGGTGGCGCGGCCGCACGTGCTGCTGCTCGACGAGCCGACCAACCACCTGTCGATCACCCTGGTCGACGAGCTGACCGCGGCGCTGTCGGCCACCCCGGCGGCCGTCGTCGTGGCCACCCACGACCGCCAGCTCCTGCGCGACACGGCCGCCTGGCCCCGCCTGATCCTGTCCCCCTCCGTCGAGAACGAAGCTGTCGCGAATTGGACCGGTCCACAATGACGACAACGTCGTTCTCGACGGTCAGAGGAGGGCGCGGACGAGCTCGACCGGGTGGTGGGCGCGGCGGGGGGTGCCGTGGGCGATCTGCTGGCGGCAGGAGACGCCCGTCGCGGCCAGCACAGTGGTATCCGGTTCGGCGCGGACGGCGGGGAACAACCGGTCCTCGCCGACCCGCATCGACAGGTCGTAGTGCTCGGCCTCGAACCCGAACGAGCCGGCCATCCCGCAGCACCCGGCGTCGAGCTCGACGACCTCGGCACCGGGGATGCGCTCCAGCAGCGCGACGGTCGACGCCGTGCCGACCTCGGCCTTCTGGTGGCAGTGGCCGTGGAACAGGATCCGCCTCCCGGCCGGCCAGCCGTCCTCGCGCAGCACCAGGCTCCCGTCGTCGACGGCCTCGACCAGCAACTCGTCGACGAGCTTCGCGCGCGATCCGACGTCGGCGACGCGTGGATCGTCGCCGAGCAGCGTGCGGTGCTCGGAGCCCAGCGTCAGCAGGCACGACGGCTCGACGCCGACGATCGGGCCGGTCGTGGCGGCGAGCGCGCCCACCAGCCCGGACGCCTGCTCGCGGGCGCGCTCCAGCAGTCCCTTGGAGAACGCGGCCCGCCCGCAGCAGCCGCCGCTCTCCAGCCGCACCTCCCAGCCGGCGCGTTCCAGCAGTTCGACCGCGGCGATGCCGATCGCGGGCTCGGTGAAGCTGGTGAACGAGTCGGCCAGCAGCGTCAGCGGGCCGCGGGAACCGGTCGTCTCGGCGGCGGGGGAGTGGCGGCGGAACCAGCGCGGCAGGGTGCGCCGGGTGAACCGGGGCAGCGGCCGCTGCGGGGCGATCCCCAGCCGGGCGCCGAGCAGCCTGCGCACCGGCGAGAGGCGCCCGGGCAGGTTGGACAGCGGCGCGGTGGCCGTGCCGAACCGGTTGAGAGCCCGGATGCCGGCGAACACCTTCGACCGCG
Organism: Pseudonocardia lacus; assembly: GCF_018531445.1. Classification (GTDB taxonomy): domain Bacteria; phylum Actinomycetota; class Actinomycetes; order Mycobacteriales; family Pseudonocardiaceae; genus Pseudonocardia; species Pseudonocardia lacus. The sequence goes on from NZ_JAHDTH010000176.1 coordinate 4,445, forward strand.
CGGGCACGCCGTGCGTGGCGTACCGCTGGTGCAGCGCCTCGCTCTTGAGCGTGGCCATGTCCACGCCCAGCGGGCACTCGCTCGCGCACGCCTTGCACATCAGGCACAGATCGAGCACCTCGTGCAGCCGCTCGTCGCCGAGCGCGGCCGCGGCATCGGGCTCGGTGAGCGCCTTGACCAGCGCGTTGGCCCGGCCGCGGGTGGAGTCCTCCTCGCGGCGGGTCGCCATGTAGGACGGGCACATCACGCCGCTGCCGCTCTTGCGGCACAGCCCGATGTTCATGCACCGGTCGGCGGCCCCGCGCATGCCGGACTCCCCGCCGCTGACCACGGTGAAGTCCAGCGCCGTGCGCAGCCGCCCTGGTGGGGGCAGCGCGGCGTCGCGCAGGTTGTCGGTCATCGACGGCGCATCGACGATCTTGCCGGGGTTGAGCCGGCCGTGCGGGTCGAAGATGCCCTTGACCCGGCGCATGGCCTCGTAGAGGTCGTCGCCGAACAGCCTGCGGTTGAACTCGCTGCGGGCCAGGCCGTCGCCGTGCTCGGAGGAGTTGGCCCCGCCGAACTCGGCGACCAGGTCGCGCACGTCCTCGGCGACCGCGCGCATCTTCGCCACCTCGTCGGGGCGGGTGAGGTCGACGAACGGGCGGATGTGCAGGCAGCCCACCGAGCAGTGGCCGTAGAAGCCGGCGCGCATGCCGTGGCGGTCGAGCACTGCGGCGAACCGGTCGGTGAACTCGACCAGCCGGGCCGGGTCGACGGCGGTGTCCTCGACGAACGCCAGCGGCCGGTTCGCCCCGACGCTGGCCGCCATGAGCAGCCCGAGTCCGGCCTTGCGGACCTTGAGCAGCGCGCCCTGCTGGGCCGGGGTCTCGGCGAGCAGTGTGTGGTAGCCGTGGTCGTGCCGCTTCCACAGCGCGGTGAGCCGCTCCAGCGAGCCGGCCAGCTCGGCCGGGTCGTCGCCGCTGAAGGAGACGAACAGCAGCGCGTCGGGGTCGTCGTGCAGGATCGCGCCCAGCGCGGCGTACTCGATCTTCTGCCGGGACAGGTCGAGGATCGTCCGGTCCATCAGCTCGACGGCGGCCGGATCGCAGGCCAGGGCGTCGTCGGTGGCGGCGATGGCGGCCGCCGTGGAGCGGAAGTGCCCGACGGCGATCACGGTGTGCGCGGGCCTGGGCACCAGCCCCACCGTCGCCTCGGTGACGACGGCCAGCGTGCCCTCCGAGCCGACGACGAACTCCGCCAGGTCCAGGGGCGCCCCGGAGTCGAGCGCCGCGGCCAGCCGGTCGAGCCGGTAGCCGCCGGCCCGGCGCCAGTACGCCGGGAAACCGGTGGCGATGGCCTCCCGGCTCGCCTCGACCAGCCGCGGCAGCTCCCGGTAGAGCCGCGCCTCCAGGCCCGTGCCGCCCGCCCGCCGCTCCCGCTCGGCCGCGTCCACCGGCTCGAACCGCGCGGTGGAGGCGTCGGAGAGCACCACGTCGAGGGCGTGCACGTGGTCGATGGTCATGCCGTAGCGCACCGACCCGCTGCCCGCCGAGTTGTTGCCGATCATCCCGCCGAGCGTGGCCCGGTTCGCGGTGGAGGTGTCCGGCCCGAACATCAGCCCGTGCGCCCCCGCGGCCTGGTTGAGCTGCTCCTGAACCACACCGGGCTGCACGCGCGCGGTGCGCGCGCCGGGGTCGAGCGCGACGATCCGGTCCATGTGCCGGGAGAAGTCCAGCACCACCGCGTCGGCCACGGTCTGCCCGGCCAGGCTGGTGGCCGCGCCGCGGGCCAGCACCGGCACGCCGTGCTCCGCGGCCAGTTGCACGGCGGCCACCACGTCGTCGGCGTGCCGCGGCGCGACGACCCCGCGCGGCCGGATCGCGTACATGGAGGCGTCGCGGGAGTAGAGGTGGCGGGTGTAGTCGTCGAACAGGACCTCGCCGTCGAGCCGCTCGCCGAGCGCCTTCGCGAGCTCGCCAGGTGCCGACGGTGCGCTCGCGGGCTCTCCCGGTGTCGATGGTTCGCTCGCAAGCTCGCTCACGTGGCGTCCCGCAGGTGCTCCAGCGCCACCTCGACCCCGCCGGGCTTGATCGGCACCCCGGCCAGCTGCAGCCCCATCTGCACCCCGGACAGCGTCCCGGCCAGGCTGAGGTCGTTGAAGTGGCCCAGGTGCCCGATCCGGAACACCGTGCCGGCCAGCTTGCCCAGCCCGTTGCCCAGCGACATGTCGAAGCGGTCCAGGACCACCCGGCGCACCTCGTCGGCGTCGTGCCCGGGCGGCAGCAGCACCGCGGTGAGCGACGCCGAGTACTCGCGATCGTCGAGGCAGAGCACCTCCAGCCCCCACGCCCGCACCGCGGCCCGGGTGGCCGCGCCGTGGCGCCGGTGGCGGGCGAACACCGCCGGCAGGCCCTCCTCGGCGAGCATCGCGCAGGCCTCGCGCAGCCCGTAGAGCAGGTTCGTGGCCGGGGTGTAGGGGAAGAAGCCGCGGGCGTTGGCCTCCAGGACCGGGTCCCAGTCGAAGTACGAGCGGGGCAGGCCCGCGCGCCGGTCGAGCGCCTTGCGGCTGATCGCGTTGAAGCTCAGCCCCGGCGGCAGCATCAGCCCCTTCTGCGAGCCGGCCACCGTCACGTCCACGCCCCACTCGTCGTGGCGGTAGTCGATCGAGCCGAGCGAGGAGATGGTGTCGACCATCAGCAGCGCCGGGTGGGCGGCCGCGTCGATCGCCGCGCGCACGTCGGCCACCCGGCTGGTGACGCCGGTCGAGGTCTCGTTGTGGACGACGCAGACGGCGGCGATCTCGTGGCCGGTGTCGGCGGCGAGGCGGTCCCGCACGGCGTCCGGGTCGACGCCGTGGCGCCAGTCGCCGGGGATGACGTCGACGCTGAGCCCGTGCTTGACGGCCAGCCCCGACCACAGCGTGGAGAAGTGGCCGGTCTCGCCGATCAGCACCCGGTCGCCGGGGGAGAGCGTGTTGACCAGCGCCGCCTCCCACGCGCCCGTCCCGGATGCCGGGTAGATCACCACCGGGCCCGTGGTGCCGAAGACCGGTTTGACCGCGTCGAGCAGCTCGGTGGTCAGCGCGGCGAACTCCGGGCCGCGGTGGTCGATGGTCGGCGCCGACATCGCCCGCAGGACCCGGTCCGGGACGTTGGTCGGGCCCGGGATCTGCAGGAAGTGCCGGCCTTCGTGGGTGACCACAGCCGCTCCGATCGTCGCGCGCGCGGATGTCGGGATGCGGAAGACATCTACCGCAGCGTGCCGCAGTCGTCCACTCGTGATCTGCCCGTGATGGCCCGTGCGATCAATCAGCAGGGCTGATCGGAGCATTGACCGAGGGTGTGACGCCGACCATACTCGGCGCCGAAATCCATCTTCCGCATGTCGGAAGTAGCGCGGAGTACCACGTTCCCTCCCGTCGCCGTCAGCCGTGAGGAAGTGCGAATCCGGATGACCGTTCACGTGCTCGCGATCGCGGCCCTGGTCGCGGCGTTCGTCCTGGCCACCGTCCTGCCCATCAACCTCGGGGCCATCAGCCTCGTCGCCGCGTTCATCGTCGGCATGTTCGTCGTCGACGGCTCGCCCGACGACGTCGCCGACACGATCTTCGACGGTTTCCCCGGCTCGCTGTTCGTGATCCTGGTCGGGGTCACGTTCCTGTTCGCGATAGCCCGGGCCAACGGCACCGTCGACTGGCTCGTCCACCAGGCCGTGCGCGGCGTCGGCGGCCGGATCGCGCTGATCCCGTGGATCATGTTCGTGGTCACCGGGCTGCTGACCGCGTTCGGCGCGGTGGTGCCGGCCGCGGTCGCGATCATCGCGCCGATCGGGCTGGGCTTCGCCCTGCAGCACCGGATCAACCCGGTGCTCATGGGGCTCTCGATCATCAACGGGGCGAGCGCCGGCGGGTTCTCCCCGCTGTCGATCTTCGGCGTGATCACCAACGGCGTGGTCGCCGAGAGCGGGCTGCCGGGCAGCCCGGTGGTCCTGTTCCTGGGCAGCCTGGTGTTCAACACCCTGCTCAACTCGGTCATGTTCTTCGTGTTCGGCGGGCGCGAACTGCTCGGCAGGGTGGTCGACCCGCACGCCCCCGACGAGTCCGAGCCGGACACCGCCCGGGTCGCCCCGGGCGGCGGCCCCGGCGCGGCCAGGGCGGGCCGGCCGGAGCCGGCCCGCACCACGGGCGCCACCGGCGCCCCGTTCACCGACCACGACGAGGGCGCCGTCACCACCCTCGACCTCAACCGCTCGCTCACCCTCGTCGCGCTGGTCGGGCTGGCCGTGGGCGCGCTGGCCTTCCAGCTCGACGTCGGCCTGCTCGCGATCACCGCGGCCGTGCTGCTCTCGCTGCTGGCCCCGAACACCTACAAGGGCGCCGTCGCCCAGGTGGCCTGGCCGACCGTGCTGCTGATCTGCGGCATCGTCACCTACGTCAACCTGCTGCAGGAGATGGGCACCGTCGACTTCCTCGGCGAGCAGGTGGCCCTGATCGGCATCCCGCTGCTGGCCGCGCTGGTGATCTGCTACATCGGCGCCGCGGTCTCGGCGTTCGCCTCCACCACCGGCATCCTCGGCGCGCTCATCCCGCTGGCCGTGCCGTTCCTGCTGGCCGGGCACGTCGGCGCGATCGGACTGATCACCGCGCTGGCCATCTCCTCCTCGGTGGTCGACTCCAGCCCGTTCTCCACCTCCGGCGCCCTTGTGACGGCCAACGCTCCGGAAGGACAGCGCGACTACGTCTACCGCAGGCTGATGCGATGGGGCTTCTCGATGGTGCTGATCGCTCCGCCGGTGACCTGGGTGCTGCTGGTGGTCCCGGGGTGGCTGTAGATCCACGGCCGGCAGCCCTCGACGGGCTCACCGTCCTGGAGGTCGGCGTGTTCATGGCGGCCCCGTTCGCCACGATGCAGCTCGCCGACCTCGGCGCCCGGGTGATCAAGGTGGAGAACCCGGCCGGCCCCGACCCCACCCGCGCCACCGGCCCCTTCCTCGACGGCCCGGACGGGCGCCGGCACAGCTCCCCGTTCGCCCGGCTCAACCGCAACAAGGAGTCGGTGGCGCTGGACCTGAAGTCCGGGGCCGGGCGCGCGGCGTTCCTGCGCCTGGCCGCCCGGGCCGACGCGCTGGTGGAGAACCTGCGCCCGGGGGCGATGCGGCGGCTCGGCCTGGGGCCCGACGAGCTGGCCGCGGTCAACCCGCGGCTGGTGTACGCCTCGGCGTCCGGGTTCGGCCAGGACGGCCCGCTGGCCGCGCTGCCCGGGCTGGACATCATGGCCCAGGCCCGCTCCGGGCTGATGAGCATCACCGGTACCCCGGACGGCGACCCGGCCAAGGTCGGCGTGCCCATCTGCGACCTGGTCAGCGGGCTCTACACGGCGCTGGCCGTGGTCGGCGCGCTGCGCGCCCGCGATCGCGACGGCGAGGGCCAGCGCGTCGACGTCTCGCTGCTGGAGTCGGGGGTGTCGCTGGCGGTGTGGGAGGCCGGCACGTACCTGGCCACCGGCGAGGTCGGGCGCCCGCTCGGCTCCGCGCACCAGACCCAGGCCCCGTACCAGGCGGTGCGCTGCGCCGACGGCTTCGTGACCCTCGGCGCGATCACCGCGAAGACCTGGGACGGGCTGTGCGCCGCACTCGGGCTGCCCGCGCTGCGCGACGACCCCCGCTACCGCGACTCCGCCTCCCGCCACGCCCACCGCGACACGCTGATCCCGGCGATCGAGGGCGCCGTCGCGGGCCGGACGCGGGACGAGGTCGTCGCCGCGCTGGAGGTGGCGGGCGTGCCCTGCGCGCCGATCGAGGACTACGGGCGGGTCTTCACCGACGAGCACCTGCGCGAGCGCGACTTCTTCTGGGACGCCGAGCACCCCGACCTCGGCCCGGTGCGCCAGCTCGGCTCGCCGATGCGCCTGTCGGGCACGCCGGCCCGGCGCGGCCCGGCCGGCCCGGTGCTCGGCGCCGACACCCGCGCGGTCCTCACCGAGGTGGGCGCGCCACCCGAGGAGATCGAGGCGGCGCTGGCGGCGCTGGCGGTGCTGTCGTGACCGACCTGCTGGTGGAGAAGCTCGGCCCGACCCTGCGGGTCACGTTCAACCGGCCGAAGGCCCACAACGCGCTCACCTTCGCGATGTACGAGGGGCTGCACGCGGCCTGCGAGGCCGCCGACGACGACCCCGACGTCCGCGTGCTGGTGCTGCGCGGGGCCGGGGACAAGGCCTTCGTCTCCGGCACCGACATCGCCCAGTTCGCCGGGTTCGACGGCCCTGAAGGCGTCGTCTACGAGCGGCGCATCACCCGCGTCGTGCGCCGGATCGAGGACACCTCCGTCCCCACGGTCGCCGCGATCGACGGCTACTGCATCGGCGGTGGGCTGGCCGTCGCGGCGGCCTGCGACCTGCGCATCGCCACCGCGGCGTCGCGGTTCGGGGTGCCGATCGCGCGCACCCTGGGCAACTGCCTGTCGATGGACACCCAGGCCCTGCTGGTGGCCCACCTCGGTCCCGCCCGGACGCTCGACATGCTGCTGCGGGCCCGCCTGCTCGACGCCGCCGAGGTGCACGCGGCCGGGTTCGTCACCCAGCTGGCCGCGGACACCGCCGGCCTCGACGAGGCACTGGAGTCCACCGTGACCGCGCTCGCCGGGCACGCGCCGCTGACGATGTGGGCGACCAAGCAGGCCGTCGCCCGGCTGCGCCGCGCCGCCCTCCCCGACGGCGACGACCTGGTGGAGCGCGTCTACGGCAGCGCCGACTTCGCCGCCGGGCAGGCCGCGTTCGGCACCCGGGCGCGGCCGACCTGGGAGGGGCGCTGAGGGCGCGCGGCTAGGCTCGGTGGTCGAGACGGCGGGAGAAGCATGGGTGAGGGGTCCGAACGCGGGGGTGGGGTGCAGTCGCTCAACCGCGCCTTCGCCCTGCTGGAGCACATGGCCGCGGCCGGCGGCGACGTGGCGCTCTCGGAGCTGGCCGCGCGCTCCGGGCTGCCGCTGCCCACCATCCACCGCATCATCCGCACCCTGGTCGGCTCCGGCTACGTCCGCCAGCTGCCCTCGCGCCGCTACGCGCTGGGCCCGCGGCTGATCGGCCTGGGCGACGCCGCCTCCCGGATGCTGGGGGAGTGGGCCCGCCCGCACCTGGCCCAGCTCGTCGACGAGGTCGGCGAGACGGCCAACATGGCCGTCCTGGACGGCGACGCGGTCGTCTACGTGGCCCAGGTGCCCTCCCGGCACTCGATGCGGATGTTCACCGAGGTGGGCAGGCGAGTGCCGGTGCACTGCACGGGCGTGGGCAAGGCGCTGCTCGCCCAGCTCCCCCCGGAGCGGGTGCGCGCGCTGCTGGCCGGCGCCGGGATGCCCGCCCAGACCCCGCACACCATCACCGACCCCGACCGCCTCGCCCGCGAGCTCGACCGCATCCGCCACCAGGGCTACGCCGTCGACGACGCCGAGCAGGAGCTGGGTGTGCGCTGCGTGGCCGTGGCGGTGCCCGGCGGGCCGTCGATGACCGCGCTGTCGGTGTCCGGGCCGGAGAGCCGGGTCACCTGGGCCGCGGTGGAGCGGATCGCCCCCCTGCTGCGCGAGGCGGCGCGAGCACTGGCCGGGCACCTGGACGCGCGCGGAGCGATGGCCTGAGCAGGAGGAGCGGCAGTGAACGAAGAGCACCTGACGCTGTGCGCGAGCGAGGAGTGGCGCGCGCTCGTCGCCGACGAACTGCTGCCCTGGGTGCTGGGCGGCGGCGATGACCGGGTCGACCTCGGCGACGACGTCCTGGAGATCGGCGCCGGCCCCGGCCTGGTCACCGACCTGCTGATCGAGCGGGCGCCCCGGGTGACGGCCGTCGAACTGGACGTCGAGCTGGCCGACGCCCTGCGCGCCCGCATGGCGGGACGACCGGTGGAGGTCGTCACCGCCGACGCCACCGCCCTCCCGCTGCCCTCCGACCGGTTCTCCGCGGCGGCGTGCTTCACGATGCTCCACCACATCCCCGAGGTCGCCCTGCAGGACCGGGCCCTCGTCGAGCTGGCCCGAGTGCTGCGACCCGGTGGGCTGCTGCTGGGGACCGACGGGGAGGACACGCCGAAGCGGCGGGCGCTGCACGTCGGCGACGTCTTCACCCCCATCGACCCGCGGGGGTTCCCCGCGCGCCTGGCGGCGGCGGGCTTCACCGACGTCCTGGTCGACTCGAATGGGGACCGGTTCCGGTTCCGGGGGCGGGCGCGGTAGTCGAGAGGGCCCTCAGCGTGATCGGATCGGCCGCTGACCCCACTGAGGGCCCTCTCACCCGCGAAGTGGTCGGAACGCCCGCGGGCGGGCCCGCCGCTGCGGCACGGTCTCCCCATGACGGAGGAGGTGCCGGGGTGGCCCGTGGCGTTCCGCGGCTCGGCGGCGGTGGCCGCTGGGCTGGTGACGAAGGAGCAGGTGCGCGGGCCGCGCTACCTGCGGCTCTTCCCCGACACGTACGTCCGCCGGTCGGATCGCCCACCCGATCTCACGCTCCGGGCGCTCGCCGCGTACCGGTGGTCACAGGGGCGGGGGGTAGTGGCCGGGTACGCGGCCGCCGAACTGCTCGGGGCGTCCTGCGGGCCCGTCCACGCGCCGATCGAGATCGTGCTCGGGCAGAAGCGCCGGGCCCACCCCGGCTTGCTGGTGATCCGTGAGCGGCTCGACCCGGCCGAGATCGTCGGGGTGCGTGGCGTGCGGGTCACCTCGCCCCGACGGACCGCGTTCGACCTGGGCCGCCGGGGCCCGCTGGTGGAGCGGGTGGTCGCGGTGGACGCGCTGGCCAACGCGCACCGGTTCCTGCCCGACGACCTGCTCGGACTCGCCGACCACCACCGTGGCGCTCGCGGCATCGCGGGCCTGACCGAGGCGGTGCGGTACGCGGACCGCCGAGCCGGCTCGCCCATGGAGACGCGGCTCCGGCTGACCGTCGTGCTGGGTGGGCTCCCGGCGCCCGAGGTCCAGTGGGTGGTGCAGGACGATTCGGCGCGGACGGCGGTGTGGCTGGACCTGGCCTATCCCGCGCACCGCATCGGCATCGAGTACGACGGCGCCGTGCACACCGGCGCGGGCGCGGTCCTGCGGGACATCGCCCGGCACACGGCGCTGCTCGACCAGGGCTGGCGGGTGTACCGGTACACGAAGGACGACGTCCTGCGTCGGCCCGACCGGATCGTGGCGCAGGTGGCTCGGGCGCTTTGCCGACCTCGCGGTGGGTGAGTGCCCCGGCCCGGGCTCGGGAAAGATCCACTCGGCCGACAGGGCCCTCAGCGTGATTGAATCGCGCGCTGACCCCGCTGAGGGCCCTCTCATCCATCGACCCCCATGACTACCTCGCATTTCTTGAGGTCATTCTTTCGCATCGTCGCGAATGCGGACGCGAGGGCCGGCGCGGTAAAGGCGATCAGTACGCCGAGCCCGGCCCACCACGGCAGCGGGAAGTACCCCATGAGGGCCGAGAAGTGCTCGGACACGTGCGGGTGCTCCACGACCGTCTGCCGGACGGCGAACCCGGCGGCCGGGGTGGCGGTCAGCAGGGCGTCGGCCACCGCGTCCGGGAGCAGGGGCACGGTCGCCAGGATGTAGGGCAGGACGAGCGCGGCCGGGACGAGCAGCGCGGCGCGCCGCAGCCGGGCGGCCACCGCCACCGCGAGGACCGCGGCCACGGCGTGCAGCGCGGCCACCCCGAGGACCATCCGCACGACCGTCGGCGTCGGCGTGGCCAGGACCGGGTTGCCGCCGGCGTGCAGGAGCGCGACGCCGACCGGCACCGTGATCCCGGCGGCCAGCAGCCCGGCGGCGAAGCCGACCGCTCCCACGAGCGCGGCCTTCGCGGCCAGGGCGGAGCGGTCGCGCGGACGGTCGCGGGTGGTGAACCGGGCCGCGACGACGACCAGGACGGCCAGCCCGATCGGCAGGCCGAGGAGGGTGTCCTCGACGGGGCGGCCGGCCTCGTGGCCGGCCACGGCCATGTCGCCGGAGCCGGTGACGGTGAACGTGGTGCCGGACTCGACGAGGCCGGGGGCGCGGCGGAACTTCTCCCAGTCGGTGAGCCCGTGCCTCCCGACGGTATCGGTGGTCCACGGCCCCTCGGTGGAGCCGTCGACGGAGATGCTGTCGAAGGTGGCGGTGGTCTGGGTGAAGCGCATCTCCGGGAGGCTCGCGCCGAGGCCGATCGCGCGCAGCGTCAGGTCGCCGGGGGAGGCGGCGAACAGCCCGACCCGCGCCGTCGCGGGGAGCCCCGGCAGGTGGGCGGTGCCGACCTCGGTCCAGTCGACCCCGTCGACCGACTCGTGGCCGGTGATCGTGTCGCCGGAGCGGGTCAGCCGCAGCCAGCGCGGGCTCTGCTCGGACACGCCGCCGGGGCCGCCGGCGACGTCCTCGGTGAAGTCGTGCTGCATCCGCACGCCGTGCCCCGCCGTGACCATCAGCGCGGCGTACGTGGAGCCCTGCGCGAGGCCGTCCTTGACGATCACACCGGCCTTCGCCCACGGCACCATGCCTTCGACGATCTCGTCGTGGTCGGGCGGCGGGTAGGTGATGATGCCGGTCATCGAGGTCAGCCGGACGGTGATCGAGCCCTGCTCGCCGAGGGGGCGGTGCACGAAGGTGAACTCGTCGCGCACGGTGCGCCCGTCGGGACCGAGGGGCGCGGTGGGGCAGGGCCCCACCCCGGGATCGTGGGACGGGCCGGTGCCGCACTCCGTGCGGCTGGCCAGGCCGACGAGCAGCCCGAGCGAGACGGTCACCAGCACGGCGGCCGCCACGGCCAGCAGCCTGCGCCGGGTGCGGAAGGCGGTCCACTCACGGCGCACGAGCGGGACCGGGGAACGGGTCGACATGTCGCCGGTGTCTACGGACGCGCGCCCCACAGGGGCCGAACCGCCGCCGTCATCGGCATGTTAGGTCCGGCCCGGCATCCTGGGTCCCGGACGAGGGGAGCGACATGGCGCAGACCGTGCGGCAGCGGTTCACCGTGCTCTACGCCGTGGTGTTCGGGGCGTCGGCGGTGGGCCTGCTGGCGTTGACCAACGCGTTCGGCTCCATCTCCGTCACGTCGCCCGCGCCCCGGACGGCCGTCCCGGCCGAGGTGCGGATCGCCCAGATGGAGGCGGAGCTGGTCGAGTCCGCGGCGCGGCAGTCCGAGCAGCTGCTGACCGGATCGCTGCTCGCGCTGGCCGTGGCGCTGGTCGTCGCGGTGGTCGTGGGACGGGCCCTGGCGGGGCGGGTGCTGCGCCCGCTGCGCACCATCACCGCGGCGACCCGGCGGATCTCCGCGGACAACCTGCACGAGCGGCTGGCGCTGGACGGCCCGGCCGACGAGGTAACCGACCTGGCCGACACCGTCGACGACCTGCTCGCCCGGCTGGAGGCGGCGTTCGCCGCGCAGCGCCGGTTCGTCGCCAACGCCTCGCACGAGCTGCGCACCCCCCTGGCGACCATCCGCGCCGCGGTCGACGTGGCCGCGGCCAAGGCGGAGCCGGCCGCGCAGGCCGTCGCGCTGGCCGACCGCGTGCGCACCGAGGTGGACAAGGTCGACCACCTGCTGGAAGGGCTGCTCGCGCTCGCCCGCGCCCGCCACGGCGATCTCGGCGATCCGGAGGCCGTGTCGCTGCACGAGGTCATGACCGAGGCGCTCGCCGCGCACGCCGACCGGATCGCCGAGCGCGGCCTCGTCGTCGAGTCCGACCTGGCCGCCGCCTGGACGCTGGGCAGCCCGGTGCTGCTGGCCCGGCTCGCCGACAACCTCGTCGACAACGCCGTCACCCACAATCACGACGAGGGCTGGGTCCGGGTCGCCACCATCCCCGGCGCGACGGCGCGGCTGGTCGTGGAGACCGGCGGGGCGGTCCTCGACCCGGCCCAGGTCGCTCGGCTCGACCGGCCGTTCACCCGGCTGGCCGCCGACCGGACCGGCTCCGACGGCGGCTCCGGGCTCGGGTTGTCCATCGTCGCGGCCGTGGTAGAGGCGCACGGCGGCCGGCTCGACCTGCGGGCCCGGCCGGAGGGCGGCCTGCGGGTCGGTGTGGCCCTCCCGGCGGCACCCGAACCGGGATCGGCATGAGGGTCCTCGTCGTCGAGGACGCGCGCTCCCTGGCCGCCGTGCTCGCCGAGGGCCTGCGCGACCAGGGCATGGCCGTCGACGTCGCGCACGACGGCCTGGACGCGGCCGCGAAGCTCGACCTCAACCGCTACGACGTGGTCGTCCTCGACCGCGACCTGCCCGGCATCCACGGCGACGCGCTGTGCCAGATGATCACCGCCCGGGACGACCGGGCGATGGTGCTGATGCTCACCGCGGCGGGCTCGCCGGGCGACCGGGTCAGCGGGCTCGGCCTGGGCGCCGACGACTACCTGGGCAAGCCGTTCCACTTCCCGGAGCTGGTGCTGCGGGTGCACGCGCTGGTCCGGCGCCGTCCCGTCGCCCGCGCCCGGACGCTGCGCGCGGGCGGGGTCGAGCTCGACGCGGCCCGCCACACCGCCACCCGCGACGGGCGGCTGCTGGACCTGTCGGTCAAGGAGTTCGCGCTGCTGCACGCCCTGCTGCGGGCCAGCCCCGCGTTCCTGAGCAGCAGCGAGCTGCTCGAACAGGTCTGGGACGAGCACGCCGACCCGTTCACCAACACCGTCGCGGTGACGGTCGGGCGGCTGCGCCGCAAGCTGGGCGACCCGTCGCCGATCACCACCCGGCCCGGGGTGGGCTACCGGATCAGCGAGGGCTGACCCCGGGGGCGCTCAGCGCGGCGATCCGGGCCAGGCGCTGCTCCAGGCCCGCGATCCGGCGCTGGTCGACGACCAGGGAGGCGAGCAGCTCGCCGAAGGCCTCCACCACCCGCAGCTCCCCGGCCAGCAGCTCGTGCCCGGACGGGCGCACCATGATCAGGGCGCCGAGGCCGTGCGGGAGGGCGGCGGCCAGGCCGTGACCGGTCGAGCGGGGCTCGGGGAACGCGGCCGCGGCGGCGTCGAACAGCTGCACGCGGCCGGTCGTGACGGCCTCGACGACCGGCGGCGGCGCGGGATCGGCGGCCAACCGCTCGGCGAGCCAGCGCGGCACGCCGAAGGCGGCCGTGAAGCGCGGCGGGCCCGGCTCGTCGCACAGGTAGAGCCCGGCGCTGTCGGCCGCCATGGCGCGGGTGACCGACCGCAGCGCGGCCCGCGCCGCCGCCAGGAGCCCGGCCGC
>NZ_JAHDTH010000177.1 GCF_018531445.1 Pseudonocardia lacus
CGGACCCGCCGCCGGCGGCGTGCGCGAGGACGGCGGAGGTGACGGCGAGCCCGGCCGCGAATCCGGCGCGCAGCGCGCGCGGCGGCGTGGGGCGCGCCCCGACGGGCCGCACCCGGACCTGCTCACCCCGCACGTCGCACCCGGCTCAGATCATCGCGAGCAGCATGACCGTCATCGCGACGGCCATCACCACGTGCGCCACCGCGGCGGTGCGGGCGGACCGCAGCACGCCGGTGCGCAGGGCCAGCGCGGCACCGCCGGACGCCGGGGCGTCGGGCTCGGCGCGGACGCGCAGGTGGTCCGAGCAGCGCAGGGCCTGCCAGGCGAAGTAGCCGGCGAGCAGGATCGCGGCCACCGACACCAGCCCGACACCGCCGGTGGCGCCGTGGTGCGCGGCGTGGCCGGCGGCGTCCGCCCCGGTGCCGGGGTCGGTGTGGTTGTGCCCGGTGGACAGCATGAACAGCATCGCCGCGCTGCCCACGACGTGGTGGCCGGCGTCGCCGCCGAACGAGCGGGTGCGCAGCGCCACCGCGGCGAACCAGGCCCCGCAGAGCACGAACGCGACCGTCCAGACCGGGGTCGGCAGCGGGTCGCCCAGCGGGGAGAACATGGCGGCCATCCCCACGGCCATGGTGGCGTGCGAGACCTCGCCGAGCGGGCCGCCCGGGATGTCGCCGAACGCGCCGGCGTGCAGCGCCAGCCGGGCCACGTGCAGCGCGGCGACGGCGAGGCAGACGACCGCGAGTCCCGCCGATACCCAGTCCACGCCCATCCCTCCCGGTGGTCACCGACCGCGACCACGGTGACGATAGGTCACGGCGGGGTGTCGGTTCCATACCGTGGCGGGGTAGGTGGCGTGGCGTGATCGCGCCACGCGCCGCGGCCGCGGCCGGGGGCCGCCCCCGCGACCGTTCGTGTGACGAGGGCATCTCCGGGGGGCGCGGGGTCTTGCGGACGGCCGCCCGGCGGATCACGGTGGGCCTTTCCTTGGCGGCTTTGGGAGGACAGGGACATGAGCGACCCGGGAGCCGGGGTGGTGCGGGCGGCCATCCTGCAGGCCAAGTGGACCGGAGACACCGCGTCCATGATCGATGTGCACGAGTCCTACGCGCGCAGCGCCGCCGAGCAGGGCGCGAAGGTCATGGGCTTCCAGGAGGTGTTCAACGCGCCGTACTTCTGCCAGGTGCAGGAGGCCGAGCACTACCGGTGGGCCGAGCCGGTGCCCGACGGACCGACCGTCAAGCGGATGCAGGCGCTGGCGAAGGAGACCGGCATGGTGCTGGTCGTGCCCGTCTTCGAGCTGGAGAGCTCGGGCAACTACTACAACACCGCGGCGGTGATCGACGCCGACGGCAGCTACCTGGGCAAGTACCGCAAGCACCACATCCCGCAGGTCAAGGGCTTCTGGGAGAAGTACTACTTCAAGCCGGGCAACCTGGGCTGGCCGGTGTTCGACACCGCGGTCGGCAAGGTCGGGGTCTACATCTGCTACGACCGGCACTTCCCGGAGGGCTGGCGGGCGCTCGGGCTGGCCGGCGCGCAGATCGTGTTCAACCCCAGCGCCACCAGCCGCAGCCTGTCGTCGTACCTGTGGAAGCTGGAGCAGCCGGCGGCCGCGGTGGCCAACGAGTACTTCATCGCCGCGATCAACCGGGTGGGCGTCGAGGAGTACGGCGACAACGACTTCTACGGCACCAGCTACTTCGTCGACCCGCGCGGGCAGTTCGTCGGCGAGACGGCGTCGGGCACCGACGAGGAGCTGCTGGTCCGCGACCTCGACCTGGGGCTGATCGACGAGGTCCGCCAGACGTGGGCGTTCTACCGCGACCGCCGCCCGGAGGCCTACGGACCGCTGGTGCAGCAATGAGCGAGCGTGCGAGCGGATCATCGACACAGCGCCTGCGCGAAGCGCCGGCCGAGCCCTGCGAGGCCGAGCGATGAGTGACGACCTGCTGAAGCGCACGCGGGCGGTGCTGCCGTCCTGGCTGGCGATCTACTACGACGAGCCGATCGAGATCGAGCGCGGCGAGGGCCGCCACGTCTGGACCGCCGACGGCACCCGCTACCTGGACTTCTTCGGCGGCATCCTGACCACGATGACCGCGCACGCGCTGCCCGAGGTGACCAAGGCCGTCGCCGAGCAGGCCGGGAAGATCATCCACAGTTCGACGCTGTACCTGAACCGGCCGATGGTCGAGCTGGCCGAGCTGATCGCCGGGGTGTCCGAGATCCCGGACCCGAAGGTCTTCCTGACCACCAGCGGCACCGAGGCCAACGACGCCGCGCTGCTGCTGGCCTCGTCGCTGCGCCGGTCGAACCAGGTCCTGGCGCTGCGCAACAGCTACCACGGCCGGTCGTTCTCCACGATCGCGATCACCGGCAACCGGTCGTGGTCGCCGACGTCGCTCTCGCCGTTCCAGACCTACTACGTGCACGGCGGGCAGCGGTACCGCTCGCCGTTCGCCGGGCTGTCCGACGGCGAGTTCATCGCCGCGTGCGTGGCCGACCTGCGCGAGGTGCTCGACCAGTCCGGCGGCGACGTCGCCGCGTTCATCGCCGAGCCGATCCAGGGCGTCGGCGGCTTCACCCACGGCCCGGACGGCCTGCTCGGCGCGTTCGCCGAGGTGCTGCGCGAGCGCGGCATCCTGATGATCGCCGACGAGGTGCAGACCGGCTGGGGCCGCACCGGCGAGCACTTCTGGGGCTGGCAGCACCACGGCTTCGTGCCCGACATCGTCACGTTCGCCAAGGGCGTGGGCAACGGGCTGTCGATGGGCGGCGTGATCGCCCGCGCCGAGATCATGGACTCGCTCGGGGCGAACTCGATCTCGACGTTCGGCGGCTCGCCGCTGACCGCCGCGGGTGCCCTGGCCAACCTGCGCTACCTGCTGGAGCACGACCTGCAGGCCAACGCGGCCCGACAGGGCCCGGTGCTGTTCGAGGGGCTGCGCAAGGTCGGCTCGCCGATCGTCGGCGACGTCCGCGGCAAGGGCCTGATGATCGGCGTCGAGCTCGTGCGCCCGGGCAGCACCGATGCGCGCTCCGCTGACGCTGCGCGCGGCGGCGGCCCGGGCGAGCCCGCGCCCGAGATCGCCGCCGCGGTGCTGGAGGCCACGAAGCGGCGCGGGCTGCTCGTCGGCAAGGGCGGCCTGCACGGCAACGTGCTGCGCATCGCCCCGCCCCTCACGCTCACCGCCGACGAGGCCGCGGAGGGCCTCGCCGCGCTCGTCGCCGCCCTGGAGGAATGCACACCATGACCCGCACGCTCATCCGCAACGGACTCGTGATCACCGCGTCCGACGAGCTCGCCGCGGATGTCCTGGTCGACGGCGAGCAGGTGGTGGCGCTGGCCGCCACCGGCTCGGACCTGGCGCAGGGCTGGACCGCCGACACCGTCCTGGACGCGACGGGCAAGTACGTCGTGCCCGGCGGCGTCGACGCGCACACCCACATGGAGATGCCCTTCGGCGGCACCCAGTCGGCCGACACGTTCGAGACCGGCACCCGGGCCGCGGCCTGGGGCGGCACCACGACGATCGTCGATTTCGCGATCCAGTCGATGGGCGGCTCGCTGCGCGAGGGCCTGGACGCCTGGCACGCCAAGGCCGAGGGCAACTGCGCGATCGACTACGCGTTCCACATGATCGTCGCCGACGTGAACGACTCCTCGCTCAAGGAGATGGAGGCGCTGGTCGGCGAGGGCGTGACCAGCTTCAAGCTGTTCATGGCCTATCCGGGGGTCTTCTACAGCGACGACGGCAAGATCCTGCGGGCGCTGCAGAAGGGCGCCGAGACCGGCGGGCTGACCATGATGCACGCCGAGAACGGCATCGCCATCGACGTGCTGATCGAGCAGGCGCTGGCCAAGGGCCAGACCGATCCGCGCTACCACGGCGAGGTCCGCCACGCCCTGCTGGAGGCCGAGGCCACCCACCGGGCGATCAAGCTGGCCCAAGTGGCCGAGGCGCCGATCTACATCGTGCACCTGTCGGCGGCGCAGGCGCTGGCGCAGGTCCAGCAGGCCCGCGACGAGGGCTTCAACGCCTTCGCCGAGACCTGCCCGCAGTACCTGTTCCTGTCCACCGACGACCTGGCCCGTCCCGGCTTCGAGGGCGCCAAGTACGTCTGCTCGACGCCGCTGCGGCCCGCCGAGCACCAGGCCGCGATGTGGCGCGGTCTGCGCACCGACGACCTGTCGGTGGTGTCCACCGACCACTGCCCGTTCTGCTTCAAGGGGCAGAAGGACATGGGCATCGGCGACTTCTCCAAGATCCCCAACGGGCTGCCCGGCGTGGAGACCCGGATGGACCTGCTGCACCAGGGCGTCGTCGAGGGCCACATCTCGCGCAAGCGCTGGATCGAGATCGCCTGCGCGACGCCGGCGAAGATGTTCGGCCTCTACCCGCGCAAGGGCACCATCGCCCCCGGCGCCGACGCCGACATCGTCCTCTACGACCCCACCGCCACCCAGGTGCACTCGGCGTCGACGCACCACATGGCCGTCGACTACTCCTGCTACGAGGGCCGCGAGACCACCGGTCGCGTCTCGACCGTCCTGTCGCGCGGCCGGGTGATCGTCGACGGGGGCGAGTACCTGGGCAAGGCGGGCGACGGCGCGTTCCAGAAGCGCGACACCTGCCAGTACCTCAGGTGACCGGCATGGACATCGGACTGGTCCTGCAGACCGACCCGCCGGCGCGGGCGCTGGTCGACCGGATGGTGCGGGCCGAGGGGCTGGGCTTCAGCCACGGCTGGACGTTCGACTCGCACGTGCTCTGGCAGGAGCCCTACGTCATCTACCCGCGGATCCTGGAGCGGACGTCCCGGATGGTCGTCGGGCCGATGGTGACCAACCCGGCCACCCGCGACTGGTCGGTCATCGCCTCGATGCACGCCACGCTGCACGAGACGTTCGGCAACCGGACGATCTGCGGCATCGGCCGGGGCGACTCGGCGGTGCGCGTGCAGGGCCGCAAGCCGACGACGCTCGCCCGGCTGGAGGCCTCGATCCACGCCATCCGGGAGCTGGCCGAGGGCCGCGAGGTCGACGTCGAGGGCACCCCGCTGAAGATCCCCTGGGTGAGCCCCGGCGGGAAGCTGCCGGTGTGGATGGCCGGCTACGGCCCCAAGGCGCTCGATTTGGTCGGCCGGGCCGCCGACGGGTTCATCCTGCAACTGGCCGACCCGTACCTGGTGGAGTGGACGATCAAGTCGGTCCGCGCGGCGGCCGAGGCGGCGGGACGCGACCCGTCGTCGATCACCATGTGCGTCGCCGCGCCGGCCTACGTGGGGGACGACCTCGCCCACGCCCGCGACCAGTGCCGCTGGTTCGGCGGGATGGTCGGCAACCACGTCGCCGACCTGGTCACCCGCTACGGCGAGTCGTCCGCCGCGGTGCCCGCCGAGCTGACCGGCTACATCAAGGGCCGCGACGGCTACGACTACAGCCACCACGGCAAGGCCGGCAACCGCTCGACCGACTTCGTCCCCGACGAGGTCGTCGACCGGTTCTGCCTGCTCGGCCCGGTCTCCGCGCACCGCGAGAAGCTGGCCCAGCTCGCCGGGCTCGGCGTCGACCAGTTCGCCGTCTACGCCATGCACGACGACGTCGACGGCACGATCGACGCCTATGGCTCCCTCACCACCTGACGCGGCTCGCTCCGGTCGCGGGCCTCAGTTCCTGAGGGTCATGGAGCTCCAGACTGCGATGGTCAGGAGGGTGAAGGTGACGACGAACAGCAGGTGCCCGCGGTGGAACAGCGCCAGCATGCCCGCAGCCAGCAGCGCGATCACCGAGCAGGCGATGACCCAGATCGGCGACGGGAGGCCGGGGCCGAAGCGGACACCGCCCTCGACCCGGGCCTCGACGAGGAGGTCGCGGCCGCTGAAGCCGCCGAGCCACACCGTCAGCGGTCGACCGGTCCGCAGGCCGTGGCGCTGCGGGCCGTAGGCGCGGACGAGCTCCGTGTCACCGTCGACCGTCTCGATGGTGATCCGGTTCCCCCTGGTCAGCGTCTCCTCGACCGCGGTGACCGTCGCCGGCACCTCTCGCAGGCCGGCCAGGAGGTCGCCCCCGTCGAGGACCGCGATCGTCGCGGTCACCCCCAGCAGGCAGCTGATCAGCAGCCCGGTGCCGATGTTGCCCACCAGCACCGCGAGCAACGTCGCCGGCCCCGGTGCGGCGTCCGGTGACGTCGTCGGGATCCTGGGCGACCAGTCGGTCGGTCCCTCCGCACCGGTCGTGCCCGCGCGCTCGTCCGCGTCCTCGTCAGACATGCCATCCCCCGGGTGCGCGACGATCCCCCCGACCGTCGACACGCTCCGTTCTACACCTCCCACCCGAGCGTGTCATGACCGCCGTCACTCGGTGCCCGAGGGTCAGGGGCGGCGCGGGCGGGGGTCGCGGCGGTGCCTCGGGCGGGCGGCCGCGGCGCAGCGCGGGCACACCCGGCGGACCTCGTCGGCGTGCCGGCCGGACTCGGGCTGGACGTCGGCCCAGCCGACGTGCGGGTACCGGCTCAACCGCGACCTGCTCAGCGGGAGCCCGCACACCGTCTGGTTGGTGCCCGGGGTCCAGCCGTGCACCTCGCCGGCCGGGCGGCGCACGCCGTCCGGGTCGATCCACTCGCTGGAAGCGGCCACCGCGTATCCCATCCCCCTGCTGTTCCCCGGGAACGGCGTCCTACCGGTGTCGGTGGCGTCCCCGCGGGTACGGCTCGGGGATGACGAACTCCCGTGACGACGACGTCGTCGACCAGGACGCCGAGCCGACCATGACCGCGCCCCCGGAGGACCGCCCGGACGGCGGTGGGTCCCTCGGCGGGGCGGACGGCCGCGATGACGACGCCGACGTCGTCGACACCGACGACGCGCAGGAGGGCGAGCCCCGGGCCTGAGTTCCGGCGACCGTGCCGAGCGTCGCTCCGGGGCCCGACGGCCACCTCGCCGGCTCCGTGAGCGACCGGTCAGTCGCGTCCTCAGGTCCTGTGTGCTCGCGCCGGTGATCGCGGCGGTCGTCCACCGGTCACCGAGAGTTTCGACCGCTCGTCCCCCGCTCGCCGCCGGGCGGCGTTCGGGCGACATCTCGACCCGGACCCACCCCTAAAGTGACGCTCAGTAGACGCTGAGTAGTAGCTCCCCGTACCCGGATCCGGTGGCCCATGACGACGAGCACGAGCACCAGCACCAGCACCCCCTCCCAGCGCGGCGCGGCGCTGACCGCCGTCCTGGTCCTGGCGATGCTCCAGCACGCGGTCGTGGTCGCCGTGCTGGTGACCGCGTGGAGCCAGGACGCCGCGTTCGGGCAGCAACCGCCGCTGGTCCTCCTGCTGTCCGCCGGCGGCGCCCTCGTCACCCTGGTCGCCTACGCGGGCCTGTGGACCGGCCACCGGTGGGCCTTCTGGCTGTTCGCCGTGATGACCGTCCTCGCCATCGCGACGATGGTGGCGGTCGGCGCCCCGACCACGCTCGTGCTGGTGCAGATCGCGGTGGGGGTGGCGGTCGCGGTGGCCGTCCTGCTGCGCTGGTCGCACCTCGACTGAGGCCCGACGCGGCGGCAGGGCGCGCCGCCCCGGATCAGACCGTGCGGATCGTGGCCATCATCGCCATGTCCTCGTGCTCCAGGTTGTGGCAGTGCATGACGAAGCGGCCCGCGTAGTCGGTGAACCGCACCGCCACCTCCACCACCTCGAACGGCGGCAGGTCGACGGTGTCCTTCCACCCCGCGTCGGCGGGGGCGGGGCCGCCATCGCCGCGGCGCAGGACCTGGAACTGGTCGAGGTGGACGTGCACGGGGTGGTGGACGTCGGTGTGGAAGCGCCAGCGCTCCACCTGGCCGAGGGGGATGTCGGCCAGCGAGCGGTCGGGGTCGAAGGACTCGTCGTTGATCGTCCAGCCCCGGTGCCCGCCGACCGCGCCGCGGCGGAACTCGAAGGTGCGGACCGTGGCGTCGGCCGCCGGCACCAGGGGTTCGATCTCGGACAGCACGTCCGGCACGCGGCTGTCGTCGCGGGCGGCGCGGACGACGCGGAAGCGCATGACCTGGGAGGTGCGGTCGGTGCCGAGGGTGTTCACCACGGTCACGTCGGTGCCGACGGGCACCCGGGAGAAGTCGACGACGAGGTCGAACCGCTCGCCGGGGGCGATCGGCAGCGACCGGCGCTCGACCGGGGCGGCCAGCAGCCCGCCGTCGGAGCCGATCAGCTGGACGAGCAGGTTCTCGCCGTCGGGCAGTGTGAACACCAGCTGGAAGCGGCGGGCGTTGGCCGCGTTGAGCAGCCGCAGCCGGTAGCGGGCGGCGTCGACCTCGTGCACGGGCCACGGGGCGCCGTTGACCAGCACGACGTCTCCGAGCACGCCCTCCATCCACTCCCGGTCGACGCCGGGCACGCTGCGCATCGACTGGTCGAGGCCGGGGTAGGCGAAGGCGCCGTCGGCGGTGAACGAGCGGTCGCAGATCATCAGCGGGAGCTCGCGGTCGCCGCGGGGCAGCGGCAGGGCGTCCTCGACGTCGTCGCGCACGATGTGGAAGCCGGCCAGGCCGCGGTAGACGGCCGGGGCGGTGAAGTCCATGCGGTGGTCGTGGTACCAGAGCGTGGCGGCGCGCTGGTCGCCCGGGTAGCGGTAGTCGCGCCGGCCGACGACGGAGTCGCCGACCATGCCGTGGTGGCCGCTGCCGTCGTGCCCGCCGTTAGCGGGCAGGACGAGGTCGAGCGGCCAGCCGTCGTGCTCGGACGGGGTGTGCCCGCCGTGCAGGTGGACGACGGTGGGCACCGGGAGCTCGTTGTGGTGGGTGACGACGACCGGTCGGCCGCGGCGGGTCTCGATCGTCGGGCCGGGGAAGATCCCGTCGTAGCCCATGACCGGGGTGCGCAGGCCGGGCAGGATCTCCTGCTCGGCGACCCGCTGGGTGATCCGGTACAGCTCGGCGCCGCTCGGGTCGACGCCGACCGGCCGGGCGACCGGCGGCACCGGCAGCGGCACCCGGAACGGCTCGGGCAGCGGCACCGCGCTGGTCACGGCCTCGCCGGTCTGCCCGGGCTGGGTGCCCAGCCCGCAGCCGGCCAGCGCCACCCCCGCCGCGGCGCCGCCGAGCAGCCCCAGGAAGCCGCGCCGCGACAGCCGCGGGTTCACCGCTGTCCCCGGGGCCGCGCCGCCGACGGCGACCAGACCCAGCCGGCGAGCAGCACCGACAGCACGACGACGATCACCCCGAGCGGCACGTGCAGCTGCAGGATCCGGGCGTAGCCGACGCCGATCTGCACGCCCTCGACCAGGAACTGCACCACCAGGGCCGGCAGGATCCACAGCCGGCCGCGGCCGACGATGACGTAGCCGAGCGCGATGCCGGCGGTGGCCAGGGTGAGGAACCCCACCGCGGTGCCGACGAGCCCGTGCACCTCGATGGCGTCGACGTCACCGGTCAGGAAGAGCCCGGCCAGGACGGGCTGGGAGAGCACGGCGAGCAGGTGCACGGTCAGCGCGCCCCGCAGCAGCCACAGCGATGCGGCGGGCCGGCGCACTTGCGCCGGCCTGGTGAGTGTGTCCACGTCCGGGACGCTATAAGTAGGCTCTCTACATGTACATCAGGGATGTCCCTGATGGCGAGCCTGAAGACACGCCCGGCAAAGTGAGTAGAATTCCTACCCATGCGACCAGACGCGGTGCGCGGCCACCTGGACGGGCTGATCCTGTCCGTCCTCGAGGACGGCCCGCGGCACGGCTACGCGATCATCGAGGCGCTGCAGGCCCGCAGCGGCGGGGCGCTCGACCTGCCCACCGGCACCGTCTACCCGGCGCTGCGCCGGCTGGAGCGGGCCGGTCGGCTCTCCGGCTCGTGGAGCACCGTCGGCGGGCGCGAGCGGCGCACCTACACCCTCACCCGCGCCGGCCGGCACGCGCTGGCCGCGCAGCGGGCCGACTGGAGCGAGTTCAGCTCGGTCGTCGAGGCCGTCCTGCGCCCGCCGCGCGCCGCCGGGGAGACGTCGTGACGCGCGCGCTCGACCCCGTCGCGGCGCACGTCGCCGAGCTGGAGCGGTCGTTGCGCGGCCCGGCGCGGGTGCGCCGCGAGATCGTCCGCGAGGTCCGCGACGGTCTCGCCGACGCCACCGACGCCTACCGCCGCGCCGGCCTCGACACGGCGCAGGCCGCCCGCCTGGCCGTGCGCGACTTCGGCCCGGTCGCCGAGGTCGCCGACCTCTACCAGGACGAGCTGGCCGCCGGCCAGGGCAGGCGCACCGCGCTCCAGCTCGCTGTCCTGCTGCCGGCCCTGATGGCGCTGTGGAGCCTGCTGTGGTCCAGCGGGCTGATGGGCGCCGACGGGCCGACCGGGTTGACGGCGATGGTGCTCGACCTGGTCGTGCTGCAGAACGTGGCCACCGCGCTCGCCGCGGCGACGGCCCTCGCGCTGGTCGCGCTGACGTTCCGGCGCACCGCGTCGCCGCGCCGGGTGGCCGCGGCGGCCGCGGTGACGTCCCAGGCCGCCGTCGTCGTGTGCGGCGGGTCGGCCGTCGTCATGAACGTCGCAGGCGGCCAGCAGGCGTGGGAGCTGCTCGTCGCGCAGCCCGTCAGCGCGCTGGCGTACGCCGCGAGCGTGGCGGTGGTGGTGCTGCTCAGCCGCTCGGCCTCGCGCACCCTCCGCGCGCTGCACCGCATCGGCGAGCCGTCGTGAGCAGCGCGCTGCTCGACCCGGTCGACGCCCACCTGGCCGAGCTCGACCGCAGCCTGCGCGGGCCGGACAAGGCCCGCCGCGACATCGTCCGCGAGGTCCGCGACGGCCTCGCCGACGCCGTCGACGCCTACCGCCGCGCCGGCCTGGACCCGCACGCCGCCGCCCGGCGCGCCGTGCGCGACTTCGGGCCGGTCGACGACGTCGTCGGGCTCTACCAGGACGAGCTGGCCGCCGGCCAGGGCAGGCGCACCGCGCTCCTGCTGGCGATCGCGCTGCCCGCGCTGATGCTGGGCTGGGACTTCGTCTGGCGCAGCGGGCTGGCCCCCGGGCCGCCCGCCCCGGCCGCGGTGAAGGTGCTGGCCGGCGTGCAGGACGCGGCCGTCGCCGTCATCGCCGCCGCGGCCCTCGCCATCGTGGCGCTGACGTTCCGGCGCACCTGCTCGCCGCGCCGGGTGGCGGCGGCCGCGACGGTGGCGACGATCGTCGCGGTCGTGGTGTGCGGCGGGGCGGCGATCGCGATGAGCCTGGTCAACCTCGACCAGGCGTGGGGGCGGCTCACCGCCCAGCCGGCGTGCATGCTCGCCTACGCGGTGAGCATCGCGGTCATGGTCCAGCTGAACCGCTCGGCCGTGCGGACGCTGCGCACCCTGCGGTCGGCGTCCGAAACGCCAGGGCGCCCGCGCGGCGGCGGGGGTACGACGCACACCGGTTGACGCGACGCACATGTCGCCGCTGCGACACGCACCGCACGACATGTGCGCCGCAGCCACGGGGTGTGCGCCGGGGCGCGGACAGCCAGGAGCCCCCGCACGCAGGGTGGGTGCGGGGGCTCCTGGCGGTTCGGGCTAGGACAGGCCGTTCTTGTCCAGCCAGCCCTTGGCCACCGTCTCCGGGTTGGGCTTGGCGTCGCTGGAGGCCTCGGCGTTGAGCTCGATGAGCCCCTCGGTGGTCAGCTTCGCCGAGATCGCGTTGAGGGTCTCGGTGACCTCCGGGGTCGCCTTCTCCTTGTTGATCAGCGGCAGCACGCTCTGCGCGGCGAAGTTGTTCTCCGGGTCCTCGAGCACGACGAAGTCGTTGGTCTCGATCGAGGCGTCCGTGGTGAACAGGTTGGCCGCCTGGATGTCGCCGTTGACGAGCGCGCCCACGGTCAGCGGGCCGCCCGCGTCGAGCGACTGGTAACTGGCGAAGGTGCAGCCGTAGGACTCGGCGATGCCGGGGATGCCGTCGGGGCGGGTCTGGAACTCCGGCGCCCCGCCGAACACCAGCTGCCCGCAGTGCGGGGCCAGGTCGGCGATGGACTTCGCGTTGAGCCGGGTCGCGGTCTCCCGGGTGATGACGACGGCGTCCTTGTCCTCGGCCTCGGACTTCTCCAGCACGGTCAGCGCGGGCGGCAGCGCGGCCTGCAGCGCGGTGTAGACGGCCTCCGCCTCGACCTCGGTGGCCCCCTTGTCGAAGTACTGCAGCAGCACGCCGCTGTACTCGGGGATCAGGTCGATGGAGCCGTCCTCCAGGCCGGGCATGTAGGTCTCGCGGCTGCCGATGGACAGCCGCTTCTCGACCGTGACGCCCTTGGCCGCGAGGGCCTGGGCGTAGATCTCGGCGAGGATCTGGCTCTCGGTGAAGTTGGCCGAGCCGACCACGATCGTCTGGGCGGCGTCGCCGCCACCGCCGGACTGCTGGCCGGAGCCGCCGTTGGCCAGGGGGTCGCCCCCGCCGCCGCAGGCGGTCAGCACGAGGGCCGATGCGGCCGCCACCGCGGCGACCACCGAACGTCGGGGCAGGAGGGGTCGATTCATCGACTGATCCTTCGGTTGTGAACGCCGCGGGGACCACGGCGGGTTCTGGGTCAGGCCGCTTCCGCGGTGGGGGTCTGGCCGGGGACGGCGCGCAGCTTGCGACGGGCGCCGCGCTGCGCCGCCGCGGCCTGCAGGCCGGGTGAGACGAGCAGCTTCTGCAGCCCGGCGAGGACGAGGTCGGCGACGATGGCCAGCGCCGCGACCAGCACCGAGCCGCCGATCATCTGGCCGAAATCGCGCACGGCGAGGCCGTCGACGATGAAGCGGCCCAGCCCGCCGAGCGCGACGAAGGCCGCGATCGTGGCGGTGGACAGCACCTGCAGCAGCGCGCTGCGGATGCCGCCGATCATCAGCGGCAGGGCGTTGGGCAGCTCGACCTGGAACAGCACGTCGCGCCCGCGCATGCCCATGCCCTTCGCCGCGTCCACGACGGCGTTGTCGACGTTGCGGACGCCGGCGTAGGTGCCGGCCAGGATCGGGGGCACGGCCAGCACGACGAGCGCGACCAGCGGCCCGAGCAGGCCGATGCCGATCGCGCCGACCAGCAGCACCAGCAGGCCGAGCGTGGGCAGCGCGCGCAGCCCGTTGGCCAGCCCGACGACCAGGAAGCCGCCGCGGCCGGTGTGCCCGATCCAGGCGCCCAGCGGCACCGCGATGATGACCGCGATGAGCAGGGTGAGCGCGGTGTAGCCGAGGTGCTCCACGAGCCGCTGCGGCACGCCCTGCGGGCCCGTCCAGTTGCTCGGGTCGAACAGCCAGCCGAAAGCGTTCACCGGTTGGCCCCCGCCCGTACCTGGGTCCACGGGGTCAGCGCCCGGCCGAGCAGCAGGAGCAGGCCGTCGACCACCAGCGCGATGACCAGCACCAGCACGATCCCGGCGATGATCTCCTGCGGGATGTCGCGCTGGAAGCCGTCGGTGAACATCTTGCCCAGCCCGCCGAAGCCGATCACCGAGCCGACGGTGACCAGGCTGATCGAGGACACCGCGGCCACCCGCACGCCGGCCAGCACCACCGGGATCGACAGCGGCAGCTCGACGGCCAGGAACCGGCGCACCGGGCGGTAGCCCATCGCGGTGGCCGAGTCGATCACCATGCCGGGCACGGCGGACAGCGCGTCGGCGACCGTGCGGACCAGCAGGGCCAGCGTGTAGACCGTGAGCGCGACGATGACGTTGAGCGGGTCGAGGATGCCGGTGCCCAGCACCACGGGCAGGATCACGAACAGCGCCAGCGACGGCACCGTGTACAGCAGCCCGGCCAGGTTGATCACGATCGCGCGCCCGACCCGGGTGCGGTTGGCCAGCCAGCCCAGCGGGATGGCCAGCAGCAGCCCGAGCACCACCGGTGGCAGCGCGAACGCCAGGTGCTCCAGTGTCAGGTCGCCGATGAGCGGGAGGTTGCCCAGGACCCAGGTCATGCCGCGGCCTCGGCGCTGCGCACCCTGGCCAGCGCGGCCAGCACGTCGTCGGCGCTGATGGAGCCGGCGTAGGCGCCGTCGGCGTCGATCGCGACGCCCTTGCCCGACGGGGAGGACAGCGCCGCGTCGAGCGCGCTGCGCAGCGAGCCGGAGGACACGTCGTAGAGGGAACCGCCGGGCACGAGGTGCTCGGCGGTGACCGTCGGGCCGGCGCCGGAGCCCTGCAGCCAGCCCTGCGGCTGGCGGTCGGTGTCCAGGACGAGGGTCCAGGCGGCGTCGTCGCCGGTGGGCACCGGGTCGCCGACGGTGACCGTGGGCAGCTCGCCCAGCGGCAGCTCGGCCGAGGACAGGAAGCCCAGGCCGCGGTAGCCGCGGTCGCGCCCGACGAACCCGTCGACGAAGTTGTCGGCCGGGCGGGAGAGCAGGTGGCCCGGGGCGTCGTACTGGGCGAGCACGCCGCCGGTGCGGAAGACGGCGACCTTGTCGCCCAGCTTGACGGCCTCGTCGATGTCGTGGGTGACGAAGACGATGGTCTTGCCCAGCTCGGACTGCAGGCGCAGCAGTTCCTCCTGCAGGCTCTCGCGCACCACGGGGTCGACCGCGCTGAACGGCTCGTCCATCAGCAGGACGGGCGGGTCGGCGGCCAGCGCCCTGGCCACGCCGACGCGCTGCTGCTGGCCGCCGGAGAGCTGGGCCGGGTAGCGCTTGGCCATCTCCGGGGCCAGCCCGACGGTCTCCATCAGCTCGGCCGAGCGCTTGCGGGCCTTCGCCTTGTCCCAGCCCAGCAGCATCGGCACGGTGGCGATGTTGTCGAGGATGGTGCGGTGCGGGAACAGCCCCGCCTGCTGGATGACGTAACCGATGCCCCGGCGCAGGTCGGCGGCGTCGACGGACATGATGTCGCGGCCGTCGACGGAGATGACGCCGTCCGACGGGTCGATCATCCGGTTGATCATCCGCAGGGACGTCGTCTTGCCGCAGCCCGACGGGCCGACGAACACCGTGATCTTTCCGGCGTCGACGGCCAGGTCGAGGGCGTCGACAGCGACGGTGCCGTCGGGGAAGCGCTTGGTCACGCCCCGGAACTCGATCATCCGAGGGACCTCCGTGTTCACCGACGACCCCTTGCCGGTCGCCGCATGTGGAGCAACGCTAGCCCGCTGCACCGACAACGGCGACCGCCCGTGATCTGTTAGAGACCCGCCGCCGGCGCGACGACCTCGCTCGTGCGCAGCTTCGCGTGCAGCTCGTCGGGGGTCAGCGGCTTGGCGAAGAAGTAGCCCTGGAACGCGTCGACGCCGAGTCGGCGCAGCACCAGGAACTGCTCGCCGGTCTCCACGCCCTCCGCGACGGTGGTGCGGTTCATCGCCGCGGCCATGTCCACCACCGCCCTGGCCACCGCGAAGTCGGCGCGGTCCTCGCCGACCCCGGTCACGAACGCGCGGTCGATCTTGATCGTCTGCGCCGGCAGCTCCTTGAGCCGGGCCAGCGAGGAGTACCCGGTGCCGAAGTCGTCGACCGCGAACCGCACCCCCCGTTTGACCAGGGTGTCCATCGCGGCCAGCGCGTGCGGCGGCAGCGCGACGAGGCTGGTCTCGACGAGCTCGAGCACCAGCCGGTCCCACGGCAGGCCGCTGTCGTCGACGATCCCGGTGACCACGTCGAGGAAGTCGGTGTCGCCGGGCAGCAGGCCGGCCAGGTTGACCGCGACGGCCGGGCGGATGCCGCGCGCCATGGGCCAGGTGGCGGCCTCCTCGGCGGCCGTGCGCAGCACCCACATGTCGAGGTCGCGCAGCAGGCCGCTGCGCTGGGCGACCGGCAGGAACTCGCCGGGCGAGATCATCCCGCGCTCCGGGTGCGGCCAGCGGACCAGCGCCTCGGCCGAGAGCACGGTGCCGTCCGGGCCGACCACCGGCTGGTAGAGCAGGGTCAGCCCGCCGCCGGCGATCGTCGAGCGCAGCTCGGCCTCCAGCTCCAGGGCCTTGGTCGCGGAGCTGACCACGCCGTCGGTGGCCATCCCGATGCCGCCGCGGCGCTGGCGGCGCTTGACGTCCTGCATCGCGACCTCGGCGAAGCGCAGCAGGTCGGCGGCGCGGACCTCGCCGGCCGGCACCGGCTGGGCGACCCCGACCGAGGCGGTCATCTGCACCGGACGCCCGTGCACGGTGATCGTCGGGCGCAGCAGGTCGGCCACGGTGCGGGCCAGGATGTCGGGCCCGCCGACCTCGGAGTGGTCGGCGCAGATGACCATGAACTCGTCGCCGGAGAGCCGGGCCGCAGTGCAGCCGACGGGCAGCTCGCGCTGCAGCCTGCCGGCCAGCGTGACCAGCAGGTCGTCGCCGGCCTCGTGGCCCAGCGAGGAGTTGACCCGGGAGAAGTCGTCCAGGTCGCCGCAGACGACGGCGACCCGGTCGCGGCCCGGACCGGCCAGCAGCCGGTCGACCAGCTCGATCGTGGCGGCCCGGTTGGGCAGCCGGGTGAGCTCGTCGACGATGCCCGCGCTGCGCAGCAGCTCCGCCGCCCGGCGCCGCTCGGTGACGTCGGTGAACACGACCAGCCACAGCGGGCTGCCGTCGTCGGCGGGGGTGGCGGTGACCGCGAGCTCGCACCAGACGGTCGTGCCGTCGATGCGCAGCAGCGGCACCGCGTCGGCCCGGTAGGGGTGGTCGGGGGACGTCGCGGCGCGGCGCAGCCAGCCGGGCAGCCCGTCGGCCCCGGTGTCCGGCTCGGGGTCCTGGCCGGTGAAGCCGTCGGCGGTCAACGAGGCCGCGGTGCGCCCCCGCAGCATCTCCAGCCGGACGTCGAGCAGCTCGCACAGCCCGGCGTTGGCGTCGATGACCCGCCCGGCGCGGTCGAGGAGACCGACGCCGCCGGGCACGGCGGCCATCAGGTCGGCGAACCGCTGGGCGGCCTGGTCGGTGAAGCGACGCGTGGGGCCGGCCGGCTGGCGCACCCGGTTCTGCGGCCGCGGGCGGCGCGGCGCGGCCGCGACCAGCCGGACGGTGCCCACGAGCCGGTGCGCGGTGCCGTCGTCGGCGTACTCGACGTAGGTGGCGTAGTCCAGGGCCTGGCTGCCGGCGACCGCGAGCTCCATCCGGTGCTCGGCGGGCCTGGCCTGGGCGCGCAGCGCCTGGCTGAGCGCGGCCACCTGCTGCGCCTCCACCGCGGTCGGACCCTGGCCCGTCGGCACGCCGACCGCGCGGTAGAGCTCCTCCAGGGCGGCGTCGCGGCGCAACGCCGCCGCGGCCAGGTCGAAGGTCCAGGTGCCCACCGGCGCCGCGCTCGGCAGGTCGAGCTGGCCGCGCTGCGGCAGCACCAGGCACAGCTCGCCGGCGCAGGCGATCCGGCGGACCAGCCGCACCGCCACCAGCGAGCCGTCCGGGCGGACCAGGCGGGCGTCCGGGTCCGGGCCGTGGACCAGCTCGCGCAGCGGGACCCGGTCGAGCCCACCGGGGGCGGCCCGCCAGCCGGCGGCCGGCGACGTCTGGCCGGGGCCGGCGGGCGGCCGGGAGGCCAGGGCGAGGAACGCGTCGTTGACGCGCGTGATGCGCCCCTCCCGGTCACAGAGGACGGCTGGTTCGGTCGGCGCCGCGTCGGGCGGCGCCGGGGCGTCGACCCGCTCCGGGCCGCCGACGCCGACCAGCGGCCG
>NZ_JAHDTH010000178.1 GCF_018531445.1 Pseudonocardia lacus
AGGCCCGGTCGGCTCGGCTGCGCCGGGGTCGGCCGGTGCCTCGGCGAGGTGTGCGGGCGCGGCGTCGGCGGGATCCGTTGTCGCGGTGTCCGCCGGCGCGGTGTCGGCAGCGGGCTGGTCGGGGGCGGGGGCACCGCTGGCCGCGGGTGACCCGATGGGTGACCCGGGCGCGGCCGGCCCGGTCTCCTCGGCTGTCCCCGGGGCGACCGGTGCGGTGTCCGCGGTGTCCGCGGGCGCGGCGTCGGCGAGATCCGTCGTCGCGGTGTCCGTCGGTGTGGCGTTGCCGGTGTCCGCGGGCGTGGTGTCGGCGGTGTCCGCG
The DNA here is from genome assembly GCF_018531445.1 of Pseudonocardia lacus. Lineage (GTDB taxonomy): Bacteria > Actinomycetota > Actinomycetes > Mycobacteriales > Pseudonocardiaceae > Pseudonocardia > Pseudonocardia lacus. The sequence goes on from NZ_JAHDTH010000178.1 coordinate 320, forward strand.
GGCGTGGTGTCGGCGGTGTCCGTCGGTGTGGCGGTGCCGGTGTCGGGCGGCGAGGCGGCGGCAGTGCTCGGCGGCGTGGTGTTCGTCGCCGTGCCCGCCTGCTCGGTGTCCGCGGTGTCCGCGGTGTCCGCGGTGTCCGCGGTGTCGGCCGGGTCCTGCGCCGTGGGCGCGGACGGCTCGGCCGTCGCGGTGTCCGCGGGTTCCGCCGGGGCGGGCTCGGTGTCCGCGGGCGAGCCCGGGGCGGCCTGCGCCTCGGCGGCGCTGCCCGCGTCCTCGACGGCGGGCGCTCCCTGCGACCCCGCGCCGGCAGGCGGGGTGCTGTCGGCGTTCCCGCCCGCCGCGGTGGTGTCCTGGCTGGCGTCCTGCCCAGCTCCGTGCTGCTCGGTGAGCCGCTGATCCGACACCGTTCGGTCCTTTCCGTTCGGCCCACCTGGGTGGGCGCCCCGGTCGGGAGGCCGGGGCCGTGCACGTCGGCTCCGCCGGTCGTCCGCGCCGGTGGGCCGTGCAGGCGATTCAAGCAGGTGGAGCGGGTGCCGGGCATCAGCTTGACGGGGTCGACGCAGCCCAGCGGCCGGTCCCGGTCGGCGAGCCGCCATGCGGAGGGTCCCGCTCGGGGCCACGCGGCGGCACCGGGGAGGCACCCGGTCCGGTGGCGCTCGGTGAGGGTGATGTCACGTTCGGGTGGTGGGGGATCGCGTGGGTGATCGACTCGACCGGCGGGGCCGACCCCGGTCGTGGACCGGGTGGTGATCGGCGGTCGGAGCCGGTGGGGGATCCGATCCGATCCTCTCGTCTAGCCTGCGGCGGTGCTGTCGATGGTCGCGGTTCTGCCCGAGCCGCCGTTGCTGGTGCCGGAGCTGGCCACCGGCGCCGCCGCCGAGACGGCGCAGCTGCGGGCGGCCTGCCTCGCGGCGGTCGCCCGGCTGGCAGCGGCGGCGCCGCGCTGGATCGCGGTGGGCGCCGACGCGGGGGGCCGCCGGACCGTGCCGCCCTCCGCGCGGGGCAGCTTCATCGGCTTCGGGGTGGACGTCGGGGCAGCGCTGGACACCACCGGGACGGGTGCGGCCGACCCGACCGACCCGCACCTGCCGCTGCCGCTGCTGGTGGCCGGCTGGGCCGCCGGCCAGGTCCGGGCGCGGGTGCGGATCAGGGGGGAGCTGGTCGCCCCCGACGCGCCGCCCGCGGCCTGCGCGGCGGTGGGCGCCGACCTCGCCGCGGAGTGCGCCGCCGACCAGGGATCGGTCGCCCTGCTGGTGCTCGGCGACGGGGCAGCCACGCACACCGAACGCGCTCCTGGCCACCTCGACGAGCGGGCCGCGCCGTTCGACGCCGCCGCCTCGGCCGCGCTCCGCGACGCGGACGCCGCCGCACTCGCCGCGCTCGACCCGGACCTCGCCGTCGACCTGCTGGTCGCCGGGCGGGCACCGTGGCAGGTGCTGGCCGGGGCCGCGGTCGGCCGCGGTTGGCGGGGCGAGCTGCTGCACTCCTCGGCGCCGTTCGGGGTGGCCTACCACGTGGCCGTCTGGACCCCGCGGTGACGACCGGCCTGGTGGCCGTCGTGGGCCCCACCGCGACCGGCAAGTCCGACCTGGGCGTCGAGCTGGCCCGGGAGCTGGGCGGCGAGGTGGTCAACGCCGACGCGATGCAGCTCTACCGCGGGCTCGACGTCGGCACGGCCAAGCTCACCGCCACCGAGCGGGCCGGCGTGCCGCACCACCTCCTCGACGTCCTCGACGTCACCGAGACCGCCTCCGTCGCGGACTACCAGGTCCGGGCCCGGGCGGTCGTCGAGGAGCTGATCGCGGCGGGCCGCACGCCGGTGCTGACCGGCGGGTCGGGCCTGTACGTGCAGGCCGTGCTGGACGAGCTGGAGTTCCCCGGCACCGACCCGCGGCTGCGCGCTGAGCTGGAGGACGAGCTCGACCGGCTGGGACCGCACGCCCTGCACGCCAGGCTGGCCGCGGTCGACCCGGCCGCGGCGCAGGTCGTGCTGGCCTCCAACGGGCGCCGCATCGTCCGGGCGCTGGAGGTCGTCGCGCTCACCGGTCGTCCCTTCCCGGCCCGGCTGCGCACCGACGGGGTGCCGCGCTACGGCGCCGTGCTGCTGGGGGTGGACCGCGACACCGCCGAGCTCGACGTGCGGATCGCCCGGCGGGTCGCCCGGATGTTCGCCGCCGGGATCGTCGAGGAGACCCGCGGCCTGCTGCCCGGGCTGCGCGAGGGCCTGACCGCTTCCCGGGCCCTGGGCTACCAGCAGGTCCTCGGCGCCCTCGACGGCGGCGGCGACCTGGGCGCGGCGGCCGCGTCGACGGTGCTGGCCACCCGCCGGTTCGTCCGCCGGCAGCGCTCGTGGTTCCGGCGGGACAAGCGCATCCACTGGCTCGACGGCGCCGCCCCCGACCTGACCGGGCGCGCGCTGCGCCACCTCGCGGCCACCGCGGCGCGGTGACGGGTCGACCGGCGGCGGGCGTGGCCCCGTAGGCTCGCTGACGTGCGGTTCAGCAAGGGACACGGCACCGAGAACGACTTCGTGGTGCTCCCCGACCCCGACGGTGAGCTCGACCTGACCCCGGCCAGGGTGGCCGCGCTGTGCGACCGCAGGCGCGGCCTGGGCGCCGACGGCGTGCTGCGCGTGGTGCGCTGGGCCGCCCTCGGCGACGGCCCGGCCGCCGCGCCGGACGTCGAGTGGTTCATGGACTACCGCAACGCCGACGGCAGCGTGGCCGAGATGTGCGGCAACGGCGTGCGGGTGTTCGCCCGCTACCTCGCGCACGCGGGCTGGCTCGGCGACGGCCCGGTGCCCATCGGCACCCGCGGCGGCGTGCGCACCGTGGTGCTCGACGGCGCCGAGGTCTCGGTCGACATGGGCCCGGCCGCGGTCGGCGAGACGAGCACGGCCAGCGTCGACGGCGAGGCGTTCCCCGGGGTGGCCGTCGACGTCGGCAACCCGCACCTGGCCTGCGTCACCGGGTCGCCGATCGACGCGCTCGACCTGAGCGTGCCCCCGGGCCACGACCCGGCGCTGTTCCCGCACGGGGTGAACGTCGAGTTCGTCTCCCCGATCGAGGGCGGTGCCGGTGGGGGCGAGGTCGCGATGCGGGTGCACGAGCGCGGCGTGGGGGAGACGCGCTCGTGCGGCACGGGCACGGTGGCCGCGGTGGTGGCCGCGCTGCACCACGCCGGGCTGGACGGCGGCGAGGTGGCCGTGCGGGCGCCGGGCGGGCGGCTGCGGGTCACCGTCGGGGACGGCACGACCGTCCTGCACGGACCCGCGGTGCTCGTGGCGCACGGCGAGCTGGCGCCCGGCTGGTGGGAGTCGGTCGGCTGAACCCGGTCAGGTCCGCCCGTCGAGCGGCGTCGGGCTCGACGCCACGGCCGGAAGGCCCGGGCCCCGACTCACGTCGACGCCTGTGTCGTGCGCAGGACCTGCAGGACGGCGTCGTCGATCAGTTCTTCGAGCTGATCGACGGGGATGACCCCGCAGTTGACGAGGTTGGCCACGCCCTGCAGGGTGGCGAGGAAGATCAGCCCGGTCCGTTCCGGATCGTCGCTCGGGAGCAGGCCCTCGGCCTGGCCACGGCGGAACATCTCCAGCATCGGCGCGAACGCGGCGGCGGCGCTGTGGGCGACGGTCGGGCCCTCCGCCCCGCGCTTGTGCGCGAACATCAACTCGACCAGGTTCGCGTCGGAGACGGTGAAGTCGACGTAGGCGCCGGCGACCGCGCGGACCTGGTGTCGGTACTGCGGCGCGGCGGCCACGGCCTCCCGCAGGCGGGCGCCGAGCCGGGCGAAGCCTTCGACGGCGAGCGCGTCGAGCAGCGCCTGTCGGTCGGGGAAGTACCGGCGCGGCGCGGCGTGGGTCACGCCGATCTCGCCGGCGAGCGCCCGCAACGACAGTTCGGCGGCGCCCTTGTCGCGGAGCATCACCGCGGCTCGATCCAGTACCGCCTGACGCAGGTTGCCGTGGTGGTACGGGCGGGCCGACGACATCCGCGCAGTCTACCGATATGTAACCGTTGACTACATTGTTACCGCTGGATACATTGCGGGGCATGCCCGTACTCGCCTCGGCCTCGCAGGTACCCGACCAGACCGGCCGAACCGTCGTCATCACCGGCGCCAGCAGCGGGATCGGCCGCGCGGCGGCCGCCGCACTGGCCGGAAAGGGAGCGCGGGTCGTCCTCGCCGTCCGGGACCAGGACAGGGGTCGCGCGGCGGCCGCTGCGATGAGCGGCGAGGTCGAGGTCCGCCGGCTCGACCTCGCTTCGCTGGCATCGGTGCGGCAGTTCGCCGACGGCGTCGGGCACCCGGTGGACGTCCTGATCAACAATGCCGGCACCATGACCGGCCGGCCGCAGCGCACCGCGGACGGCTTCGAGCTCCAGTTCGGGACCAACCACCTCGGGCACTTCGCGCTGACGAACCTGCTGCTCGACCGCATCACCGGGCGCGTGGTGACCGTCTCGTCGAGTGCGCACCGCTCCGCGCGAGTCGACTTCGACGACCTGAACTGGGAGCGGCGGCCGTACCGCCCGTTCGGGGGGGCGTACGGGCAGTCCAAGTTGGCGAACCTGCTGTTCACCGCCGAGCTGCAGCGCCGCCTGACCGCCGTCGGCTCACCGGTGATCGCCACCTCCGCCCACCCCGGCTGGGCGGCGACGGGGTTCCGGATGACGAGCGGGAACCGGTTCCTCGATGCCGCCATGGCGGTCGGCACGGCCCTGCTCGCCCACGGGCCCGAGAGCGGCGCTCTCCCGACCCTGCTGGCCACGGTCGGTGACGTCCCCGCCGGCAGCTTCGCCGGCCCGAGCCGCTTCGGCGGAGTCCGCGGCCCGGCCGTGCTGGTCGATCGATCCGGGGCGGCGCGCGACCCGGACGTCGCCGGTCAGCTCTGGGAGGCCTCCGAGCGGCTCACCGGGACCCGGTTCCCGCTCGCCGGCGGTCGTCCGCATCCCGGGAGGACGTCGCCACCCGCAGCTCGTGGTCGAGATCGAGGTTGATCCGCCTCTCCGGCTGGCGGGTGCACGAGCGCGGCCCCGGGGGGTGTGCGCTCGTGCGGCACGGGTGGGAGTCGGTCGGCCGAACCCGGTCAGGTCCGTCCGTCGAGCTCTTCGGCGTCGGGCTCGGCGGCCGGCAGGTCGCGCAGGCCGCGCAACGGCGAGAGCAGCAGCCACAGCGGGGCGAGCATCGTGCCGACGGCGGCGACGAGCAGCGCGCCGCGCAGTCCCAGCAGCTCGCCCAGCGCTCCGCCGAGCAGTCCACCCACGGGGATGGTGCCCCAGACCAGGAACCGGATGCTGGCGTTCATCCGGCCCAGCAGCCGGTCGGGGCAGATGGCCTGGCGGAAGCTGACCTGGGCGACGTTGTAGAGCACGGCGCCGTAGGACTCCGCGGCGAGGCCGACCGCGAACAGCACCGGATCGCCCGCCGCGACCAGCAGCAGCGGGGGCCCGGTGACCAGCAGCGCGCCGACCACCACCCGGGCCTGCCCGAGCCGGCGGATCCACCAGCCCGCGGTCAGCGCGCCGGCCACCCCGGCCACCCCGGCCGCGGACAGCACCAGGCCGACCGCCGCGGCCGGCAGGTCGAGGCCGGTGGCCAGGTAGAGCACCTGCACCGCCATCAGCGCGCCGCCGAAGAGGTTGGCGGTGCCGGTGCAGGCAGTGATGGCCCGCAGCAGCCGGTGCCCCAGGACGTAGCGCAGGCCCTCGCCGATCTCGGCGCGCAGCGTCCGGCCCGAGCGCGCGGCCACCTCCTCCCGCCCGCGCATGAGGGCCAGCGCGGCGGCCGAGACCAGGAAGCTCAGCGCGTCGAGCAGCACCGCACCGGCCGCCCCGACCAGCTGGACCAGCCCGCCGCCCATCGCCGGTCCGGCGGCGTGCGCCGCGGCGCGCGTCGACTCCAGCTTGGTGTTGCCCTCCACGAGGCCCTCGCGGCCGACGACCGCCGGCAGCACGGACTGGTAGGCCACGTCGAAGAACACGGTGGCCACCCCGCCCAGCAGGGCGACCACCAGCAGGTGGCCGAAGGTGAGCGCGTCGAGCCACCAGGCCAGGGGGACCGACCCGAACAGCGCGCACCGGGCCAGGTCGGCGGCGATCATCACCGGGCGCTTGCGGACCCGGTCGAGCAGCGCCCCGGCGGGCAGCCCGACCAGCAGGAACGCCGCGGTGGTCGCCGCGGTGAGCAGACCCATCCCCCAGGGGGTCGCGCCGAGCGCCGTGGCGGCCAGCAGCGGGACGGCGAGCTGGCCGATCGTGGTGCCGACGTGGCTGACCGTCTCCGCGGTCCACAGCTTCAGGAAGTCGTGGTGGCGCCACAGGGTGGCTCGCCCGCTCGTCATGGGCGCATCGTGCGCGAAGTGATTGGAAACCGTCAATCACTTCTCGCCGCGGGCGAACGGGGTGCGCACCTACGCTGTCGACCATGTCCGCCACCCCGGAGCGCCGCCGCGCCACCGAGGCCGAGGCCGCCGCGCTGGCCTCGACCGTCCGGCTGCGGATCATCCGGATGACCCGGGTCGAGCCGCTGACCAACGCCCGCATCGCCGCGCTGCTCGGCCGCGACCCGGCGACGACGCTGCACCACGTCCGCAAGCTCGTCCGGCACGGGTTCCTGGAGGCGCTGCCCGCCCGGCGCGGCGCGCGCGGGGCCAAGGAGATCCCCTACCGGGCGACCGACCTGTCCTGGCACCTCGACGACTCCGGGCTCGGCTCGCCAACGGAGCGGTCCGAGGCGATGCTGCGGGCCTACCTCGACGAGGTCGCCGGCGTCGGGGCCGCCGCGCTCACCCAGGTGCGGCTGGTCGTCCGGCTCGACGCCGCCGGGCGGGCCGCCCTGACGGCCGACCTGGACGCCCTCCTGCAGCGCTACGCCGCCCTGCCGGCGGACGGCGACGGCGAGCCGATCGCGATCTACCTGTCCGTGTACCCCGGGGGGAACGGAACGTTCCCGGTGGGAAACAGAACGGACACCGACGGCGTTGACGTGGGAGCATGACTACCACGATGACTGAACCCGCCCTGTCCACCCCGAACACCGGCCCGCGCGTGGCGCCCGGCGACACCCGCGGCGACTACGAGCTCGAGGAGCGCAGCTCGCTGCGCCGCGTCGCCGGACTGTCCACCGAGCTCACCGACGTCACCGAGGTCGAGTACCGGCAGCTGCGCCTGGAGCGCGTCGTGCTGGTCGGCGTCTGGACCGAGGGCAGTGCCGAGCAGGCCCGCGCGTCGCTGGCCGAGCTGGCCCGCCTCGCCGAGACCGCCGGCTCCCAGGTCCTCGACGGCCTGGTGCAGCGCAGGCCCCGCCCCGACCCGGCCACCTACATCGGCACGGGCAAGGTCGACGAGCTGCGCGACGCCGTCCAGGAAGCCGGCGCCGACACCGTCATCTGCGACGGCGAGCTCTCGCCCGGCCAGCTGCGCCAGCTGGAGGACAAGCTCAAGGTCAAGGTCATCGACCGGACGGCGCTGATCCTGGACATCTTCGCCCAGCACGCCCGCTCGCGCGACGGCAAGGCGCAGGTCGAGCTGGCCCAGCTGTCCTACCTGCTGCCCCGCCTGCGCGGCTGGGGCGAGGCGCTGTCCCGCCAGGTCGGTGGCCGCGCCGCGGGCGGCGTCGGCATCGGCGGCCGCGGCCCCGGTGAGACCAAGATCGAGCTCGACCGGCGGCGCATCCGCAGCCGGATGTCCAAGCTGCGCCGCGAGATCGCCGCGATGCGCCAGGTCCGCGAGACCCAGCGCGGCGAGCGCCGCCGCCACGAGGTGCCCTCGGTGGCGATCGTCGGCTACACCAACGCCGGCAAGTCGAGCCTGCTCAACGCCCTGACCGGGGCCGGCGTGCTGGTCGAGGACGCGCTGTTCGCCACCCTCGACCCGACCACCCGCCGGACCAGCACCACCGACGGGCGCACCTACACCCTCACCGACACCGTCGGCTTCGTCCGGCACCTGCCCCACCAGCTCGTCGAGGCGTTCCGCTCCACCCTGGAGGAGACCGCCGACGCCGACCTGCTCGTGCACGTCGTCGACGCCTCCGACGCGCTGCCCGAGGAGCAGATCAAGGCGGTCCGCCAGGTGCTGGTGGAGATCGGCGAGGACCGCGACGGCACCATGCCGCGCGAGCTGCTGGTGGTCAACAAGACCGACGCCGCCGGCGACCTGCAGCTCGCCCGGCTGCGCCACCTGCTGCCCGACGCGGTGTTCGTCTCCGCGCGCGGCGGCGAGGGCGTCGACAAGCTCCGCGCCCGCATCGCCGAGCTGCTCCCGCGGCCGGAGGTCGACGTCGAGCTGCTGGTCCCGTACGCGGAGGGCTCGCTCGTGGCCCGCGTGCACTCCGAGGGCGAGGTGGTCTCCGAGGAGCACACCCCGGAGGGCACCCGCATGCACGCGCGGGTGGGCGCCGAGCTGGCCTCGGCCGTGCTGCCCTACGCGCTGGCCGGAGGGCCCGGGGCGACCGGCGCCCGCTGACCGGGGCCGGCGCTGATCGCGCTCCTGCTGGCCGGCGCCCTGGCGCTGGCCGGCGCGCCGGGCGTCCCGCCACCCCCGCGGACCCACTGCGCCGTCGCCGCCGACGACCTCGGCGAGCTGTCCGGCATGGTCGTCGACGGGAGGGCCGTTGTCGCCCTGAACGACAGCGGCCGCCGGGTGGAGCTGCACAGCATGGGCGGGGCCCTCGACGCGGACGACTGCGCCGTCACCGACACGCGCAGGGTCGACATCGACCCCAACGACGCCGAGGACCTGGCCCGGGGCCCCGACGGCGCGATCTGGATCGCCGACACCGGCGACAACGCGCGCTCCCGGGAGACGATCGCGGTGATCGTGGTGCCGGTCGACGGCGAGCCGCGGCTGCACCGGCTCACCTACCCCGACGGTGCCCGCAACGCGGAAGCGCTGCTGGTCGACCCGCAGGGCCGCCCGGTCGTGGTGACCAAGGTGGTCGGCACGGCCGAGGTGTACCGCACCGCCCGACCGCCCGAGGGCGTCGGCCCGACGCCGCTGGAGCTGGTGGGGAAGATCTCGCTGCCGTCGTCCGCCACGCGGGGCGGGCCGCTGGGCGGTTTCGGCTCGCGCATGGTCACCGGGGCCGCGGCCACCCACGACGGCCGCGTCGTGGCGCTGCGCAGCTACACCGACGCCTGGCTCTACCCGGCTCCCGACGGCGACCCGGTGGCCGCGCTGCTGGCGGGCGGACCGCCGCTGCAGGTCCCGCTGCCCGACGAGCCGCAGGGCGAGGCCATCGCCTTCACCCCCGCGGGCGACCTCGTGTCCGGCTCGGAGACCCGCAACGGGGTGCCCGGCGAGGTGCGGGTGGTCGAGGGGGTCGCCGGGCTGGTGACGGCCACCGCGCCCGGTGCCGTGCCCCCGCCGGACGACGGGACGGCCCCTGCCCCTGCCCCCGCCTCGGAGCCGGACGCCGCCGCCGACGGAGCGGACGACCCGCCGTCGCCGGGGCTGCCGGCCGCGCTGGGCGGCGCCGTCGTGGTGGGCGTGCTGCTCGCCGGGATCGTCGCGATGAGCCTGCCCCGACGCCGCCGCTGAGGGCGGAGCCGGGGCAGGTGGACCGAGAGCGGTGCGGCTCAGGCCGACTCAGGGCCGACTCAGGGCCGACTCAGGGCCGACTCAGGGCCGACTCAGGGCCGACTCAGGGCCGACTCAGGGCCGACTCAGAGCCGGCGCAGCACCGCCACGACCCGCCCGAGGATGCTGGCGTCGTCGCCGGGGATCGGGTCGTAGGCCGGGTTGGCCGGCATCAGCCAGTTGTGCCCGTCGCGGCGCTTGAACGTCTTCACCGTGGCCTCGCCGTCGATCATGGCGGCGACGATCTCGCCGTTCTCCGCGACCGGCTGCTGGCGGACCACGACCCAGTCGCCGTCGGTGATCGCGGCCTCGACCATCGAGTCGCCGCGGACGTTGAGCAGGAATAGCTCGCCCTCGCCGACGATCTCCCTCGGCAGCGGGAACACGTCCTGCACGGCCTGCTCGGCCAGGATCGGACCACCGGCGGCGATGTCGCCGAGCAGCGGCACGAAGGCCGGGGTGGGGCGCCCGTCCGGCGCGCCGGACGCGGGGGCGGCGGACGCGCTCTCGTCCTCGGGAGCGCGCACGTCGACCGCGCGGGTGCGGTTCGGGTCGCGGCGCAGGTACCCCTTGCGCTCCAGGGTGCGCAACTGGTGGTGGACCGATGAGGTGGAGGTCAGCCCGACGGCGTCGCCGATCTCGCGGACGCTGGGCGGGTAGCCGAAGCGGTCCACCCAGTCGCGGATGACGGCGAGCACCTTGCGCTGGCGCGGGGTCAGCCCGGCCGGTTCGACCGGCGGATCGGGGAACGCGCTGACCTTGGCGGTGCGGGCGGTGGCCGGCTTCGCTGCCGGGGTGGGCTCGGCGTCGTCGCCGGGACCCGGGCCGGGCTCGTCCCGTGCCATCTGTTGTGGCCTCCTCGTGTCGACCGGGACGGCTGTCCCGGAGGTCGTGCTGCGGCGCCGTGTCTCCCGCGCCGCGCCCTCGGACTCGTCGTGCGGCGCCGTCGCGTGGCGCCGCCTCCGTCGTGCTCCCGCGACGTCGTGCCGCGGGTCGTGCTGTGCCGTTCTGCTGTGCCGTTCTGCTGCGTGCCGTATCGCTGTGCCGTCGTGCGGTGGTGCTGTCGGCTCCCTCGTGGTCACGGCGGGTGCCGGGACATCGCCCCGACGGCGGCCGGCGTGACCGTGTCGTGACCGTGTCGCTGCCGGTCCGTGGTCGTTGTCCGGGTGTGGCAGATGTCGTCGGAGCCCGGTGCGCCGGCGGGGAGAACGGTCCACGGTGGACTCCGTGGCCGTCACCGCCGGTGTGCGCGGGCTACCGCCGTCGGTACGACGGTAGCCCCGATCGGCGCTGTCGCCAAACGCATGTTCGAACGACACGCCCTCGATTCTCGATTCTGTCGGTGCGCGGTGGTAGACATCGTCCGACGGTCATTCGAACACCTGTTTGGATCGAACGGTCGTGAACCACACGGTGAGCGGGAAGGGCGGAGGCGGCGAGATGCGCGGTCACGACATCACCGAACAGCCATCGCGGATACGGCGGGCCGGGCTCGGCGGGCGCCGCGTGCCCCGGGGTCCCTGGCCGGCGCGGCCCGGGGTCGTCCCCGTCGGCGTCCGCCCCGTGCAGCCCGCCCGGCCCGCCTCGCCGCCGGTCGTGCGGCGCTCGTCGGCCATGGCCCTGCTGCGCTCGTCGCTGTTGGGGGCGCCCCGCCGGGCCGGGCAGCGGGTCCTCGTCCGCCGCGTCGTCCTCCCGGCGGTGCCGGTGGCCTCGTGGGTGCAGCGCGCGCTGGTCACGGCCGCGCTGGCCGCCACGACGGCCACGGCGGTGGTGCTGCTCGGGCTGGTGGCCGGCGCGGTGTCGGAGTCGCGGGGGGCGCCCGCCCCGGTGGCCGGCCCGGCCGCCGTGCGGTCCGGCGACGCGATCACGGTCACCGTCGGGTCCGACGGCACGGTCTGGGAGGTCGCGGAGGCCGTGCTGCCCTCGGCGACCGGCCCCGAGCTGGGTGCCCTCGCCGAGCGGATCATCGCCGACAACGACCTGTCCACGGTCCGGGTGCAGGCGGGCCAGACGCTGCGCGTGACCATCGGCTGACGCTGCGCGCGCCGTCTACCACTCGGCGCTCACATCGCACTTATGGGGTCTCCGGCTTCCCCCACCCCTACATGTTGTGGTTAGACTCGACTCGTTCGTCAGGCGCGAGTCCGTGTGGCCACGCCGTGCATCGGGGAGGGGTCGCTCGTGCGTTGCCCGTTCTGCCGCAACTCCGACTGCCGCGTCATCGACTCCCGCGAGGTCGAGGACGGCAAGGCCACCCGTCGCCGGCGCTCCTGCGCCGAGTGCGGGCGCCGCTTCACCACCGTCGAGGAAGCGGTCCTGGCCGTCCTCAAGCGCAGCGGTGTGACGGAGCCGTTCAATCGCGACAAGGTCGTCAGCGGGGTCCGCCGGGCCTGCCAGGGTCGCCCGGTCGACGAGGACGCCCTGCAGAAGCTGGCGCACCGCGTGGAGGAGGCGGTGCGCACCAACGGCACCGCCGAGATCCCCAGCCACGAGGTCGGGCTGGCCATCCTGGGCCCGTTGCGAGAGCTCGACGAGGTGGCCTACCTGCGCTTCGCGAGCGTCTACCGGTCGTTCTCCTCCATCGAGGACTTCGAGAAGGAGATCGCCGACCTGCGCGCCGCCGCAGGCGGCCCCACCTGACGGACCTCGGTTCCGCCGCACCGCCTCCATCCACCAGATCCGTCCGCGACCGCACCCCAGAGCGACCGTGGCACCGGCGGGGCCCCAGCCCGCCGAGCAGGAAAAGAGGAACGTCCATGACCGAAACCGTCGAGCCCGCCGCAGCAGCGACAGGTCGCCGCAAGGCCGCCAAGGGCGCCAAGCCCGCCGCGGCCCCCACCGGGCCGGGCCTCACCGTCGAGCGGATCCACACCACGCCCGGTGTGCACCCCTACGACGAGGTCACCTGGGAACGGCGCGACGTCGTCATGACCAACTGGCGCGACGGCACGGTCAACTTCGAGCAGCGGGGCGTGGAGTTCCCCAGCTCGTGGTCGGTCAACGCCACCAACATCGTCACCAGCAAGTACTTCCGCGGCGCCGTCGGCTCCCCGCAGCGCGAGTCCAGCCTGCGCCAGCTGATCGACCGCGTGGTCAAGGTGTACCGCCGCTCCGGCACCGAGAACGGCTACTTCGCCACCGAGGCCGACGCCGAGGTCTTCGAGCACGAGCTCGCCTGGATGCTGCTGCACCAGGTCTTCTCGTTCAACTCGCCGGTCTGGTTCAACGTCGGCACCTCTTCGCCCCAGCAGGTCTCGGCGTGCCTTCCCTACTCCTCCCTGGTGAACACGCCCGCCGGACTCGTGCCGATCGGGGAACTGGTCGGGAACGACGCGGTGGGCACCAAGCTGTTCGACGCCCATGGCCTGACGAGTGTCGTGGCCACCAAGGCCAACGGGATCCGCGACGTCATCCGCATCCACACCAAGTCGGGTCACCAGCTCGACGTCACTCCCGACCACGTCGTCTGGAAGAGCACCGGAGCGGGCACCGGCCGGTGGGTCGAGGCCGGCACCCTGCGGTCCGGTGACACCCTCGAATGGCACCGCACGCACTCGTACGGCGAGTCCGTGATCGAGGTGAAGGGCCTCGCCGAGGCTGCTCTCGCCGGTTGGCTGCAGTCCGACGGATTCGTCGGTCAGTACGAGAGCGGGACGAACCGGTCGCTGACGATCGAGGCCATGACGGTCACGGACGCGGAGCGCGAGTGGGTCACCAGCATGCTCGAGGACGTATTCCCCGGGGTGCACCGCCACGAGCGCAAGGTCGTCACCCAGGACGTCTCGCTCGACTGTCGTCGCACCCGGCTCTACGGTGCGGGCCTGACCGAGTTCGTCGAGCGCTGGGGGTTGCGGAACCGCGGTGTCGACATGGTCGTGCCGCAGCGCTTGTTCACGGCGCCGCTGCCCGAAGTCGCCTGCTACTTGCGCAGCATCTTCCAGGCCGAGGGCTACGTCTCCAGCCGGGAGCGCTCCACGCTGGTCGGCATGGACATGATCAGCGAGAAGCTGGTCCGCGGGATCCAGTCCCTGCTCGGACGGTTCGGAATCTTCGCCCGGGTAGGCCACAGGATCGATCCGCGTCCCGACCGGCACGGCACCTGGGGGATCCGGATCCAGACCGCCGGTGACCGCCGGATCTTCGCCGACGAGATCGGTTTCATCGATCCGGTCAAGCAGGCCAAGCTCGAGGCGTCCTTCGACCTGCCGGGTCTTCCGGCCCGTGACGTGAAGCGGCTGCAGATCGCCGCGATCGAGGAGATCGGCGAGCTGGAGGTCTACGACATCCAGACCGAGTCTGGCGAGTTCCTCGCTGACGGCCTACGCGTGCACAACTGCTTCATCCTCGCCGTCGACGACACGATGGAGTCGATCCTCAACTGGTACCGCGAGGAGGGCCTGATCTTCAAGGGCGGCTCCGGCGCCGGGCTCAACCTCTCGCGCATCCGCTCGTCCAAGGAGCTGCTGTCCTCCGGCGGCACCGCGTCCGGCCCGGTGTCGTTCATGCGCGGCGCCGACGCCAGCGCCGGCACCATCAAGTCCGGCGGCGCCACGCGGCGCGCGGCCAAGATGGTCGTCCTCGACGTCGACCACCCCGACGTCGAGGAGTTCGTGCTCACCAAGGCCAAGGAGGAGGCCAAGGTCCGGGTGCTGCGCGACGCCGGGTTCGACATGGACCTCGGCGGCGCCGACATCACCTCCGTGCAGTACCAGAACGCGAACAACTCGATCCGGGTGACCGACGAGTTCATGCGGGCGGTCGAGGAGGACGGCGAGTTCGGGCTGCGGGCCCGGATGACCGGTGAGGTCATCGAGAAGGTCTCGGCGAAGAAGCTGTTCCGCACCATCGCGCAGGCCGCCTGGGAGTGCGCGGACCCCGGCATCCAGTACGACGGCGTCATCAACGACTGGCACACCTGCCCGGAGTCCGGGCGCATCTCCGCGTCCAACCCGTGCTCGGAGTACATGCACCTGGACAACTCCAGCTGCAACCTCGCCTCGCTCAACCTGCTGACGTTCCTCGGCGAGGACGGCACGTTCGACGGCGTCCGGTTCCAGAAGGCCGTCGAGCTGATCATCACCGCGATGGACATCTCCATCTGCTTCGCCGACTTCCCCACCGAGCCGATCGGCGAGACCACCCGCCGGTTCCGCCAGCTGGGCATCGGCTACGCCAACCTGGGCGCCCTGCTCATGGCCAGCGGCCACGCCTACGACTCCGACGGCGGCCGCGCGCTGGCCGCGGCGATCACCTCCCTGATGACCGGCGCCGCCTACAAGCGCTCCGCCGAGCTGGCCGGCGTGGTCGGCCCCTACGAGGGCTACGCCCGCAACGCCGAGTCCCACCAGCGGGTCATGCGCAAGCACGCCGCCGCCAACGACGACATGCGCACCCTGCCGGCGAGCGCCCCCATCAACCGGCTGGCCACCGCCGCCTGGCAGGAGGGCCTGGCCACCGGCACGCGCAACGGCTGGCGCAACGCGCAGGCCTCGGTGCTCGCCCCCACCGGCACCATCGGCCTGATGATGGACTGCGACACCACCGGCATCGAGCCCGACCTGGCCCTGGTCAAGTTCAAGAAGCTGGTCGGCGGCGGGTCCATGCAGATCGTCAACCAGACCGTGCCGCGGGCGCTGGCCCGCCTCGGCTACCAGGCCGAGCAGATCGAGGCGATCGTCGAGTACATCGGCGAGCACGGCCACGTGATCGACGCGCCCGGCCTGCGCCCCGAGCACTACGAGGTGTTCGACTGCGCCATGGGGCAGCGCTCCATCGCCCCCATGGGCCACGTCCGGATGATGGCCGCGGTGCAGCCGTTCCTGTCCGGGGCGATCTCCAAGACGGTGAACATGCCGGAGTCGGCCACCGTCGAGGACGTCGAGAAGGTCTACCTCGACGGCTGGCGGATGGGCCTGAAGGCGCTGGCCATCTACCGCGACAACTGCAAGGTCGGCCAGCCGCTCTCGGCCGGCAAGTCGGCCAAGGCCGCGGGGGAGAATGAAGCCGCCCCGGTCGTCGAGGCCCGCCCGGTGCGCCGCCGGCTGCCGAAGAAGCGCCCCAGCGAGACCGTGTCGTTCACCGTGGGCGGCGCCGAGGGCTACCTGACCGCGGGCTCCTACCCCGACGACGGCCTCGGCGAGATCTTCGTCAAGCTCGGCAAGCAGGGCTCCACGCTGGCCGGCGTGATGGACGCCTTCTCGATGTCGATCTCGGTGGGCCTGCAGTACGGCATCCCACTGGAGTTCTACGTCTCGAAGTTCTCCAACCTGCGCTTCGAGCCGGCCGGCATGACCGACGACCCGGACGTCCGGATCGCCACCAGCGTGCTGGACTACCTGTTCCGCCGCCTCGCGCTCGACCACCTGCCCTACGACAAGCGCGCGCAGCTCGGCATCTTCTCCGCCGACGAGCGCACCGCGCAGGTGGCCGAGAACTACGGCGACGTCGACATGGAGGCCCTGCAGACCAGCGTCGCCGCCACCCCGGCGAGCTCGTCGAAGGCGGTCACCCCGGCCCCGCCCGAGGTCGGCAGCTCCACCGAGCTGCTCGAGCTGCACCTGGGCAAGGCGGCCGACGCGCCGCTGTGCATGACCTGCGGCACCAAGATGCGTCCCGCCGGGTCCTGCTACGTCTGCGAGGGCTGCGGCTCCACCAGCGGCTGCAGCTGACGCCGTGATTGCTCGGAGGTGCCCCCATCCCCCGGGATGGGGGCACCTCCTTGTTCCCGGACGGCTGGCTCCCGGTCAGTCAGCATGGAACGGCCGGCGCGTTCCGCATCTTGCGTGGGTCGTCCACCCTGAGGCGGAAGTTGCCACATACGGAAGGAGCCGGCCGTCATGTCCAGTGTTGTACGTGATCATGGTGTGGTCCATCTCGGGTTGGACGTGCACAAGAACACGATCTCGGCGGGGATCTTGGAGCCGGGCGCGGAGACCGCGGTGGTGGACAAGATCTCCTCCGATGAGGACGCGGTGCGCGGGTTGATCGCCCGGTTCGATGATCCGCGGCGGGTCCGGGCGTGTTACGAGGCCGGCCCGACCGGCTATGAGCTGGCCCGGCTGTTGACCGCGTTGGGGGTGGGTTGTGAGGTGATCGCGCCGTCGTTGATCCCGACCGCCCCGGGTGATCGGGTCAAGACCGACCGCCGTGATGCCCGGCGGCTGGCGCGGCTGCACCGTGCTGGGGAGTTGGTCGCGATCCGGGTGCCCACCGTCGCGGAGGAGGCGGTGCGGGATCTGTGCCGGGCCCGGGCGGACATGGTGATCGATCAGACCCGGGCGCGGCACCGGTTGGGGAAGTTCCTGTTGCGCCATGGCCGGGTCTGGCGCGGCGGGGACAACCCGACGATGAAGCATCAAGGGTGGATCGCCGCGCAGCGCTTCGACGATCCGGCCTTGACCGCGACGTTCGGGCATTACCGGGCCACGCTGACCGCGCGGGAGGCCGCGGTCGCCGCGATCGACGCCGACCTGATCGGCTGGTTCGACCGGGCTCCGTTCGCCGACCCGGTGGCCCGGCTGGGTGCCTACCGCGGGATCACCCACCTCGGTGCGCTGACCCTGGCCTCGGAGGTGTGTGACTGGCGCCGGTT
>NZ_JAHDTH010000179.1 GCF_018531445.1 Pseudonocardia lacus
GCCGGAGCCGCCGTTGCCCGCGGTGGCGGTGCCGCCGCCGGCGCCCGAGGCGCTCCCGCCGGTCCCGACGCCGACGCCGGCCCCGCCGGAGCCGAACCCGTCGCCGCCGTCGCTGAACAGGTCGAGCAGGTCGAACCCGTCGCTGTCGCCGCCGACGCCGACGCCGACGCCGCCGCTGCCCTGGCCGAGGCCGCTGCCGGCGTCGTTGCTGCCGCCGTTGGACTGGGCCGAGCCGCCGTTGCCGCCGCCGCCGTTGACGAGGACGTCGGGGTCGCTGATGGCCGGGCCGCTCGCGCCGCCGGCCCCACCGGCACCGCCGGACGCGTTCTGGGTGTTGTCGTTGATGACGGTCGGGTCCTGGATGAAGCGGAACTCGGGCATCGGGGGCTCCTGTCGCTCGGGAGGTTCGCTTGCCGGGGTCGCTCCACCGGCTTGACGGAGAAGTTACGAGCCGTCACCCCCCGTGGTCATCGGGGCGCGGGCCGAACGCCGTGGGGGTGGGGATGGGGCTGATCCCCCTCCACCTCGGCGCCCGGCCCTAAAACCGCTGCTCAGCGCCCACCAGCAACCCCTCGCAGGTGCGGATGAGCACCCGGCAGGCGTCCGCGGCGGCCCGCGCGGTCATCGGGTTCTCGGCCAGGTCCTGCCAGCGCGAGAGGGCGTCGAGCGCGGCCGCGCGCACGTGCTCCGGGCCGACGTCGGCGGGCAGCCCGAGCCGGGTCGTGGCCGCCGCGCCGGCGTCCCCGAGCAGGCGTTCGGCCTCCCCGACGACCGACGCGGGCAGCGCCACGGCCCGCGAGCGCAGCGCGGACAGCAGCCGCAGCTCGGTGAACTCGTGGGCGCCCGCGAAGATCCGCTCGACCTCGCCGACGAGCCCGGCCGCGCCGGGGCGGGGGTCGGTGCGCAGGAGCCGTTCCAGGGCGAGCAGCGCCGAGCGGGCCTTGAGCAGGTCGCGCCGCTCGGCGAACTGGCTGTGCAGCACGCGCTGCAGGTCCTCCAGCCCGGAGCGGCGCACCAGCTCGGTGGCCAGTGCGGCGGGGCTGTCCAGCCCCTGGCGGATCAGCATCGTCGACAGCCGCAGCCCGAACAGCCCGAACCGGGCCAGCAGCGCGCGGCGGTGGGCGACCCCCAGGCCGGGGGCCGCCCGGGTCACCGGCCCGGAGTCGGCGGTGAATCGGTCGGCGGTCAGCAGCGCGGCGTCGAGGTCCTCGCGCGGGCCTGCGGCCAGCTCGCGCAGCGCGCCGAACTCGGCCTGGCGCAGCGTGCGGCCGGTCTGGGCGACCAGGCCGGCCACCGCGACGACGTTCTGGCACAGCCCGCGCAGCGCGGGCTCGGTGCGGTAGCGCGCGGCCACCGCCCTGGCCGAGATCATCGCCTCCGGCCGCCCGCCGCCGATCTCGTCGGCCCGCGAGATCACCGCCACCGTGTTCACCGACGCCGCCCTGGCCACCCCCTGGTCGCGGAACGCCTCCAGGAACTCCGCGTCCGAGGCGTGCAGCTGGCGCATCAGGTAGATGACGGCGTCGGCCTCGGTGGGGGTGTCGTCGTCGGGGTGCAGGAAGCGCACGGTGCGCCGCGACGTCCCGGTGGACAGCGACGCGGTGCCCGGGGTGTCGATCAGGGTGGCGGCCCGCAGGCTCTGCGACGGCCAGTCGACGACCATCCGGTCGAGCTCGTCGGCCGAGCGGCCCTGCAGGTCGATGACCAGGGCGCCGTCGCGGCGGTCGACGGGCAGCGCGACCGGCGGTCCCGACCGCGGGAACGCCACGATCCGCGGGGCCCGCCCGTCGCGGTACCAGGTGACGACCTGGGTGCACTCGCCCGCGTCGGTCGGCGCGACCTGCTCCCCGACCAGCGCGTTGAGCAGTGTCGACTTGCCGGCCTTGACCTTGCCGGCGACCGCGATCCGCAGCGGCTCGTCCAGCCGCGCGAGGTGCCCGGTCAGCCAGGCGACCGTGCGCGGGTCGTCCTCGTAGTGCGGCACCGCCTTCTGCAGCACGGCGTGCACGGCCGCGATCAGCCCGCCGCGCCCGGTCGCCGGAGCGCTCATCGGCCCGGTCCCGGCTCCCCGGGGGCGGGCAGGTTCTCCAGCACGCCGGGCAGCACGCGCTGCAGCACCTCGCAGGAGTCGGGGGACGCGGCGTCGCGGGCCGCCATCACCACCTGGCTCGCCGAGACCCCGACGTCGTACTGGCAGAACTCGCCGCGCCCGGTGAACGTCTCCAGGGCCGGGTAGCCGGCCAGCCGCACGCGGGTCGTCGTCGGCTCGCTGTTCTCCGCGAGCGTGGCCAGGCCACCGCCGTCGGTGTAGAGGGTGACGTCGAGGCTGGCACCCGCGCCGCTCCAGCGACAGCGCGGCCCTTCCTCGGCGGCGACGGCCGTGCCGGCCCCGCCGACGCCGGCCGCCGCGAGCTGCTCGGCGCTCACCAGCGCACAGGGATCGGTCCCGGTCGCGTCCCGGGCGTCGGTGATGCTTGGTACGGGCGGCAGCACGTTCCCTCCACCACCGCACCCACCAGCTACCACCAACAGCACTAGCAACAGGACGGCCGTTCGCCGAACCCGCTTCGTCATCCCCTTGCTCCCCCTCGCCCGCACACCGGGCACCGTACGCAACCTACCGCTCGCCGTCCGTCACCTCTTCTCTCCGTGCTCGTTCGTTAACACGGCGTCGCCCCAGATCGAAGACGATGCGAGGCCAGTCCTGTCCTCGACGCCGCGAATTCGCACTATCCAGCGTGGAGTAGTACTGATGACGCAAACGGCCTACCGGGTGGGCATCGACCTGGGTACGACCTACTCGGCCGCAGCGGTCTGCCGGGAGGGCGACCCGCGGCCCGAGATCGTGCCGCTCGGCGGGCTGACGCCCTCGGTGGCGTCGATGGTGTTCCTGGCCCCGGACGGGTCGATGGTGTGCGGCGATCCCGCGCAGCGCCGCGCCGTCACCGACCCCCGACGGGTGGTCCGCGAGTTCAAGCGGCGCATCGGCGACGGCACACCGCTCGTCGTCGGCGGGCACCCGGTGCCCGCCGAGACGGTCGCGGCCCGGTTCGTGGCCTGGACGCTGGCCACGGTCGCCGACCGGGAGGGCGGGCCCGCCGACCGGGTCGCCCTGACCCACCCGGCCGAGTGGGGTCCGCACAAGCGGGAGGCCCTGGCCGGCGCGCTGGCCGCGCACGGCGTCACCGACGTGCTGTTCCTGACCGAGCCCGAGGCCGCCGCCATCGGCTACGCCAGCACCGCGCGGGTCGACGTCGGCGGCACGGTCGCCGTCTACGACCTCGGCGGGGGCACCTTCGACGCCGCGGTCGTGCGCAAGCTGGCCGACGGGCGCTGGGAGTCGGTCGGCCAGCCGACGGGCATCGAGCACCTCGGCGGCGTCGACTTCGACCAGGTCGTGTTCGACCACGTGCGCGAGGCCGTCGGGCAGGCCTGGGACGGGCTCGACCCCGCGGACCCGGCCGTGCAGAGCGCGGTCGCCGGGCTGCGCCGGGAGTGCACCGCGGCCAAGGAGGCGCTCTCCGCCGACACCGAGGTGATGGTCCCGGTGATGCTGCCCGGGACGCACCTGCAGGTGCGGATCGGTCGCGCGGAGTTCGAGGAGGCCATCCGCCCTGCCGTCGTGGAGACGGTGGAGGCGCTGCGCCGCGCGCTCGACTCGGCCGGCGTCCCCGACCCCGACGCGGTGCTGCTGGTCGGCGGGTCGTCGCGGATCCCGCTGGTCTCCCAACTGGTCTCGGCCGAGCTCGGCCGGGCCGTCGCGATCGACGCCGACCCCAAGACCGTCATCGCCACCGGCGCGGCGCTGGCCGCCCGCGGACCGGTCGCGGCCGCCGACGACGCCACCGTCGTGGTCCCGCTCCTCGACGCCGAGCCGCCGGCGCCCCCGCTGGCCGCCGAGCCGCCGCCGAGCGAGCAGCACCCCGACGAGGAGCGACCCGCTCCGCGGCGCGGCCCGATCCTGGCGATCGCCGCCGCCGCGGTGGTCGCGGCGACGTTCGCGGTGGGTGCGGTGACCCTGTCGACCGCCGAGGAGCCGGTGGCCGCGGCGGGCACCATCGCGGCTCCGGCCGACCCGACCACCGGGCAGGCCACCGTCGAGGGCGGGCAGGTCGACCCGTGGACCGGCGAGGTCGCCACCGACACGTCGGCCCCCGGCCCGCGTCGGCCGCGCGCGGTCGCCGCGGCGGCGAAGCCGGGCAGCCGGATCATCGGGACGGGCGCGGCGGGGGCGTCGGCCGCCGGCGGGGCGAGCCGGACGGTGGACGTCAACCCACCGCCGGGTGTACCGGCCCCGAACCCGCCGGTCGGGCCGCCGTCGCCGCAGCCGGTCGACCCACCGCCACTGCCGGTGGACCCCCCGTCGCCGCCAGTGGACCCGCCGTCGCCGCCTGTCGACCCCCCGTCGCCGGAACCGGTCGACCCACCGCCGTCGCCGGTCGACCCCCCGTCGCCGGAACCGGTCGACCCACCGCCGCCCGTCGACCCCCCGTCGCCGGAGGACCCGCCCTCCCCGCCCGTCGACCCGCCGTCCGAGCCGGCCGACCCGCCGTCCCAGCCGGCCGACCCGCCCTCGGCGCAGCCGGACCCGCCCTCCGACGGCGTCACCACCTCGGCGGCCCCGGCCCCCGACCCCTCCACGTCCGTGCCCGACGACGGAGCCGCGCCGACCACCACCTGACGAACGGAGCGATCAGCACATGAGCACCGGGCCCGGGGACCCGATGACGCAGGCCCCCACCACCAGACTCCACGCGGTCGACCGGCAGCCGGACCGGCCGCCCCCGCCCCCGTCGCGGCCGCGGTTCGAGTTCCGCCCGCCGCCGTCGGCGGAGTGCATCCCCCGCCCGCCGGTGCTGACCGCGGCCGGCGCGCTGTGGATGGTCGCGGCCGCCGCACTGCTGCTGGCGGTGGTGCTGCCGCTGGTCGGCGTGGGCGATCTGTGGGCCGACGTGACCGCGCTGGTGACCCGCGACTTCCCGAACGAGTCGCCGACCACGCGGGACCGCGCGATCGCCGCGCTGACCGTGGGCGTGGTCGGCAGCGGGGTGCTGCTGGCGCTGCTGGAGGCCGGAGCGGCGGCGGCGGTGCGCTCGGGGCGGTCGGGGGCGCGGATCCTGCTGGCGCTGCTGTGCGCACTGACCGTGGTGCACGCGCTGGTGATGGTGGAGGTCGCGACGCCGCTCAGCTCGGCGCTGCTGGGCACCGGCGTCGCGCTCGGGCTGGTGGCGACGGTGCTGATGTTCCTGCCGGGGACGACGGCCTGGCTGGCCCAGCCGCGCCGGCACTGACCGGCCCGACGGACGGAACGGCCCCCGCGGCGCATCGCGCCGCGGGGGCCGTCCGGCGTTGTGGGGTCAGCCGACGAGCCCCCAGCGGCGCAGGCCGCGCCGGATCGGGCCGCCGAGCTTGCGGTACTCCTCGCAGACCCCGGCGCCGCAGGCGCCGCAGTCCGAACCGGGGCGGTAGTGCTCGTGGGCGTCCTTGCCGTGGCCGCAGGCGCACGGGGCGATGACGGTCTGCTGGGCCGGCGGGGCCGGCGGCTCCTGCGGGCGCCACTGCGGGACGCGGATCTCGGGCATCGACGGCACCCCGGTCGGCGGTGTGAGAACCGACGAGCCCGGAGAGCGCGGACGCCCGCGGCGACCGGGTCGCTGCTCGGATGTCGAGTCCCCCATCGTGGGTGCCCTGCCCTTCGTGGATCGGGGTCCCGGTGGGGACCCGCTCGCGTTGCCAGTATGCGACTCGGACACCCTTTCGGGTGGCCGTTTCGGCAGACAAACGCTGAGGGACGCGCGAGGTCACTCAGTGGTTGTCCGACGCCGCCGAGGATACGACAGGCGGTCCGTCCTCAGCGACGGGCGGTCGGGTGCTTGTGACTTCCGCCACAGATGGCAGGGTCAGGGTTGCCACGCACCCGGCCTCCCCGACCGCGTCGGCGATCGTCAGGTCGCCCCCGGCCTCCTGGGCCAGCCGGGCGCTGATGGCCAGCCCGTACCCCTGGCCGCCCGCCTGCTCGTCGTGCACGCCGCGTTCCAGGACGTGCCCGGCGGTCTCCGGGGGCAGGCCGGGGCCCGCGTCGCGGACCTCGATCCGAACCCGCCCGTCGTGCTCGTGGGCGCTGATGGTGATCGGGGCACCGGGGGCGTGCCGGTCGCAGTTGGCCAGCAGGTTGGTCAGGATCTGGGCCAGCGTGTCCGGCGAGCCCGCGGCGCGCACGCCCACCTGCATGCGCAGCTCCAGCCGGCCCGCCCCGGGCCCGGCCGCCGTCTGGCGCAGGGTGGCCCGGTCCGTCAGGACCTGTGGCACCGAGTAGCCCGGACCGATCGGGCGGGTCACGGCGAGGGCCGCGCCCGGGACGTCCGCCCCGCCGGCGTTCACCAGCGCCTGCAGGCGGTCGAGCTCGGTCAGCACGGCGTGCCGCAGCGCCTCGTGCTCGCCCTCCGAGGACGTTCCGCTGAGCAGGTGGGTGATGCCGGCCAGCCCGGCCAGGCCGTTGCGCATCTCGTGGTCGCGCTCGGCGGCGATCTCCTGGGCCCGTTCCAGGTGCACGGCCGCGGAGGCGATCTCGTCCTGCTGCTCCCAGTTGCGCGCCTGCAGCCGCCCGACCCCCTCCTGCACCATCTGCGCGAGCCCGACCACGAGCACGACGAGCCCGACCAGCCGCAGGCCGTCGAAGGCCAGGTTGACCTGCTCGGCGGACGCTCCCGACGCGACCCGGTACAGCTGGGCGACGGCCAGCACGACCAGCCCCAGCCCGAGCCGCAGCCAGGACGTGCTGCGGGCGCGGAACGCCTCCGCGGCGAACGCGACGGCCGCCGCCGTCCAGCCGATCAGGACGGCGACGGTGGGCACGAACTGCTCGGTGAAGGCCTGCAGGCCGCTGCCGGGCGGCAGGCCGAGCGTGCCGAACCCCAGCCCGGCCCCGGCCGCCGCCACCGCCCACCCGCCCCACGCCCCGAGCACGCGCGGCGGGCGCACGGACACCACGAGGAGCACCATCGCGGCCAGGTAGACCAGGAGCATCGGCGAGCGCTGGGCGCCCCCGGTCTTGGCCTCCTCCAGCGTCGACCACGGCAGCACGACCGCGCAGTAGAGCACGAGCGCGGCGGCGATCCAGGCCATCCTGCGGTCGTCGAGCACCCGCGAGGCGAACAGCGCCAGCACGGCCGATCCGGCGCCGGTGCCGGCCGCGGCGAACGTCAGCAGGTCGTGCGCCGAGCGGGGCAGCACGTCGCCCACGAACTCGGTCTGCATCAGGACGGCGACCACCGCGCCGACCCCGCTGACCACCAGGACGTCGGAGACCGGGCGGTAGTGCAGGCGCCTTCCGCGCAACCGCGCCGTCACGACTACCCCCTCCGTGTCCCACCGCATCCGGAGCAGACGATCCTAGGCGCAATGCGTGATCGACCGCTCACCGAAAGGCATCCTCCGGGTGGCGCTATCGCTCGGTGGCGCTGCGGAAGAGCGCAACGGCTTCGAGCTGTGAGGTGACCTCCAGCTTCGTCAGCACCGCCCGGATCTGGGTGCGGACCGTCGCGAGCGACACCACGAAGTGGTCGGCGACGGCCTGCGCCCGGTGCCCGCCGGCCAGCAGGTCCAGCACCTCGTACTCGCGCGGGGTGAGCCGGTCGAGCTTGGCGGCCAGCTTGCGCCGCTCGGCGCTGCGCTGGCGGTACACCGCGATGAGCTGGTCGCGGCGGGCGGGCGGCATGGCGTCGCGGCCGCTCAGCGCGGCGCGCACGGCCCGCAGCAGCACGGTGGTCGGCGCCATCTTCGGCACCCAGGCCAGCGCGCCGGCGTCGAGCGCGGCACCGATGCGGACGTTGCTGGCGGTGCCGGACATCATCAGCACCGGCCAGCCGGCCGCGCGCAGCGGCTCGACCAGTGTGACGCCGTCGATCGGTCGGCCCGCCGCGTCGCGGCCGAGGTCGATGTCGAGCAGCACGACCCCCGGCTCCAGCTCGCCCGCGGCGGCCAGCACGGCGCCCGGCGTGCCGGGCCGGCACAGGTGCGCCGAGAAGCCGTGCGTGCGCAGGCTCAGCTGCAGCGACTCACCGAGGAGCTCGTGGTCGTCGACGATGAGGACGGTGGCGGAGGACGGCTGGGCCGGTCGTGGCGGACCGGGTAACGGCGTGGTCATCAGGGTGGACACCCGGGGTAGTCGTGAGCATGTGCTTCACCAACGATTGCACTCGCTCGACGACTCGCTGTAGTTACCCCGAACCGGGCGAAAGCCCTCGCCGTCGGGTGTCGCTGCCGCCACCCGGACGGGTCAGCGCTGGCGGCGCCGCCCGCCGGCCTGGTCGGCCAGCATCCGCAGCCCGCTCAGCAGCCCGCCGAGCAGGTCGCCCTCCCGGAAGGAGGCCACCATGCTCATCACCGCGAGCTTGGCGCCCCGGTCGAGCAGCCGCACCCGCGCCTCCGGCCCGGTGATGACCTCGACCAGCCGCTGGCCGGGGCTCACCGCGACGAGCACGGCCTCCGCCGAGCCCTCCAGCTGGGAGTGCAGCTGGCCGGCCCGCTCGGCCGGTGCGTCGCCCAGGTCGCCCAGGTAGACGCTGAAGCGCAGCCCGCTCTCCCGGCTGGCCAGCGTGAGCGCCTCGTCGAGGCGGGTCAGCTGGACCGGGGTGAACGGCTGGTCGGCGCGGGACTCCTCGCGGAACTCCACCGCCGACGACACCCGCCCGGAGACGGTGCGGACCGTGCCCTCCGGCAGGTTCTCGTCCTCGACGACGTCGACGACTCCGTGGCCGTGCTCACCAGCTGCCACGGGCACCTCCTCGGTCACCGGCCACGGGGTGGCCGTCGGCGGCGGGCAGCTGTGCGCCCTCGGGGTTGGCCGTCCACCACAGCGGCTCGTAGGGCCACGGCTGGCCGGAGCGGTAGCGGGGTCGGTCGGCGCGCCGCGGCACGACGACCAGGGCGACGATGAGCAGGTACAGGCCCACCGTCGGCACCACGAACACGAGGATCGTCTGCAGGACGCTCACGGCGCAGAATCTAGTTCACCCCAGGTCCGCGCGGGCACACCGGGCCGCGGCGGGTCGCGGCCCCGGCTCAGTCCTCGCGACCCAGTGCCACCTCGGCCAACACGGCCCGGTGGTCGGTCCCCGCGAGGTCGACGATCTCCAGCCGCCGCGTCGTCGTCCCGACGGGCACCAGCACGTGGTCGATGTGGATGCCGAACCACCGGGGGAACTTCGCCGGGTACGTGCCGATGAGCCCCTTGCCGGTGCCCGCCGCGGCGCTGCGCGTGCCGCCCAGCGCGGCGCGGAAGGCGGCGTGGTCGTGGGTGGCGTTGAAGTCGCCCGCGACGATCGGGGCGGGCGTGGCCCGCGTCCACCGCCCGAGGACCTCCATGTCGCCGCTCCACCGCGGGATGAGCCTGCGGTGCAGCGGCGCGGTGGCGTGGATGCCCCGGAACACCCGCCCACCCAGCCGCCCGCCCGTGACCTCCAGGTGCGCGAGCCGCATCTCCCGCACCTGCCGCACGCGCACGTCGCCCATGTCGTCGGAGACCAGGACGGTGACCGAGTGCACGTCGCGCGCCCCCGGCGGCGTCGACACCCACGACCGGTAGCCGAGCCCCCCGACCAGCGGCATCAGCTTGTCGCGGAAGTCGTGGCCGGCCTCGGGCAGCACGACGATGTCGGGGTGCTCGCGCTCGACGAGCGTCGCCAGCTCCCCCGTGTCGGCCCGCCCCTTGAGCACGTTGGCCGCCAGGACCTTCAGCTCGGTGCCGCCCTCCGGCACCACCCCCGCGGGCCTGCGCACCCCCCGCTCGGCCACCGCCGCCAACCCCACCAACCCCACGACCCCCACCCCGACGGCCATCGGCCGGGTCGCCCGCGCCGGCGCCAGCACCGCCGCCACCGCCAACGCCACCGCCACGGCCTGCGGCCGCAGGGATACGGAGTCGACGAACGGGAACCGGGAGTCCAGCCGCAGCCGGTCGGGCAGCACCGCGAACGCGGCGACCACCCCCGCCACTACGGCGCGGAACGGGATGGGACGTCGCCTGGCCATAGGTGGTGATCCTTCCGGACGGGTTCGGGGTCCCGCGCCCGGCACACCCACCGGCGACGCATCCGGCCCAACGGTGTGCGGGACCGGCGAGTTCCTGCTCGGTTTCGAGGGCTTCCGGCGGCGCCTTCGGCGTTCTTGACGGGCCTCCGGCGGCTCCTGCGCGGCGGGCGACCTCAGATCAAGCAGGGGCTTCGAGGGGTGGAGTGGCCGCTCCGCGGCCGGGCCGGGGCCGGGCGAGGGCGGGCGGGGCGGGGTGTCCGCGCAGCGCCAGCGGGTGTCCTCACAGCGCGGGGTAGGCCGTCCTCGCAGCCTCGGACGGGCGTCGCAGCACCGGGTGGGTACTCGCAGCCCACCGGCGGGCTGCGACGACCCACCCAAAGCTGCGAGACACCCACAACACACGACCGACACGGCCGAAAGCGGACCTCACAGGCCCCGACCACCCCCCGGCGCTGCCCGCCGTGATCCACAACCACGTCGCAGACTTTGCCCACCCGGCGCAGACCCCCCGGACCCTGCGCCGAGTACACAAACCCTGCGACGTGGCCCAGACGCCCCGCAGGGCGCCCGCACACACCCGCCGGGCGTCACGCCCACCACGGACCGAACGGGAGCCCGGGACCCTCCCCAAGCCCCCTGCTCGATCAGAGGTCGCCCGCCGCGAAGGCGCCGCCGGAGGCCCCTCAGAAGCCCGCCGCGCAGGCGCCGCCGGCGGCCCCTCAACAGCCCTCCGCAGGCGCCGCCGGAGGCCCCTCGACAGCGCCGAAGGCGCCGGCGGGCCCCTCACAGGATCAGCCGACCGAAACCCCAGCCTCCAACACCCGGTCCACCCCGACGACCCGCCGCTCCCCCACCAGCTCCACATCCACGACCGTCCGCACATCGGCAGCCGACGCCCCCACCAGCACCTGCGCACCCCCCGGCGTCACGACCTTCTCCCCGCCCCGCCCCGTGTACGCCGTGAGATCGGCCGACAGCGCGAACCGCACGGTCCGCCGCGCTCCCGCGGCCAGGTCGACGCGGGCGAACGCGATGAGCCGCTGGGTGGGTTGGACGACGTCGGCGACGGTCCGCCGCAGGTACACCTGCACCACCTCGGAGGCGGGCCGGTCGTGGGGGTTGGTGAGGGTCAGGGTGATGTCGAGGGTGCCGTCGGTGGCCCACTCGGCGCCGCCGGCGGTGGCGTCCGACCAGGTCACCGGCGTGTAGGAGAGCCCGTGGCCGAACGGGAAGAGGGGGGTCGGGTCGACGGAGGTGACCTCGGAGGGGCCGGTGAGGGGGGCGCCGGGGCCGCCGGGTTGCACGGTGCCGGCGCCGGGGAAGGCGACGGGGAGGCGGCCGGCGGGGTTGATCCGGCCGGTGAGGACGCCGGCGAGGGCGGGGGCTCCTTCCTCGCCGGGGTAGAAGCCGGAGACGATCGCGGCGAGCCGGTCGGCCTGCCGGGACAGGTCGTAGGGGCGCCCGCTGAGCAGCACCAGTACGACGGGGGTGCCGGTGGCGAGCACGGCGTCCAGCAGTTCCTCCTGGCGGCCGGGCAGCCGCAGGTCGACGGCGTCGCAGCCCTCGCCGGAGGTGCCGCGGCCGAACAGGCCCGCCTGGTCGCCGAGGGCGAGGACGCACACGTCGACGTCGCGGGCGAGGGCGACGGCGTCGGCGATGCCGGTGTCGTCGCCGCCGAGGACGGGGCAGCCCTCGGCGAAGGGCACCTCGTCGGGCAGGGCGGTGCGCAGCGCGTCGAGGAGGGTGCGGACCTCGATGCCGATCGGCACGTCGGGGTGCTGCCCTCCGACGTGCACCGGGAAGGCGTAGCAGCCCATGACGGCGGTGGGGTCGTCGGCGCGCGGGCCGACGACGCCGACGCGGGCGTCGGGGCGCAGCGGGAGGGTGCCGTCGTTGGTCAGCAGCACGATCGCGCGTTCGGCGAGCAGCCGGGCGACCTCGCGGGACTCGGGCGGGTCGAGGTCGAACGGGCCGGGGGCGTCGGGCTCCCAGCCGGGGTCGAGCAGCCCCAGCTCGATCTTCTGGCGCAGCACCCGCAGCAGGGCGCGGTCGATGTCGGCCTCGTCGACCGCACCGCTCTCGACGGCCGCGACCAGGGGCGGGCCGAAGCAGTCCACGGTGGGCAGTTCGACGTCCACCCCGGACCGCAGCGCCAGCGCGGCGGCGGCCGTCCGGTCGCCGGCGACGGCGTGCAGCTTGTGCAGGAAGGCGACGGCGAAGTAGTCGGAGACGGTGGTGCCGGTGAAGCCGAGCCGCTCCCGCAGCAGGCCGGTGAGCAGGTCGGGGTCGCCGGTCGCCGGCACGCCGTCGAGGTCGTTGTAGGCGGGCATGACCGAGCGCGCCCCGGCCCGCAGCGCCATCTCGAACGGCGGCAGCAGCACGTCGGCGAGCTCGCGCGGGCCGATCGCGACCGGGGCCATGTTGCGCCCGCCGCGACCGGCGGAGTAGCCGACGAAGTGCTTGAGCGTGGCGATGACGCCGGCGGACTGCACGCCCCGCACGTACGCGGCGCCGAGGGTGCCGACCAGCAGCGGCTCCTCGCCGATGGTCTCCTCGACGCGGCCCCAGCGCAGGTCGCGGGCGACGTCGACGACCGGGGCCAGGCCCTGGTGCACGCCCAGCGCGCGCATGCTCGCGCCGATGCGCTCGCCCATGCGCCGCACCAGTTGCGGGTCGAAGCTCGCGCCCCAGCACAGCGGGGCCGGGTAGACGGTGGACCGCCAGGCGGCCAGCCCGGTGAGGATCTCCTCGTGGACGACGGCGGGGATGGTGAACCGGTTGGCCGCGGTGACCGCGCGCTGGGTGGCCGCGACGGACGCGGCCCCGGCCTGCGGGTCGACGGGGGCGGTGCCGAACGGGCGGGTCAGCTGGCCGATGCCCAGCGGGAGCAGGGCGTCGAGGTCGACCGGGTCGGCGGTCTCGTCGTGCTGGTGGGGGGCGACGCCGCCGGCTTCGGCCGCGCCCACCCAGATGCCGGAGAGCTGGGCGACCTTCTCGGCGACGGTCATCTCGGCGATCAGCGCGGCGGCGCGCTCGCCGGGGTCGCGGCCGGGCTCGCGCCAGGTGGCGGTGCGGGGTCCGGCGGTCATCGCGGACCCGCCGTGGTGTCGCGCACGACCATCCGCGTGGGCAGCCTGACCGGGCGCGGATCGGGTCGTTCGCCGCCGAGGATGGCCACGACCATCTCGATGGCCCGTTGGCCCATGAGCTGGATGGGCTGCTCGACGGTGGTCAGCATCGGACGGGTCAAGGTGCTCTCCGGGATGTTGTCGAAGCCGACGACCGACAAGTCTTCTGGTACCCGCATGCCGAGTGTGAGCGCCATGTCCATGGTGGCGATGGCGGAGATGTCGTTCGCGGCGAAGACCGCCGTCGGGGGGTCGGGCAGCCGGAGCAGGCCGTGCGCGGCGTTCGCCGAGAGCGCCTCGGCGTAGTCGCCGGCCACCACCAGCGCGGGGTCGACGGGGACGTCGGCGGCGGCCATGGCCGCCCGGAAGCCGTCCTCGCGCAGCCGGGCGGACTCCAGGTCGGCGCGCCCGCCGATGAACGCGATCCGGCGGTGGCCCAGCTCGAGCAGGTGCTCGGTGGCCAGCTCGGCGCCGCGGCGGTTGTCCGAGTCGACGGTGGGCACGTCCTCGCCGCCGGTGTGCGGGTCGACCGCGACGACCGGGGCGCCGTAGGACGGGGCGAGCACCGTGGGCGTGACGATCACGGCGCCGTCGATGAGCGTCCCGGACAGCCGCGACAGGTAGCGGTTCTCCCAGCCCACGGCGTGCGCGGGTTCGCCGCCCGCGGAGTAGACGACCAGCTCGTACCCGGTGCCGCGGATGGCCTTGGCCGCCCCCTTGAGCAGCTCGGCGCTGAACGGCTCGATGTCGGTGACCAGCACGCCGATGACGTTGGTCCGCTGGTTGCGCAGGCTGCGCGCCACGAGGCTGGACTCGTAGCCGAGCTGCTCGATCGCGGCCCGCACCCGCTCGATGGTGCTCGCCGACACGCCGTAGCGGTCGTTGATCACCTTCGAGACCGTGGCGACCGAAACGCCCGCCTGAGCCGCGACGTCGCGGATGGTGGCCCGACTGGTAGTCACGGGCCGGGACGCTAGCAGGACGAAAACGTTATCGACAACGATTGACACGCGGCCGTGTGGCCAGCACCATTCCCCCTCACCGAAGCCGCCAGAGGCCTGCCTGCGACGCCAGACCCCGAGAGGACCCCTCATGCTTCGATCCACGCGCGTGGCCGCGCTGCTAGCCGCCGCGCTGCTCACCGCCACCACCGCCGCGTGCGCCGGTGGTGGCGGCGCCGCCGCCCCGGCCACGTCGCCGGACGGCAAGCAGGTGATCACGTGGTGGCACAACGCCACCCAGGACACCCTCAAGGACTACTTCCAGGACGCCGCCGACCGGTTCACGGCCGCGCACCCGGACGTCACGTTCCAGATCGAACCCGTGCAGAACGAGACGATCCAGACCAAGATCCGGGTCGGCCTGCAGAGCAACGACCCGCCGGACCTGTTCCAGCAGTGGGGCGGCGGTGACCTGGCCACCCAGGTCGAGTCGGGCAAGATCGCCGACATCACCGACGCCACCAAGGACGTCGTGGAGTCGATGGGCCCGATCGCCGACCCGTGGTCGGTCGACGGCAAGCAGTACGGCCTGCCCTACAGCGTCGGCGTGACCGGGCTCTGGTACCGCACCGACCTGTTCGCGCAAGCCGGGATCACCCAGACCCCGAAGACCATGGACGAGTTCTACGCCGTGGTCGACCAGCTCAAGGCGGCCGGGATCGTGCCGGTGGCGCTGGGCGGCAAGGACAAGTGGCCCGACGCGTTCTGGTGGGCCAACTTCGCCACCCGCGAGTGCCCGCAGGCCGCGCTGGAGGCGGTGACCACCGACCTGGCCATGACCGACCCGTGCTTCGTCAAGGCGGGCCAGGACGTCCAGCAGCTCATCGCGGCGAACCCCTTCCAGGAGGGCTTCCTGGCCACGCCGGCGCAGGAGGGCGCGGCCAGCTCGGCCGGCATGCTGGCCAACGGCCAGGCCGCCATGGAGCTGATGGGCCACTGGAACGAGGGCCAGACCACCGGTCTGACCCCGGACAAGCAGCCGCTGGGCGACAAGCTCGGCTGGTTCCCGTTCCCGACCGTCCCCGGTGGGAAGGGCACGCCCGGGGCCACGGTGGGCGGCGGCGACGGCTTCTCCTGCTCCGCCTCGGCCCCTCCGGCCTGCGTCGAGTTCCTGAAGTTCCTGGCCTCCGACGAGGAGCAGTCCACCTTCGGGGCCACCAACACCGGCCTGCCGGCCGCCAAGGCCGCGGAGTCCTCGGTCACCGGCACCTCCATCAAGGCCGTGCTGGAGGCCCGCGGGGCCAGCCCGTACAACCAGCTCTACTTCGACAAGGCCCTGCCGACCGATGTCGGCCAGGCCCTCAACGACGAGATCGCCGGGCTGTTCGCGGGCACCTCGGACCCGCAGCGCATCGTCGACGTGGTGGCCGAGGCCGCCGCGAGCAGGTAGCAGTGGTGACGACCACCAGCCCTCGGCAGGTGGCCGTGCCGCCCGTCGGGGACCGGCCCCAGCGCCGGTCCCCGACGGGGCGGTCCTCGGCCCGGCGTCGGGGCGAGATCGCCCTGTTCCTCGGGCCAGCACTGCTGCTCTACGCGACCTTCGTCATCGTGCCGATGGTGCTGGCCGGCTACTACAGCCTGTTCAACTGGAACGGCCTGGGCCCGCTGGACCAGTTCATCGGCATCGACAACTACACCCGGGCGGCGGGCGACCCCGTCTTCCGGGCCGCGGTGGGGCACAACGCCCTGATCGTGGTGCTGTCGGTCGTCGTGCAGCTGCCCCTGGCGCTCGCGCTGGCGCTGCTGCTCAACCGGCGGCTGCGCGGGCGGGCGATCCTGCGGATGGTGCTGTTCGCGCCCTACGTGCTCGCCGAGGTCGTCACCGCGGTGGCCTGGCAGCTCATCCTGCAGCCGTCGGGGCCGCTCAACACCCTGCTGGAGAACATGGGCCTGGAGAGCTGGGCACAGCTCTGGCTGGCCGACCGCGACCTGGTCATCTACTCGCTGTTCATCGTGATCACCTGGAAGTACCTCGGGTTCGGGATCGTGCTGTTCCTGGCCGGGCTGCAGGGCGTGCCCAACGAGCTGCTGGAGGCGGCGACCGTCGACGGCGCATCGGCCTGGCACCGCACCCGCTACGTCGTGCTGCCGCTGCTCGGCCCGACCATCCGGATCTGGATCTTCCTGTCGGTGATCGGCGCGCTGCAGCTGTTCGACCTGGTCTGGATCATGACGAAGGGCGGGCCGTCGAACGCGTCGGTGACGATGGCGACCTTCCTCATCGACCGCGGCTTCGAGCGCTCGCAGATCGGCTACGGCAGCGCCGCCGCCGTCCTGCTGTTCATCATCTCGTTCGTGTTCGCCCTGCTCTACCAGCGGTACGTGATGCGCCGTGACACCGAGGGCGCGCTGACCAGGAGGGTGGGATGACGACGATCTCGACCAGCCGGAGCCGGTGGACCTCGCCGCTGGTGTACGTGGTCGCGCTGGCCGTCGCCGGCGTCACGATCGCGCCGATCGTGTACGTGATCATCGGCGGGTTCCGCACCACCGGCCAGATCGCGGCCGACCCCATCGGCCTGCCCGACCCGTGGGTGCCCGGCAACTACGCCGACGCCGCGGCGACCGGCACGTTCTGGGGGCAGGCGGCCAACAGCCTGATCATCGCCACGGTCACCACCCTGCTGGCCGTCGGCTTCGGGGCCATGGCGGCGTTCGCGCTGGCCCGGATGGAGTTCCGCGGGCGCGACGGGCTGTACTCCTTCTTCGTGCTGGGGCTGCTGTTCCCGGTCGCGGTCGCGGTGCTGCCGCTCTACCTGCTGCTGCGCAACCTCGACCTGACCGGGCTGCTGGCCGTCGCGGTGCCGCAGGCGGCGTTCGCGCTGCCGGTGACGATCGTGATCCTGCGCCCGTTCATGCGCAACGTGCCCGGCGAGCTGGAGGACGCGGCCACCATCGACGGCTGCGGGCGGATGCGGTTCTTCTGGCAGATCCTGCTGCCGCTGTCGCGGCCGGCGCTGGTCACCGTGTCGGTGCTGGCCGTGGTCAACAGCTGGAACGCCTTCCTGCTGCCGCTGCTCGTGCTGGGCGACCCGGCGGAGTACACGCTGCCGCTGGGCACCGCGGCGTTCAGCTCGCAGTACGGCTCGGACACCGCCCGCATCCTGGCGTTCACCGCGCTGTCGATGCTGCCGGCGCTGCTGTTCTTCATGCTCGCCGAGCGGAAGATGGTCGGCGGTCTCGCGGGGTCGGTGAAGGGCTAGCCGTACCCGATCAAGGCTCGCGGCGGCGGCGACCCTGCCGTGGGCCGGGCGTGCCGTTCGCCGTGCCGCGTCCGGGGCCGCCAGCGGGGGCTC
>NZ_JAHDTH010000017.1 GCF_018531445.1 Pseudonocardia lacus
GTGCGGTCTCGGTGCTGGCCCCGCGCGTCCGCGTCGACCGCGACCGGCTGGCCGGCGCCTGGGCCGACGCCGCCGTGCTCGACCGGCGGCTGGTCACGCCGTTCGGGTCGGTCGGCGGGCGGGAGGCGGCCGTCGCCTACTCCCTCGAACTGCTCGCGCACGCCTGGGACCTGGCCACCGCCGTCGGGCGGGTCGACGAGCTCGACGCGGCGCCCGCCGCCGCGCTGGTGCCGGCCGCCGAGGAGTTCGTCCCGGCCCGGCCGCGCGGCGGGAGCGTCCCGTACGGCCCGGTGGTGCCCGTCGCCACCGACGCCGACCCGTACGAGCGCCTCGCCGGCTGGCTCGGCCGCGACCCGGCGTGGGCGCCGTGGGCGTCCTCCGGCCGGCCCGCCCGCTGACCGGCCGCTCCCCCGACGACACGACTGGCAGGCTGCCCCGATGCGCTCGCAACGACTGCTGTCGCTGCTGCTGATCCTGCAGACCCGGGCCCGGACCACGGCCCCGGAGCTGGCCCGCGAGCTGGAGATCTCCGTCCGCACCGTCTACCGCGACGTGGCGGCGCTGTCCGCGGCCGGCGTCCCGGTGTACACCGAGCAGGGCCACAACGGCGGCATCCGGCTGCTGCCCGGCTACCGCACCGACATCACCGGGCTCACCGCCGCCGAGTCGCGCGCGCTGGTCGCGCTGACCGGCCGCGCGATCCCCGACGACCTCGGCCTGGGCACGGCGCTGAGCAGCGCCGTGCACAAGCTGATCGCGGCGGTGCCGGCCTCGCACCGCGCCGACGCGCAGCGCGCCCGCCAGCGGGTGCTCGTCGACCACACCGGCTGGTACCGCTCCGCCCCGCCGACGCCGCTGCTCGGCACCGTCCAGGACGCGGTGTGGGGCGACCGGCGGCTGCGCGTCGGCTACCGGCACGGCGACGGCCGCGCCGCCGAGTACGTGCTGGACCCGTACGGCCTGGTCGTCAAGGCGGGTGTCTGGTACCTGGTCGCCGCGCACCGGGGGGTCGCGCGGCTGTACCGGGTCGACCGTGTCGGCGCGGCGGCCGCGCTGGACGAGCCGGCCGTGCGCCCCGACGACCTCGACCTGGCCACCGTCTGGACGGCGCTGCGCGACCGGTTCGAGGCCCAGGACACGGTGCGCGTGCGGCTGCGGGTGGCGCCGGACGCCGTCGACCTGGTGGTGCGGATGACCGACGGCCGCCGGCTGGGTGACGCGGTGGTGGCGGCGGGCACGGACGACCGGCCCGGCGTGGAGGTGGCCTTCCCCTCGGCCGAGCTGGCCCGGATCACGCTGCTCGGGCTGGGCAGCGCGGTCGAGATCGTCGAGCCGGTCGAGCTGCGGGCGGAGGTGCTCGACGCCGCCCGCGACCTGGTGGCGGCCTACGGGGGCTGACCCGCGACGGGTCGACGGCGTCGAGCACGCCGGACGGTCAGGAGGGCAGGCCGTCCAGGACCGCGCGGGTGCCGGACAGGCCCAGCCGGGTGGCGCCGGCGCGGATCATCGCCACCGCGGCGTCGGCCGTGCGGATGCCGCCGCTGGCCTTGACCCCGAGGCGCCCGCCGACGGTCTCGGCCATGAGCCGCACGGCGTGCTCGGTGGCCCCGCCGCTGGGGTGGAACCCGGTGGAGGTCTTCACGAAGTCGGCGCCGGCCTGTTCGGCCGCCCGGCAGCTGCCGACGATCTCCTCGTCGGTCAGCGCCGCGCTCTCGATGATGACCTTGAGCAGCGCGGGGGCCGGCACGGCGGCCCGCACGGCGGCGATCTGGGCGGTCACCGCCGCCCACTCGCCCGCCTTGACCAGCGCCAGGTCGACGACCATGTCGACCTCGTCGGCGCCGTGCTCGACCGAGGACGCCGCCTCGGCCGCCTTGACCGCGTCGTGGTGGGCGCCGGAGGGGAAGCCGCAGACGGTGGCCACCTTGACCGCGGGCGCCAGCACGCCCGGCGGGATCGGCAGCCGCGACGGCGACACGCACACCGAGAAGGCGCCGAGGTCGGCGGCCTCCGCGCAGAGGGCGGCGACATCGGCCGCGGTGGCCTCGGGCTTGAGCAGGGTGTGGTCGACGAGGCGGGCGACGGTCTCCCGGGTGATCGAGCTCGCGGTCACGGAACGGCCTCCTGTCGGTGGGCGGACACCGTGTGCCTACACGCGAACACCGGGCCGCGCCATCGGCGCGACCCGGTGTCCGGTCGGGAACGGGCGGTCAGCGGGTGACGCCGCGGCGGCCGTAGATCCCGGCGACGACCGCGACCCCGATCGCGGCCACCACGATCTGCAGGATCAGCTCGATCCAGTCGATGCCCGATGTCTGCGCGACGCCGAACAGCCGGGCCAGCGCGGTCCCGATGAAGGCGGCGACGATGCCGATGACGATGGTCAGCCAGATCGGGATGTTCTGCTTGCCCGGTACGACCAACCGGCCGATGGCCCCGATGATGGCCCCGATGACGATGGCGGTGATGATGCCCGTGATGCTCATGCGGACTCCCTGAGGTCGCGGGCGGCACCCCGCGCCGCCCGTCCGGAACCGGGATAGCACCCGACGACCCGCCGCGCACGTGCCGAACGGCCCGGACACCCGAACGGTCACCCGGACGCCCCGGCCCGTTCGCTCGATCGGGGCTCAGGCCTCCAGGACGTAACCCTCGCCGCGGACCGTGCGGATGCGCTCCGGGCCGATCTTGCGCCGCAGGTAGGAGATGTAGACCTGGACGAGGTTGGCCGAGGCGGGCTCGGACCAGACCTCGCGGGCGAGGCGGTCGGGGGCGACCACGTCGCCCGGCGCCGCCAGCAGGGCCATCAGCAGGGCGTACTCGGTCGGCGACAGCGACACCGACTGCCCGTCGACGGTGACCTCGCCGAACTCGGTGTCGACGGCGAGCTCGCCCTGGCGCAGCACGGTGCTCTCGATGACCGGCCCGAGGCGCAGCCGCAGCCGGATGCGGGCGGCCAGTTCGTCGACGGCGAAGGGGCGCAGGAGGTAGTCGTCGCGGTCGCCGCGCAGCTGGACCAGCAGCCCGGCCCGGCGCTCGCGCGGGGTGATGGCGATGACCGTCACGTTGGGGGCCTCGGACTGCACCGCGGCGATGACGCCGGCCTGGTCGGGGCCGGGCAGCTCGACGTCGAGGACGAGCAGCGCGGGCTCGCGGGCGCGCACGACGTCGAGCACGCCGATGCCGTCGGCCACGGGGCTGACGTTGACGCCGTCGGCCCGGAGGCTGCGCAGCACGGAGGCCGACGCGGCCGTCGGGGGCAGCGCCAGCACTACTTGGTCGTTCGGGGGCACGAACACACGCGACGGCCCCAGCGCCGTCGAGTACGGGGACGCACCCCCCGGGGGAGCAGCGGGGAGCATCGCGGCGATTGTGGCGTACATCGGGCGCGATAACAATCGCCTAACGGGAGCGTGTCCACTCCTTCCGGTGTCCGCCGTACGAGTGGGACCGCTCGTCGCGAGCTGAGAGTTTTGCTACGCCGATCGGGCTAGCTCGCGGGGTTTTGGTCCGGTTTGCCTGCGATCTGGCGCGTCCGAGCGACCTGTGGGCGCGTCCGCGCAACCTCGACTCTCAGGTTCGGTGATCACCTGCGGTCACCCTCCCTATGGTTCCTCCCCATGCGCCGGAATCACTCCGATGCGGGTGGTCGCACGGAGTCATCGACCGAGCTGATCGCACGAATCACCGCAGAGCGGCAGGGCCGCACGTCCAGGTCGGGCGGTCGGCACAGCGTCGACCCCTCAGGCACCTCCGCCACCAACCGGTCGTCCGAGCGGACCGCGCAGCACAAGGTCGAGCGGCCCTCGCGGCACGCTCCCGAGACGCCTGCCGAGCGCACCTCGCGGCACAAGGTCGAGCGGCGCTCCCGCCGCGCTCCCGAGCAGCCTGCCGAGCGCACCTCCCGCCACCAGGTGACCGGGGGCGGCAGCGCGACCGCTGCCATCCCGGCCGCGGTCCCCGCCGCCCCGGTCGTGACCCCCCGGACGCCGCAGTACCCGACCGCCGACACCGCGGCCATCGCGCGTGTCACGCCCGCCCCGGTCGACGACGCCACCGCGGTCCGCCGCCTCCCCGAGCGCCCGGCGGACAACGAGGCCACCGCCGTGCGCGGCATGCCCGTCGCCGCCGAGCCGGACGGCACGTCCGTCATCGGCACGTCCCTCATCGGCGCGGTCGACCGCGGTGAGGTCACCGAGGAGATCTCCCCGCACCCGATCGGCGTGG
Organism: Pseudonocardia lacus; assembly: GCF_018531445.1. GTDB lineage: Bacteria > Actinomycetota > Actinomycetes > Mycobacteriales > Pseudonocardiaceae > Pseudonocardia > Pseudonocardia lacus. The sequence goes on from NZ_JAHDTH010000017.1 coordinate 4,228, forward strand.
AGGCCGACGGGTCCGACGAGGACGCCGAGATCGAGCAGGACGCCCCCGAGCCCGTCGAGGCCGCGGTCGACGACGCCGACGAGCTCGGCCCCCGCCGCAAGCGCCGCCAGGCCAAGTCGATGGGCCGCAGGCTGGCCCCGCTGGCCGTCGGCGCCGCGGTGATGCTGGTGGCCACGTCGGTGGCCACCTTCATCCAGCCCGCGGACCAGGACCAGGTCGCCGCGCCCGACCTGAGCAGCCAGTTCGTCAACGCCCCCGCCGACGACCCGCCCGTGGTCGCGGACGTCCCGCCGCCGGTCGTCCCGCAGCTGCCCGCGCCCGAGGTCCCGGCGGTGGCACCGGTCGAGGAGGCCGCGCCCGAGCCGGCGCCCGAGCCCGCCAAGCCGGCCCGCAACGAGGGCACCACGGCCGCCAACAAGTTCGGCTGGAAGCTGGTCGAGCGCGACGAGTTCGACAACGGCCTCGGCCCGGGCTGGGCCAACGCCTACGACGGCGAGGGCCACAACGGCAACGGCCGCCGGGTCCCGGAGAAGGTCACCGTCGAGGACGGCAACCTGGTGATCCGCGGCGACGAGGACGGCGACACCGGCGGCATCGCCTGGGACGACGGCCAGGAGTACGGCAGGTGGGAGCTGCGCGCCCGGTTCCCGAAGGGCGACAAGCAGTACCACCCGGTGCTGCTGCTGTGGCCGAGCGCCGAGAACTGGCCGGTCGGCGGGGAGGTCGACTTCGCCGAGACCAACAGCGACGCCGACGACGTGATGTTCTTCCTGCACTACGGCAAGGACAACAACCAGGTCTTCGACCGCAAGCAGATCGACATCACGCAGTGGCACAACTACGCGGTCGAGTGGGTCGACGGCCGGATCACCGGCTACATCGACGGCGAGAAGTGGTTCGAGAGCACCGACGACGACCAGATGCCGCCCGGCGACATGCACCTGACCGTCCAGCTGGACTACTTCCCCGACGACGGCGACCCGGAGCCCACCGAGATGTACGTCGACTTCGTCCGGATCTACGAGTAGCGGCGCAGTACCACTCCCACACCACCACCGTCCCGCCCGGCGCTCCCCACCGGGCGGGACGGCCCGTTTCCGGGGGCTGGCAGGATCGGGGCCGTGCGGATCGACGAGCACATCGACGAGCTGGAGCGCCAGGGCGTGGCGCTGGCCGACGCGGCCGCGGCCGCCGGGCTCGACGCACCCGTGCCGACGTGCCCGGGCTGGACCATCCGCCACCTGCTGACCCACACCGGCGGCGTGCACGCCTGGGCGGCGTCGTTCGTGCGGGCCGAGCCCGACGCCGAGCCCGACGCCGAGCCCGACACCGCCGAGGAGGACCTGCTCCAGCCGGACGGCGACCCGGTCGCCTGGTACCGGGAGCGCAACGCCGACCTGGTCACCGCGCTGCGGGCGGCGGCGCCCGACGGGCCCACCGGGGCCTTCCTGGTGGCCCCGTCGCCGCTGGCGTTCTGGGCGCGCCGGCAGGCCCACGAGGCCGCCGTGCACCGCACCGACGCCGACGTCGCGGCGGGCGCCCCCGACCCGGCCGCCGCGCACCCGACGGCGTTCGCCGCGGACGGGATCGACGAGCTGCTGGTGGCGTTCATGGGCCGGCGCGGCCGGTTGCGCAGCGACGTCCCCTACCGGCTGGGCGTGGCCCCGGACGACGTGCCCGAGCGCTGGACGGTCGAGGTCGGCCCGGACGGTGCGGCACCCCGGCGCGGCGACGGCCCGGCCGACGCCGTGCTGCGGGGCCCGGCCGCCCGGCTCTACCTGTTCCTGTGGAACCGGCTCCCGACCGTCCCGGTCGACGGGGACGCCGCCGTGGCCGCGCGCTGGGCCGAGGGCGCCCACGTCACCTGGAGCTGACCGACTCCGGCAGCAGGCCGTCGACCAGCCGGTCGACCACGTCGTCGGTGGGCGTGTCCGCGTCGATCGACGTGGTCAGCCGGTCGAGGAGCAGCCCGTCGATCGCGTAGTGGAACAGCGCGACCTCGGCCGCGCCGCCGGGCAGGCCGGCGGCCCGGTTGAACTCCACGTCGGCGGCGAACCCGGTGCGCAGCCACTCCCCCACGACCTCGCGCAGCTCGGGGCGGCGGGCGGACTCCAGGCGCAGCTCGAACAGGGCCAGCGTGACGTCCCGCTCGGCGGTGAGCCGGACGACGATGTCGCGGATGTAGTCGGCGAACAGCTCCCGCGACGGCGCGCGGGCGGCCAGCCCGGCGTGCACGTCCGGGTCGGGGGCGAGGCGCTCGCCTATCCGCGCGAACAGGCCGGTGACCAGGGCCTGGCGGCTGCGGAAGTAGTTGGAGGCGGTGCCGGCGGGCACGCCGGCCTCGACGTCGACCGCGCGGTGGGTGAGCCCGCGCGCGCCGTCCCTGGCCAGCACGGCCAGCCCGGCGTCGGCGAGCTGCTTGCGGCGTTCGTCGTTGCGGACCACGGCGCCGAGGGTAGCGCAAACCACTATGCCTGTTGTAGTTTCCTCGCAACCACTACAGGCATCGTGATTGGAGATCCCGTGCGAGAGCTCACCTACTTCGTCGCCGTCAGCCTCGACGGCTACATCGCCGCCCCCGACGACACCTTCGACGCGTTCCCCGTGCAGGGCGACCACATCGACTGGATCTTCCGCGAGTGGGTCGACACGGTGCCGACCCCCGGCCTGGAGATGGTCGGGCTCAAGGCCGACAACAGCCGGTTCGACACCGCGCTGATGGGCTGGAAGACCTACGCGGCCGGCCTGCCCCACGGCGTGGAGAGCCCCTACCAGCACCTGCGTCAGTACGTGTTCTCGCGGCAGGCCCGCGACGTCCCCGACGACATCGTGCTGACCGACCGCGACCCGGTGCGGCTCGTGCGCGAGCTGAAGGCCGAACCGGGCGGCGGCATCTGGCTCACCGGAGGGGGCCAGCTGGCCAGCCAGCTGGTCGACGAGATCGACCGGTTCGTGTTCAAGGTCAACCCGCTGCTGCTCGGATCGGGCATCCCGCTGTTCGCCGACCGTCCCTACGACCCGCGCACCCTCACCCAGGTGGCGAGTCGGCCGTTCGAGTCGGGGGTGGTGGTGAACGAGTACGTGCGCGGCTAGACCTTCCCGAACCGGCGGGCCAGCAGCGGGCCGATCTCCGGGTCGCGGCCGCGGAACCCGCGGTAGGCCTGCATCGGGTCCACCGACCCGCCCACCGCCAGCAGCCCCCGGCGGAATCGCTCACCGGTGGCCCGGTCGAGCCCGCCGTTGTCGGCGAACCACTCCACGGTGTCGGCGTCGAGCACCTCGCTCCAGATGTAGGAGTAGTAGGCCGCGCTGTACCCGCCGCCGAAGACGTGGTTGAAGTAGGTCGTGCGGTAGCGCGGCGGGGCGCTGGGCACCGCCAGCCCGACGGCCTCGATCGCGGCCGCCTCGAACGCCAGCACGTCGTCGGGCACCTCGTCGGGCGCGAGCCGGTGCCACGCCTGGTCGAGCAGGGTGGCGGCCAGGTACTCGGTGGTGGCGAAGCCCTCGCCGTAGGCCCGCGATTCGGCCAGCCGGGCCACCAGCGCCGGGTCGAGCGGCTCGTCGGTGGCGTGGTGGCGGGCGTAGCCGGGCAGGATCTCCGGGTGGTCCAGCCACATCTCGTTGACCTGCGACGGGTACTCCACGAAGTCGCGGGGCACGCTCGTGCCGGAGAACGTCGGGAAGCGCACGTCGGAGAACAGCCCGTGCAGCGCGTGGCCGAACTCGTGGAACGCCGTGCGCACGTTGTCCAGGGTGAGCAGCGTCGGCTCGCCGTCGGCCGGCTTGGCGATGTTCAGCGTGTTCAGCACCACCGGCCGCGTGCCCAGCAGGTGCGACTGCGACACGAAGGAGTTCATCCACGCCCCGCCGCGCTTGGAGTCGCGGGCGTAGGGGTCGAACACGAACAGCCCCAGCTGCCCCGCCTCGTCGTGCACGTCGAAGACGCGCACGTCGGGGTGGTACAGCGGCAGGTCGGTGCGCTCGGCGAAGCGCAGCCCGTAGAGCAGCCCGGCGGCCCGGAAGACGCCGTCGCGCAGCACCCGGTCGAGCTCGAAGTACGGGCGCAGCGCCTCGCCGTCGAGGTCGAAGCGCTCCCGGCGCACGCGCTCGGCGTAGAAGGCGCGGTCCCACGGCTCGATCGGGTGGCCCGCGGCGGCGGCCAGCTCCTCGGCCTCGGTGGCGGCGTTGGCCGCGGCCACCGGGGCGAGCCGGTCGAGCATCGCGTCCATCGCCTCGACCGTGCCGGCGGTGGCCGGCTCCACCGACCACGACGCGTGGTGCGGGTGGCCCAGCAGGCGGGCCCGCTCGGCCCGGAGCGCGACCATGCGCCGCACGATGGCGGTGGTGTCGTTCGCGTCGCCGCGGGCACCGCGCGTGACCGACGCCGTGTGCACCCGCTCGCGCAACGCCCGGTTCGCCAGCGACGCCAGTACGGGCTGGCCGGTCGGCAGCACCATCGTGATCAGGTAGCCGTCCAGCCCGCGGGCCTTCGCGGCCGTCGCCGCGGCCGAGATCGCGTCCGCGGACAGGCCGTCGAGCTCGGCGACGTCGGTGACGTGCACGGCGGCGTCGTTCGCCCCGGCCAGCAGCTTGCTCCCGAACTCCGTCGACAACGCCGACAGCTCGGCGTTCAGCTCCCGCAGCCGCGCCTGCTCGGCGGGGCCGAGGCGGGCACCCGCGCGCACGGCGTCGCGGTGGTAGCGCTCCAGGAGGCGGAGGGACTCCGGGTCGAGGCCGAGCTCGTCGCGGGCGGTGAACAGGGCCTCGATCCGGGCGAACAGCGCCGGGTCGAGGGTGATGGCGTCGCGGTGCGCGGCCAGGCACGGTGCCATCTGGGCCTCGATCGCCCGGATGCCCTCGGTGCTGCATGAGGCGACCAGCGTGAAGAACACCGCCGAGACGCGCTGCAGCGTCCGACCCGACCGCTCCAGCGCCACGATCGTGTTCTCGAAGGTCGCCGCCGCGGGGTCGGCGGTGACCGCCTCGACCTCGGCGCGCTGCTCGGCCATCCCGGCCTCGAACGCCGGCGCGAAGTGCTCCTCGCGGATCGCGGCGAAGTCGGGGTAACCGAACGGCAGCGGGCTGGGGACGAGGAACGGGTTCGTGCTCACCCGCCCGAGCATATGTCGCGGACCTTGACCTGCACCCGGGTCGAGGTCGAAGACTGGCCGCATGACCACCGACGGTTCCATCGACCCGGACGCCTACCTGGCCCGGATCGGGGCCGACCGCCCGCGCGGCACCACCCTCGCCGACCTGGCCGCCCTGCACGCCGCGCACCCGCGGGCCGTCCCGTTCGAGGACTACGACATCCACCTCGGCGTGCCGCTCTCGCTCGACACCGACCGGCTCTTCGACAAGGTCGTCACCCGCGGCCGGGGCGGGTTCTGCTACGAGCTCAACGGGCTGTTCGCCGTCCTGCTGCGCGAGCTGGGCTTCGACGTCACGCTGTGCTCGGCGTTCGACGTCGGCCCGGACGGCGGGCACGGCCCCGACTTCGAACACCTGCGGCTGCTCGTGCGCACCGACGACGGACCGTACCTGGCCGACGTCGGCAACGGGGCCTCGTGGACCGCGCCGGTGCCGCTGGAGCCCGGCACGCACGGCGACACCCAGGTCCACCGCGACGGCGAGCTGTGGTGGGCGTTCCGGCGCACCCACCAGGGGCACTGGGAGCGCGAGTGGGCCTGGACGCTGCGCCCGCGCGAGCTGGCCGAGTTCCTGCCCCGCTGCCGCTACCAGGAGAACGACCCGCACTCGCACTTCGTGAACCGCCGACTCGCCGCGCTGGCCACCGAGCACGGCCGCATCTCCGTGGTCAACGGCGTGCTCAAGGAGACCGAGGGCGACCGGCAGACCGAACGCACCCTCGACCCCGACGAGGAACGCGCCGTGCTCGTCGACCGCTTCGGCATCGACCTGGGCGGCCGGGAGTGGAAGACCGGCCCCCCGCTCACCCCATGAGCCGCGCCGCGCGCTCCCCGATCGCGACGGCCGTGGCGGCGGTGCCGCGGCGCGGGACGGCCGGCAGCACCGAGGTGTCGGCCACCCGCAGCCCCTCGTGCCCCATGACCCGCAGCTGGGGGTCGACGACCCGGCCCATCGCCGCGCTGCCGCTCAGGTGCACGGCCGTCGTCAGGTTCGCGGCGATCCAGCCGTCCAACGCGCGGTCGGTGCCCAGCACGTCGCCACCGGGCGCGACCCGCGCGCCCGACCCGGCCCGCAGCAGATCGGCCGCGGTGCGGATGACGTGGCGCAGCCGGCGGCGGTCGTGCTCGGTGCGCAGGTAGCCGTAGCGGATCAGCGGGCGCTCGCGCGGGTCGGGCGAGACCAGCGCGATGGAGCCGCGACTGTCCGGGACCTGCAGCGCGCACATCAGGTGCAGCGGGCCGCCCGGCACGAACGGGCGCACGAACAGCAGCACCTCGCCGTCGCCCGCCGGATCGGCGCCGCAGTCGAGGTCGAGGCCGGCCTGGCTGCCCGGCGCGTGCGGGTGCGCGGGCGGGTCGGTGTCGGCGAACGGCACGTACACCGCCGGGTGGTCGGACCAGTCGCGGCCGACCGGGAGGTCGAGCCGGACCCGGACGCCCGCGGCCCGCAGCTCGTCGGCCGGACCGATGCCCGACAGCATCAGCAGCTGCGCCGACCCGACGGCACCCGCGCACAGCACGACCTCACCGGCCTCGACGGTGCTGCCGTCGACCAGTTCGACGCCGCGGGCGCGGTCGCCGTCGAACAGGATCTGGGCGACCGACGCGTTCCCCCGCACCGTCACGCCCGGTGCGGCGCGCAGGTAGGCGGTGGCCGGGTCGGCCCGCACGCCGTCGACGGCGTTGCACGGGATCAGCCCGACCCCCGGCGGCGCGCCCGCGTTCTTGTCGGGTTCGGGCGGGAACCCCAGCGCCGCGGCCGCCCGCAGGAACCGCTCGGTCGCCGGGTGCAGCAGGTCCCCGCCGGCCCGCCGCACCGGCACCGGCCCCGCGCTCCCGTGCCCCCACCGTCCCGGTTCAGGAAAGCCACGATGCTGCCCTGTGGGTACAGCAACGTGGCTTTCCTGAACTCCGGGCGGGGCGGGGACGGCGTGGTCCAGGTCGGTTTCGGCGCGGTGGTAGGCGGCGACGAGGTCGGGCCAGGACCATCCGGGTTGGGCCCAGTCGCGGGTGTCGGCGGGGGTCGCCCAGACCCAGTTGGCGCCGTTGATCGCGCCGGAGCCGCCCAGGCCGCGGCCCCGCGGCACCACGGCGGGCGAGCCGGGGCGCAGCTCGGCGGCGTAGGCCCAGTTCCGGGGGTGGGTGGGCGAGGTCGCGGCCAGCGAGCCGGCGTCGCGGACGTCGGGTGGCACGTCCGCGGGGCCGGCCTCGAGCAGCAGCACCCGCCCGGGCAGGCGCCCGGCCAGGGCGCACCCGGCCGAGCCCCCGCCGATGACGAGGGTGTCGTAGCCGCCGCGGTGGTCCACGTGGGGGAGGATTGCAGCCGATGGACGATCTCGCGCAGGACCTGGCCGACTTCATCGTCGACTCGCCCACCCCGTACCACGCCGTCGCCGAGGCGGTCCGCAGGCTGGCCGCGGCGGGCTTCACCGAACAGGCGGAGTCGGCGCCGTGGTCGACGGAACCGGGCGGGCGCTTCCTGGTCCGCGACGGCACGTTCGCGGCCTGGTACGTGCCGGAGTCGGCGGGGCCGGGCAGCCCGCTGCGGATCATGGCGGCGCACACCGACTCGCCGACCCTGCGCATCAAGCCGAACCCGGACGTCGGCGTGGCCGGCTGGCGGCAGGTGGCCGTCGAGGTCTACGGCGGCGCGCTGTGGAACTCCTGGCTCGACCGCGACCTCGGCGTCGCGGGCCGGTTGGCGCTCTACGACGGCAGCATCGCGCTGGTCGACGTGGCCCGGCCGCTGCTGCGGGTGCCGCAGTTGGCGATCCACCTCGACCGGCAGGTCAACCAGGGCCTGAAGCTGGACGCGCAGCAGCACCTGCTGCCGATCTGGGGCCTGGGCGCGCCGGTCGAGGGCGAGCTGGTCGAGTTCCTGGCCGCGGAGGCGGGCGTCGCCGCGGCGGAGGTCGCCGCGCACGACCTCGTCGTGTACGACCTCACCCCGCCGGCCCGGCTGGGCGAGCGGTTCGAGCTGCTGGCCGCGCCCCGGCTGGACAACCTGTCGTCGGTGCACGCCGGGCTGCACGCGCTGCTGGCCGCGGCCGAGCACGCGACCGACGTGATCCCGGTGCTGGTCGGCTTCGATCACGAGGAGATCGGCAGCGGCTCGGCGACCGGCGCCTCCGGTCCGCTGCTGGAGAACGTGCTGACCGCGCTGGCCGGCGGCCACGACGCCCGCGCGGCCGCGTTCGCCCGCTCGCGCTGCCTGTCGGTGGACGTGACGCACGCCGCCCATCCGAACTACCTGCACCTGCACGAGCCGACGCACCGCACGCTGCCCAACGACGGCCCGGCGCTGAAGGTCAACGCGAACCAGCGCTACGCCACGGACGCGCCCGGCGCCGCGGCCTGGCACCGGGCCTGCCGCGACGCCGGCGTCCCGACGCAGGTGTTCGTGGGGCGCAACACGGTGCCCTGCGGTTCGACGGTCGGCCCGCTGCTGGCCACCCGGTTGGGCATCCGCACCGTCGACGTCGGGATCCCGGTGCTGAGCATGCACTCGGCCCGCGAGCTGTGCGGCGTCGACGACCCGGCGCACCTGGCCGCCGCGGCCACCGCGTTCCTCACCGACCCGATCTGATCGGGCAGGTCGATCACGGCTCGATCACGGCGCGCCCGGCGCTGCGGGTTTTCGGAACGGCCCGATTCACCTACCGTGGTCGGCGTGCCCCCGGATCGCGCGCACGCCGAGCCGCCCGACAGGCGAGTCACGGTCACCGACGACGAGGTGTGGCGTCCGGGCCGGCGCGACGTCTACTGGTTCGTCGGCGGTCCGCTCGACGGTCGCGTGCAGACCCGTCCCGCGGCCGAGCCCGTGCCGTCCTGCATCCGGTACGTGCACCTGCACGAGGGCCCCAAGATCGTGCACTACTACGACCTGACCGAGGTCGCCGGGCACGGCGGGGAGTACCGGCTGCGCGCGAGCTGAGGCGCTCGGCTCGCGCGTCCGGCCGAACGGTGTTGTCCTGGAGGCGACGTCGTCGGAGGTGGCCGGTGGAGGACAACGGGCTGTTCGGGCCGGACTCGGTCACCTGGCGGGTGCACCTGGAGCCGCTGATGTGGGTCGGCGGGCTGCGGGCGCTGCTGCTGCAGTCGCTGCACCCGCGGGTGATGCGCGGCACCTACCAGAACTCGGCGCTGTTCGACCCGGCCAAGGGCTGGGCGCGGTTCCAGCGCACGGTGGAGTTCGTCAGCATCCGCACGTTCGGCACCACCGCCGAGGTCGAGGACGCGGCGGCGCGGGTGCGCAGGCTGCACGGCTCGCTGCGCGGGCACGACCCGGACACCGGCCGCTCGTTCCGGCTGGACGAGCCGGAGTACCTGCGCTGGGTGCACAGCACCGAGGTCGACTCCTACGCGCAGGTGGCGCTGCGCGCCGGCATCCTCGACGGCGCGGGCGCCGACCGCTACCTCGCGGAGAGCGTGCGGGCGGCGCGGGTGATCGGCCTGGACGACGCGCCCACCTCGCGCGCGGAGATGGCCGCCTACCTGCAGCGGATGCGCCCGCGGCTGGCGCTCACCGACGAGGCGCGGATGGCGGTCGGCAACCTGTTCGCGCCGAAGGGGCACGCACCCGCCCTGATCAAGCTGGCCATCCCGACGGTGGCGCTGGTCTCGCTCGCGACGCTGCCGCGCTGGGGCCGGCGGATGTACGGGCTACCCGGCCTGCCCACGACCGACCTGGCCGCGACGGCGACGCTGCGCGCGCTCCGCACCGCCACCGACGTCCTGCCCGACGTCCCGGCGCCGCCGGGGATCGAGCGCGCCCGGCGGTTGGTGCGGTCGGTGGACGATGTATCAGAGCCGCGGTCCGTCGCTCGTATTGTTGGCGGCTAGCGAGCCCGGGGGCCTCGCTACCCGCCGCCCGGCATGTCACCGCCGGGCAGCGGAGCCGGGCCCGGGCGTGGGGGCGCCCGGCCGGCTCCGCAGCAGCCGCGGCAGGGCGGCCGCGACCAGCAGGCCCAGCGCGGCGAGCGCGGGCACCTCGCCGACCACCCAGGCCGCGTAGATCGCGAACGAGACGACGTCGGTGCCCAGCCCGGCCACCGACGTCACGGTGGCCCGCGAGTGGCTGGCGATCCGGTCCTGCAGGCGGGCGTCGCAGACCACGACGACCGCCCGGTAGATGCCGTAGAACGCGGCGGTGGCGGCCACCCCGACGACCGGCTGCGCGAGCAGCCCGGCCGCGCCGAACAGCAGCATCGCCACCGCGAGCAGCGCCCCGAGCGCGCCGGCGCCGAGCCGGTTGACCAGCCCGGCCGCACTCGCGCCGAGCACCCCGGCCAGCACGATCGGCAGGTCGACGACCGGCACCCAGGCCACCGGCACCCCCCAGGAGGCCAGGGCGAGCGGGAAGTACTCCTCGACGGAGTCGAAGGCGGCCACGGCCATCACCGCCACCAGCACGGCGCGCGCGCCGTCGCGGGCCGCGGCCTCGGAGAGGCCCACCTTGAGGGTGGCCAGGTAGCCGAGTTCCTCGCCCTCGTCGTCGTCCTCGTCGGTGCGCGGTGCCTCGGGGATGCGGCTCGCGAGCAGCGCGGCGAGCAGCGCCACGCCGACGCTCACCCACCCGGCCAGCTGGTAGCCGCCGAGGGAGAACAGCGCCGTGCCCGCCGCGGCCGCCGGCAGCTGGGACGTCAGCTCGGCCGCGCTGACCCGGCCGTTGACGGCGGCGTAGTGCTCCCGCGCGCCCGCGGCCACCAGGCCGTCGTAGAGGAGGGCCTCCTGCGCGCCGGACACCAGTGAGGAGCCGATCCCCCAGAGCACGAAACCGGCCGCGAACCCGGCGAACTCGGGCAGCAGCACCCAGGCCGCGAACCCGACGGCGCGGATGATGTCGCCCGCGACGAGACAGCCGCGGCGGGAGAACCGGTCGGCGACGACGCCCGAGGGCACCTCGACGAGCACCCCGACCGCCGACCAGATCGCGAACAGCAGCGAGATCTGCAGGTCGGACAACCCGCTGTCGACGAACAGCAGCGCGTACAGCGGGTAGATCGGGACGGAATCGGCCAGCACCGCCCACCCGAGCATGCGTCGGGCCAGCGGCCGGGCCGGGGGCGGTAGGGAACGTCAACCAGGCATGCGCCGGACCCTAATTGACCGTCGCCGCAGCGCAAACGGATTTACCGCGGACATCGCGGCGAGAACAGGCCAACTGTTGGTCACTCACGGACGGGCACCGGACGCTGGCAGGCCGTGACCCGTAGTCTCCGCACATGGCGGTCCACCCCCTCGTGAGGGGAACGTCGTCCGGCCGCGCCGATCGGACGACCACGGCGACACCACCCGGCCCGCGGGTCGGGATCCCGCGGTGAGCGAGGACGCGATGAGCGCCTTCGACTCGGTCGGCGGCGCCCCGGCGGTGCGCGCCGCTGTCGACGAGCTGTACGTGCGGCTGCGCGACGACCCGGTCCTGTCCGAGTACTTCGTCGACCTCGACATGGCCCGGCTCAAGGCGCACCAGCGCGCGTTCATCGCCGCGGCCATCGGCGGTCCCGAGGTCTACAGCGGCAGCGACATGGCCGCCGCGCACCGCGGCCTGGGGATCACCGACCAGGACTTCGACGCCGTGACCCGGCACCTGGTCGACACCCTGGCCGGGCTGGGCGCGCCGACCTCGGTGCTGGCCCGGATCGGCGGGCGGCTGGCCGCGCTGCGCCCCGACGTCGTCACCGCGCCCACGCCGCCGACGGCGCTCGGGGCCTGAGCTCAGACGCGGGCGGCGCTCCGCTCGCGGTGCGCGGCCACGGCCGACCGGGTCTCCTCGGCGACCAGGTCGGCGTTGATCACCGAACCGGCCCGCATCCCGGCCGCCGCGCTCGCCACGACCTGCGCCATCGGGTCGGTGACGTTGCCGGCGACGTAGACGCCGGGCACCGCGGTGGCGCCGGTCGGGTCGGCCTCGACCCGGCTGCCGATGGAGTGCTCGCCGAACAGCAGGTCGGTGGTGGCCAGGCCGAGCGACTCGGCGACCCCGCCGCGCGCGACGAACCGCGGCTGCACGGCCAGCGCCTCGACTGCGACGACCTCCCCGGAGCCGAGCCGCACGCCGGTCAGCCGGTCGTCGACCACCTCCAGGCCGGCGACCTCGCCCTCGACCACCCGGACGCCGCGGGCCGCCAGCTCCTCGGCCTGGTCGTCGGCGAGCGGGGGCTGCTGGTGCAGGAACACGGTGACGTCCTCGCTCAGCTGGCGCATCAGCGACGTCTGGTGCACGGCCATCGGCCCGCAGGCGAGCACGCCGATGGCCCGGTCGCGCACCTCCCAGCCGTGGCAGTACGGGCAGTGCAGGACGTCGCGGCCCCACCGCTGCGCCAGCCCCGGCACGTCGGGGAGTTCGTCGGTCAGGCCGGTCGTGACGAGCAGCCGGCGCGCGTCGACCTGGTCGCCGCCGTCGAGCGCGACCCGGAAGCCGCCGTCGGGCAGCGCCTCGGCGGCGTCGACCCGGGCCTGCCGCAGGGCGCCGCCGTAGGACGCCAGCTCGGCCCGGCCGATGGCCAGCAGCTCGCCGGGCGGGGTGCCTTCCCGGCCGAGGTAGTTGTGCACGCCGTCGGCGGGGGCGTTGCGCGGGGTGCCGTCGTCGACCACCAGGACCGATCTGCGCGAGCGGGCCAGCGCCACCGCCCCGGCCAGCCCGGCCGGCCCGCCACCGATCACCACCACGTCGTACCGCTGTGTCGTCGTCATGCCACGACAGTGCGCCCACACGTCGCGCGTTGACAAGTTCCGTTGCCGCTCTGGCAAACCGTCATCCCGTCGAGAACGACGTTGCTGTCGTGTGGACCGGTCCACAATCGCGACAACTTCGTTCTCGACGGTCAGGCGGCGTTGCGCTCGGCCTCCGAGCGCAGGATGCAGAACTCGTTGCCCTCCGGATCGGCCAGCACGACCCAGCCGCCGTCCGGTCGACGGCGGTCGTCGACGACGGTGGCGCCCAGCTCCAGCAGCCGGGCCAGCTCCTCGTCGCGGGTGCCCTCGACCGGGACGAGGTCGAGGTGCACCCGGTTCTTGACCTGCTTGGCGTCGGGGACCTCGATGAACAGGATCCGCTGGCCGCGGTCCGCCGAGAAGATCATGCACTCCTCGTGGCCGGGCAGGTTCGGGTCGTCGGGGTCCTCGGTGAAGCCGAGCACCCGGCCCCAGAACACGGACTGCGAGTAGGAGTCGCGGGCGTCGAAGGACGTGTGCGAGATGCGGGCGGTCACGGGCCGGATCATCGACCGCGCGACGTGACCGGCGCCACGCAATTGGACGTCGGGGACGGCCCGGCCGCTCCGACCTCCCCGTGAGGCGCCCGGGGTGGACGCCAGGAGAGGACCCGATGAGCGACTCCCCCAACAAGCGGCTCGTGCAGACCTACCTCGACGGCTTCCGCGCCAACGACCACGAGAAGATCCTGTCCTGCCTCACCGAGGACATCGGGTGGACGGTCTTCGGGCACTTCCACCTCACCGGCAAGCGGGCCTACGACGAGGCCATCGAGGGGCCGGGGTGGGTCGGCCCGCCGACGCTGGAGGTCGTGCGGATGGTCGAGGAGGGCGACACCGTGATGGCCGAGCTGCGCGGGTCGGCGCCGCAGGCGTCCGGCGAGCCGGTGCGGATGTCGATGGCGGAGGTCTTCGTGATCCGCGACGGCCGGATCGCCGAGCGCCGCGCCTGGGTCGTCCCGCTCACCGAGGACGAGCACCGCTGATCCCGGCGTCCTCGTCGCCGATCCGGTGGACGGCCACTGCCTGCAGCGCGGCCGCCGCCAGCAGCACGCCGACGGCGGCCCCGAAGCCGCCGGTCAGGTCGATGAGCGCGCCCATCAGCAGCGGCCCGACACCGGCGACGGTGTAGCCGACGCCCATCGCCACCCCGCTGACCGCGGCGCTGGCCGCGCCGTCCGGCGTCCGCCACGCGATGACGGCCAGGCCCAGCGGGAAGCCGGCGCCGGCGCCCAACCCGATCAGCACGACCCACGGCCACGGCCCGACGACCGGTGGTTCCGGGAGCAGCAGCACGCCGAGGGTCCCGACGGTGGTCGTGGCGAGGGTGGCGCCGGCCCAGAACCGCCAGCGCCTGCGCCGCTCGGCCAGCGCGGGCACGGCCAGCGCCGAGGGGATGTGGGCGATGCTCCACACGGCCACCAGCAGCCCGGCCGCCGCCGGCGACCAGCCCCGGCTCTCGTAGTACGGCGACAGCCAGGTCAGCCAGCCGTAGACCAGCAGCGACGAGCCGGCGAGGTAGGCGGCGGCGAGCCGGGCGAACGGGTCGCGCCACGGGAGCCGGGTGCGCGCCGCGCGCTCTCCCGGGCCGGCGCGGCGGGCGACGGGCATCCAGGCCGCCACGGCCAGCAGGGCCGGCACCGCCCAGACCGCGAGCGAGAACGACCAGCCGCCCGACCACACGGCCACCGGCACGGCCGCGGCGCCTGCGGCCGTCGAACCGACCATCATGGCCACGACGTAGCCGCCGGTCACCGCGCCGGCCCGGGCCGCGAGGCGCTGCTTGACCACCCCGGCCAGCAGCACGCCCGCGACGCCGATGCCGAACCCGACCAGCAGGCTGCCGGCGACCAGGGCGGGCAGCCGCGGCACGCCGCGCACCAGGCTGCCGGCCGCGACCAGGGCGACGGCGCCGGCCAGCGCCCGTTCCCGGCCGACGCGGTCGCCGACGGCGGCGCCGGCCAGCGAGCCCGCCGCCATCATGAGCACGGACCCGGTCTGCGCCAGGCCGGCCGTGGCCGAACTGACCCCCAGGTCGGCGCGGGCGGTCTCCAGCAGGGGCGGGTAGCCGGCCAGCGCCGCGCGCAGGTTCAGGGCGAGCGCCAGCAGGCCGAGCAGGACCGTGAGCGGGCGCAGTGGCCGGTCCGTCCGCTGTGCGGTGGTCATGGCGGTGGACTTCCCCCGCCTGAAAGGCTTAAACTGAGCTGCAAGCCTTACAGATCGGAGTCGATCGTGCTGGTCCGACTCGACGACCACGCCTCCGGGGCGCGCGTCGCCACCGATCTGGTCAACACCGCGCCCGAGGTGATGGTCAGCACCGGCGACCTGATCGCCGACCCCGACGCGCTCGCGCGCTTCCTCGCCGCGCACGACCTGGCACCGCCCACCCCGCCGACCGACCGCGACGTCACCGCTGTGCAGGCGCTCCGGACGGTGCTGCGCTCCCTCGTGGACGACCCCGCGACCGTCGCCGACGGCGCGAACGAGCTGGTCGCGCGCTGCGGCACCGGACCCGCCCTGGTCCGGCACGACGGACGCTGGCAGTGGTCGGCGCGCAGCCGCCCGGGCGCCGGGATCGCCGACGAGCTGGCCCTGCTGACCGGAACCGGCATGCTCGGCGTGCTGCGCACCCTCGGACCCGACCGGTTCCGTCGGTGCGCCGCCCCGACCTGCGCCGGGGCGTTCGTCGACACCAGCCGGGCCGGGCGCCGCCGCTACTGCGAGCCCGACGTCTGCGGCAACCGCGTCAACGTGGCCAACCACCGCGCCCGCCGGCGCGCCGGCGGGGACGCCGTTTGACCGGAGCGCCGCGCAGCACCCAGAGTTGTCCCCGTGCAGCGGGCCCTCGCGGCGCTGACCGCCGGCGCCTACCTCACGATCGTGGTGGGCTGCCTGGGCGATCCCGAACGCGTCCCGGCGATCGCCTACGGCGCCGTCTTCGCCGCGATCAGCCTGCTGCTGTTCGACCGCGTGCAGCGGCGCGGGCACATCGCATGGTCGCTGGCCTACGTCGCGGTCCAGCTCCCGCTGGCGTTCGTGACGTTCACCTACGACGCGGGCGTCGGGTCGACGCTGCTGCTGGTGCTGCTGGTCAGCCAGTGCGTCGTGCTGCGGCTGCCCGTCCCGGTCACCGCGGTGGTCATCGCCACGACCCCGTTCGTGCACCTCGGCATGCCGGTGCACACCCTGCCGCGCGAAGGGCTGGGCACGCTGATGTCGGTGCTGTTCGGCGCGGTCATCACCGAGTTGCTGCTGCGCGAGCAGCAGACCCGCCGCGAGCTGGCGCAGACGCACGAGCGGCTGCGCGACTACGCCGCCCAGGCCGAGCGGCTGGCCACCGCCCAGGAGCGCAACCGGGTGGCCCGCGACATCCACGACGGCCTCGGGCACTCGCTGACCGTGGTCCAGATGCAGGTCAAGGCGGCCCGCGCGGTGCTGCCCACCGACCCGGGCAAGGCCGACGACGTGCTGGCCAAGGCCCAGGAGCAGGCCGAGACCGCGCTCGCCGACGTGCGCCGCTCGGTCAGCGCCCTGCGCGAGCCCCGCAGCACGCCGCCGCTGCCCGAGGCGCTGCGGGCGCTGGCCGAGGAGACCGCCGCGGCCGGCGTCCCCACCGGGCTCACGGTCTCCGGGGACGAACGCCCCCTGCCCGACGAGGCCCGCGAGGCCCTCTACCGGGCCGCCCAGGAGGGGCTGACGAACGTCCGGAAGCATTCCCGGGCGACCCGCGCCGGGCTCGTCCTGGAGTTCGCCGACGACGTCGTGCGGGTCGAGGTCCACGACGACGGCGTCGGCGCGGCGACGGGCCCGGTCGAGGGCTTCGGGCTGGTCGGGCTGCGGGAGCGGGCGGCGCAGCTGGGCGGGCGCCTCACCCTGGACGCCGCGCCCGACGAGGGCTGCACGCTGACGATGGAGGTGCCCGGGTGACCCGGCCCGTGCGGGTGCTGCTGGTCGACGACCAGGCGCTGTTCCGCGAGGCGCTGGCCACGCTGCTCGCCGCCGGCGGGCAGATCGAGGTGGTCGGCGAGGCGGGCGACGGCGACGAAGCGCTGCGCCGGGCCGCCGAGCTCGCCCCCGACGTCGTGCTGATGGACCTGCGCATGCCGGTGCTCGACGGCGTCGGCGCCACCCGGCGGCTGCGCGTCGAGCAGCCCGACGTGCGGGTGATCGCGCTGACCACCTTCGACGACGACGAGGACGTCTTCGCCGCGCTGCGCGCCGGGGCGGTCGGCTACCTGCTCAAGGACGTGTCGTCGGCGCGGCTGGTCGAGGCCGTGCTGGCCGCGGCGCGCGGCGAGTCGGTGCTGCAGCCGTCGGTCGCGGCGAAGGTGGTGGCCCGCTTCGCCCAGCTGCCCGATCCCGAGCCGGTCCCGCGCCCGCAGCCGCTGGTCGTGCCGCTGTCGGAGCGGGAGCTGGAGGTGCTGCGGCTGCTGGCCGACGGGCGCAGCAACCGGGAGATCGCCGGGGAGCTGTTCCTCGCCGAGGGCACGGTGAAGAACCACGTGACCAACGTGCTGTCCAAGCTCGGCGCCCGCGACCGCACCCAGGCCGCCCTGCGCGCCCGCGCCCTCGACCTGCTCTGAGCGCGGCGGTCACGCCACGAGGTGACCGGGGGCCATGACCTCCGGCACATGGCCGGAGCGCCCTCGCCGACGACCCTTCGGTGGACGACGCACCCACCGGAGGGCAGCCCCCATGACACTCGCCGACACCGCCGCACACGCGACCCGCCCCACCCACCGCAAGCTCCTGCGCTTCGTCGGGCACTACGTCGAGATGGTCGCCGCGATGATCATCGGGATGGTGCTGCTCGCGCCGCTGTGGCCGGCCGACTGGGTGGCCCGCGAGGACGTGCACGCCGTCGTGATGGCCACGAACATGACCGTCGCGATGGCGGCGTGGATGGCGGTGCGCCGGCACCGGTGGGCGCCGATCGTGGAGATGTGCGCGGTCATGTACCTGCCGTTCCTGGCCCTGCTGGTGCCCTACTACCTGGGCGGCCTGTCCGGGGCGGCGCTCATGGTCGCCGGGCACGTGGTCATGTTCCCGCTGATGCTGGTGGCCATGCTGTGGCGCCGGTCCGAGTACTGGCACTGAGCCGTGCGGACCACCCTGCGCCGCACCGCCCGCGTCCTGGCCGTGGTGCTCGCCGCCCTGCTGCTCCCCGCCCTGGGGGCGGCGGTGGCGGTGCCCGCGGCGTTCGCCGCCCCGTACGAGCCGGGGCCCGACCGCCCCGTCCCGGCCGCCGCGCCCATCGCCCACGACCCCGCCAAGCCGACCGCCGTCGTCGTCGTGGGCGAGCGCGGGGCGATCGTCTCCGACGTGCTGGCCCCCTACGAGGTCCTCGCCTCGACCGGCCGCTTCAACGTCTACACGGTCGCCCCGCGGCGGGCGCCGGTGCCGCTGACCGGCGGCCTCGACCTCGTCCCCGACCTCACCTTCGACGAGCTGGCCGCGCGCCTCGGCGGGGCGGCCGACCTGGTGGTCGTGCCCGCCCTGCCCGACGTCGGCGAGCCGAGCACGGCGCCGGTCACCGACTGGCTGCGCACCCAGGACGCCGACGGCGCGATGCTGCTGGGCGTCTGCAACGGCTCCGGCGTGCTCGCCTCGGCCGGCCTGCTCGACGGCCGCCCGGCCACCGCGCACTGGCTGCGCTTCCCCCGCTACGAGTCCGCCTACCCGGACGTCGACTGGGTGCGCGGGCAGCGGTTCGTCGACGACGGCGACGTCGTCACCACGGCCGGCATCCTCGCCAGCATCGACGGCACCCTGCACGTGGTCGAGCGGCTGCTCGGCCCCGCCGCCGCGGACGACGCGGCGACCGCCGTCGGGTGGCGCCACTTCCGGGCGGACCCGCCGGTGACCACCCAGGTCGCCTTCCCCGACCCGGCGGCGATCGTCAACGCCGGGTGGCGCTGGCTCCCGCCGACGATCGGCGTCGCGCTGGTCGAGGGCACCGGCGAGATCGAGCTGGCCGCGGCGTTCGACCCCTACGGCGGCCAGTCGCTGGCCACCCGCACGCTCGCGGTCAGCGCCGACGGCGCCCCGGTGCGTTCCCGCCACGGCCTGCTGTTCCTGCCCCGCGACGACGTGGCCGGCGCCGCCGCCGACCTGGACCGACTGATCGTCCCCGGAGCCGCCGCGGCCGCGGCCCGGCCGATCGCGCCGACCGCCGGCGCCCCGGAGCCGGAGTACCCGCACTCGGCGCCGGGCTTCCCGTTCGACGCCGCGATCATCGACCTCGCCCGCACCACCGACGTCGCCACGGCGCGGTGGACGGCGAAGGTCCTCGAACTCCCGACCGGCGGGCTGGAGCTGGAGGGGCCCGCGTGGCCGTGGGGGGTGACCGCCGTGCCCCTCCTGCTCGCCCTGGTCGGGGTGGGCGGCGCCGTCGGGGTGATGAGCATCCTCCGGCGGCGCCGCGCCGCGGCCGAGCACGGGGTGCGACCCTCCCCCGGTGGACCTCCATGAGCTCACGGCGCGCGTGGAGGCGGTCTCCGCCCGCTACGCCGAGCGCTTCGGGATCGACCGCAGCGGCGACTGGCACCTGCTCAAGCTGCACGAGGAGGTCGGGGAGCTCACCCAGGCGCACCTCATGCGGGAGGGGCAGGCGCGGACGAAGGGCCTGACCGGCGCCGAGCTCGACGCCCGGTTCGCCGCCGAGGTCGCCGACGTCCTGTGCCACGCGCTGCTCATCGCCCACCACCACGGCATCGACGTCCAGCGCGCAGTGCGGGAGAAGTGGCTCAACCGGGGGTGACCGCGCCCGCCCACTCCTCGGCGAGCACCGCGAAGACGAGCTGGTCCACCCACTCGCCCTTCGCCCACACGCTGCGCACGAAGTGCGCCTCCCGCCGCATCCCCAGGCGCGCGGCCAGCCGGGCCGATGCCTCGTTGCGGCTGTCGAGGCGGGCGAACACCCGGTGCAGCCCGAGCTGGTGGAACGCCAGGTCCAGCAGCGCCGAGCACGCCTCGCGCGCGTAGCCCCGCCCGCCGACGTCGGGGTGGAAGACGTAGCCGATCTCCCCGGTGGCGTCCTCGCGGCTGCGGAAGAACAGCACGACGTCGCCGACGAGCCGACCCGAGTCGCGCACCCGCACGCCCAGGGTCAACGACTGGCCTTCGTCCGTGATCCACGGACGACCGAGGTCGGCGTCGATGCGAGCCCGCAGCACGTCGCGGGTCATCGGCTCGAAGGGCAGGAAGCGGCACACGTCCGCGCGACCGCGGTAGGTCAGCAGCTCGTCGATGTCGGTGTGCGCGAGCGGGCGCAGCTCGAGGCGCGCGGTCTCGACCGGGTAGGTGGGTTTCAGGTGCACGGCCCCACCCTGCCCCGTGTCTTCGCAGGGGCGGTGTGGTCGGCGCAGAGTGCACAGCACCTGCGAGGACTACAGGGACCCTGCGAAGACGGCGTCGACCCCGCCGCGCCGGGCCGGCGAGCGACGACCGGTGAACGGTCGTGGCCACCGCACTACGTCCCGGCCTTCGTGTAATCGCGGGTGAGCCAGTGCTCGGGACGGATGCGGATCGCGCACATGCGATCGGTGGCGTCCCGGGTGGCCGCGATGTAGCCCTCGGCGCCCTCGTCGCCCAGGTAGCGGCGAGCGAGCTCGCGGCGCTGCTCGACGGAGACGGCGTCCTCGACCGCGGTGACCGGACCCTCGACGGAGGCGTACCGGTAAGGCATCCCCTGCGTCTGCACGCAGACGGTGACCCGGCCCGCCTCGCGGACCAACCGCACCTTGCGGCTGTCGCGGTCGGTCACCAGCACGATCTCGCCGCCGGGCCGGTAGTCGTACCAGAGCGGGACGGCCAGGGGACCCCGACCGCCGTCGTCGGCCACGGTCACGACCGCGACGTGCACTTCGGCGAGGAAGGCCTCGCGCTCGGCGGGCGTCATCGCCAGGGACATGGCCGCAGGCTAGCGCCTACTGGGGTGCCGGCTCGACCTCGTCGGGCTGCGCGGCGAACAGCGCCGGCGCGACGCCGTCGTCGTCCGAGAACTCGATTTCGAAGGCCCCGTCGTCGTAGATCTCGACCACGCAGCCGATGTCGCCGCGCCGGGCGCCGTCGGTGGCATAACGGTCGGTCGTGAGCCGCACCGTGTCGAGCAGGCGAATCATCGGATGACCCCCGAGATCGGTGTGGAGGCTTACAGCGCCGAGTCGTCTCTACCTTCGACCACCACAGCCCCTGACGGGATCTCCCGCTGCAACACGAACGCGTCCAGGGCCAGGCTGCGGACCCGACACGGCCACGGCACACGCTCGTCAGCCGTGCAGGACTCGCAGTACAGGCCGCCGGCCTCCCGAACCGGGATGTGGGTCTCCAGCATCCGCCGAGGCAGGTCCCCACACTCGGACAGCACGATCACCGCGTCCGCCCACCTGACCGTCACTGCTCCGCCTTCGGCCTGGCCGTCACCGACGCCGCGAGGAACGGGTTGCACTTCGGGTCGTTCGTCTCGGCGTGCAGCCACTCCCCCTTGCCCGCGTGCCACCAGATCCGCTTGGTGCATCGGCACGTCCTGACTGTGCGGTGCTGGACCTCCACGCTGCCCTCCCAAATCGGACATCTACGCAGACTCCGCAGACAACGAGAGACTAGCAGTTCACGCGGTTAGGTACGTAGGGCGCGAACAACACCCCTGAGCGCAGGACCAGCACTTACGTTGATCAGATGGAGCGCTACCTGACCACGGGCGAGCTGTCCCGTCGGCTGGGTGTGGCGCCTCGGACCATCCAGGACTGGCGTCGGCGGAAGTGGGTCACGCCTGCGTTCGTCACCGCTGGCGGTCAGGCCCGCTGGATCGAAGAGGACGTCCGGGAGCAGCTCCGGAAGCGGGAAGAGGACCGGCAGGGCGACTAGCTATCGGTAATCGGCCTTGCCTACATAGCTTGACCTGGGGTTTTCGCCCACGAAACGGCTCTGCTTACATCTGGACTGCGCCGGGTGACACCCCATCCCACTGGCCGATTGACTCGGCCGCAGCCATTCGCCAGGTTGTTGTCAGGAAAGTTGTCCCGCAAACGCTGCGTCCGTCCCGACAGCCCCGGTAGGTGCCCGCATGGTGGCATTGCTGAGCGTCGGAGAGTCGAGTGTCCTCGCCGAAGCCGCGGCAGGGGACGTGGCTCCCGGCCTGAAACCACTGGCCCTCGCGCTGGGCGTGATCGGCGCCCTGGTCCTCGTCCTGGCCGTCATCGTCGGTGACCAGTCCGCGGACAAAGATCGATCCTCGTGGTGGTGGGCGGCTCTCGGGTTGCTCATCATCGTGCTGGGGTTCGCGCTCGGTGGAGGCTTCACCGGGCTGACGATCGGCAACGTGCTCTACCTGGCGGGCTACCTCGGAGGTTTTGCCCTGCTGATGGCCATCATGGCGGTGGTCGGGGCCGCCGGGCCTCCGCCGCCCCGCAGGCGCCGCCGTTGACCGGTGCCCACGCGCACCCTGCCACTGGATCGTCGGCCCACTGAGACCCGAACCGAGACCCGGCCGGCAACCCCGATGTGCCGACTACCAGCCGATCGCTGGATAACTGCTGGTCAGCGAGCGGAAGCGGAGGGATTCGAACCCCCGGACCCTTTCGGGACTCTCGCTTTCAAGGCGAGTGCATTCGGCCGCTCTGCCACGCTTCCGCCGTGCACCGTACCTCTCCGCCTCCCGGTGGGGTACGGACCATCCGGCGGGCGGCGCCTACTCGCCGTGGGTCAGGAGGCGTCGTCCGGCTGCTCGGGCAGTCGCTCCAGGACCTGCCCGACGAGCTGGGTCAACGAGCGCATCTGGCTGTCGAGCGAATCGAACCGCGCCGTGTGCTCGGAGTGCTTGGCGGAGTGTTCGGCCAGGATGGCGGAGTGTTCGGCCAAGACCGCGGAGTGTTCGCCCAGGACCGCGGAGTGTTCGGCCAAGACCGCGGTGTGTCCGGCCAGGACCGCTGAGTGTTCGCCCAGGATGGCCGTGTGTCCGCCCAGGATGGCCGTGTGTTCGGCCTGGGTGGCCTTGATGTCGCGGATGTCCGTGCGGATCCCCTTGACGTCGT
This sequence comes from Pseudonocardia lacus, assembly GCF_018531445.1. Classification (GTDB taxonomy): domain Bacteria; phylum Actinomycetota; class Actinomycetes; order Mycobacteriales; family Pseudonocardiaceae; genus Pseudonocardia; species Pseudonocardia lacus. The sequence goes on from NZ_JAHDTH010000017.1 coordinate 27,127, forward strand.
CGTCCAGCCGCAGCGCCAGCCAGCGCGTCTCGGCATGGTCGACGGCGAGCTTGCGCAGCCTGCTGTTGACCTCGTCCTCGTCGGGCACGCACCCATGCTCCCAGTCGGCACCGACACGTGGGGCTCGTTCGGGGAACTCGCCGCGGCATCCGCCGATCCGCCCACGTTAGGTGGCGGTACGGCGTCGGCGCGGCATGGAAACCACCCCGGCAGGGAAAGGTGAACTCGTCGTGACCGTGGCGGAGCGGGCCGACCGGGGTCCGGTGTGGTGGGATCTCGCCGAGCGAGGGAGGCAGCATGCGGTTCGACGAGGGCGCTGACCTGAACACGTCGAGCATCGACGACCTGCGGGGCAGCGGGGGCGGGGGCGTCGGTGGTCGGGTCGCGCTCGGCGGCGGTGGCCTCGGCATCGTCGGGCTGATCATCTACTTCGTGATCGCGCAGCTCGGCGGAGGCGGCGGCGGGTTCAGCGTGCCCGGCGGCATCCCCGGGCTGGGCGGGCTCGAACAGGGCCAGCAGGCCGACACCTCCGCGGTGGCCTCGGCGTGCCGCACCGGCGAGCAGGCCAACACCCAGCTCGACTGCGAGGTCGTGGCCGTGGTCAACTCGCTGGACGGCTACTGGACCGACGCGTTCGCCGCCTCGGGCCAGACCTACACCCCGCCGCGCACCAACTTCTTCAGCGGCAGCGTCAACACCGGCGGCTGCGGCGGCGCCACCTCCGACGTCGGGCCGTTCTACTGCCCCGCCGACGCCGAGGTCTACATCGACCTCACCTTCTTCCAGGAGCTGGAGACCCGCTTCGGCGCCCAGGGCGGCCCGTTCGCGCGGGCGTACGTGATCGCCCACGAGTACGGCCACCACATCCAGAACCTGCTCGGCACCTCCTCCCGCGTGCAGGGCGGCGAGAGCGGCCCGACCTCCGGCTCGGTGCGCCTGGAGCTGCAGGCCGACTGCTACGCCGGCGTCTGGGCCAACCACGCCACGTCGGTGCCCACGCGAACGGGCCGGCCGCTGATCACCGACGTCACCCAGGAGGACGTCGCCGCGGCCATCGACACCGCGGAGCGCATCGGCGACGACTACATCCAGAGCAACCTCGGCGGCGGCCGGGTCGACGAGAGCCAGTTCACCCACGGCAGCTCCGCGCAGCGGGAGAAGTGGTACTCCACCGGCTACGAGACCGGCGACCCGGCGCGGTGCGACACCTTCGCCCGCGGGGTCGACCTGGGCTGAGCGGGCCTCAGCCTGCGCCGAGCAGGCCGCGGCAGGCCTCGAGGCCCTCGACCCGCAGCGTCCAGTCGGGCCGGACGAACCCGTCGGGCTCCAGCCGCAGCAGGACCTCGGTCGCCGCCGCGTCGCGGCGCACGTGCCGCTTCACGCCGTCGCGCCGGTAGCCCAGCTTCTCCGAGACCCTCAGCGACGCGGTGTTGTCGGTGAACGCGCCGGACGTCGCCTCGGTGGCCCCGAGGTGGTCGAAGGCGAACTGGAGCACCGCGGCGCGCATCTCGGTGCCGATGCCGTCGCGCTGGTGGGCGCGGCCGATCCAGGAGCCGGTGTCGACGGTGCGCAGGACGGCGAAGTCGCGCCCGGTGAGGCCCTGCACACCGATCACCCGGCCCTTGTGCCGGACCAGGAAGTTCAGCGTCCATGCCGCCGGGTCGAGCCGCGCCCGCTCGCCCCAGAAGTGCTGCAGCATGCCGCGGCCCAGGTAGCGCCGGTCGGCGTCGGTCCAGGCGACCAGGAACGGCATGGTCGCCGGGTCGTGCACCCCCGCGTACGCGACCCCGACGAGCTCGCGCAGGCCCTCGTCGTCGTCGGGGCGCAGCTCCAGCCGCGGGGTGCGCAGCACCAGGTCGCGCAGGGGCCATGGTTCCGGGTGGTCCATGCCCCGGCAGCCTGCCGCAACCCCGACCGCCACGGCCACCGGGATTGCGCCCGGATCCGGGGTTCGGGGGAGCCACGATGCCGGCTCTCCCGAACCCCGGGCCGGGGTCAGTCGACGGTGCTCTCCACGGGGCCGCCGTTGGACACCGACCTGGCCGGCTTCGCGTCGACCGGGGCGGCCGCGGTCGCCCCGAGCTTGCCGAGCAGCCCGGCGAGGTCGACGCCGGTCAGGTCGCTGCCCAACTGGAGGCCCTGGGCGACGTTGCTGGCCACGGACCTGGTGAGCGAGCTGGCGCCGTCGGTGGAGATGACGGTCATCTTGTCGATCTCGCTGAGCGGCCGGCTGGCCGCCTCGACCACCTTCGGCAGCACCTGCACCAGCAGGTCCAGCACGGCGGCCTCGCCGTAGCGGGCGAACGCCTCGGCCTTGAGCCTGCGGGCCTCGGCGTCGGCCTGGCCGCGGGCCAGCATCGCGGCGGCCTCGGCCACGCCCTCGCGCTCGACGGCGTCGGCGATGCTGGTGCGGCGCCGCTGCTCGCCCTCGCCCAGCAGCCGGTCCTGCTCCGACTTCGCCTGCGCGGCGGCGATGGTGGCCTGGCGCTGGGCGTCGGCGGCGAAGACGGCGGCGTTGCGGGCCGCCTCGGCCTCCTGCTCGACCTTGTACCGGGCGGCGTCGGCCGGCTTGCGGACCTCGGTGGTGAGCTGGCGCTCCTTCAGCTCGGCGTTGCGCTCGGCCACCTTCTGCTGCTCGGAGAGGATGGCCTGGTCGCGCTCGGCCTGGGCGAGCGGGCCGGCCGCGGCCGAGCGGGCCTTGGCCGCGTCGATCTCGGCCTGGATGGAGGCCTGCTTGAGCGAGAGGTTCCGGTTGGCCTCGGCGATGGCCTCCTCGGCGAGCAGCCGCTCCTTCTCACCGGCCTGGCGGGCCTTCGCCTCGGCGATCATGGCGTCCTTGACCACCCGGGCGGCCTCGGCCCGGCCCAGGTCGTGCAGGTAGCTGCCGTCGGCACTGATGTCCTGGAGCTGGAACGTGTCCAGCACCAGGCCCTGGTTGGTCATCGAGTGCTCGGCCTCCTCGGCGACGGCCGAGGCGAACGCGGCGCGGTCGCGGATGATCTCCTCGACGGTGAGCCGACCGACGATCGAGCGCAGCGCCCCGGCGAGCACCTCGCGGGTGAAGCCCTCGATCTCCTTCTGCTGGTGCAGGAAGCGCTGCGCGGCGGCGCGGATGGCCTCGGCCGTCCCGCCGATCTTGACGATCGCCACGCCGTGCAGGTTGGTGCGGATGCCCTGCTTGCTGACCGCGCCCTGGATCTCGACGTGGATGCGCCGGCTGGACAGGTCGAGCACCTGCAGCTTCTGCACCACCGGCAACACGAACACCGAGGCGCCCATGACGACCTTCTGACCGGACAGGTCCGTCGACGTCGTGCCGTCGGCACCCTTCGTGGAGCGGCCCTTGCGACCGGTGACGATGAAGGCCTCGTTCGAACGGGCCACCTTGATCCGCGACAGCACGAACATCACCAGCAGGAAGACCAGCAGCACTGCGCCACCGACCGGGACGAACAGTTCCATGTCGTTTCCCCCTTCGACGTGGACGGATTCGGGCTCAGCCGGTCACGGGTGCGATCCGGTGACCGGGAAATGCGCGCCCGGCGCGTCGATGACGACGACGCTGGTGTCGCTCGGCGCCTCGATGACGAGGACCGGCGTGCCGATGGCCATCGGCGCGTCCGCGCGGGCGTTGAGCTTGAGGCGGTGGCCGCCGAGGTGCACCCGCACCTCGCCGTACCCGCCGGCCGGGATCGGGCTGATCACGACGCCGTTGGTGCCGATCAGGTCGGAGCGCTGCGGGGTGTCGTCGGTGGCCATGTCGCGGGCGGCGCGGGCCAACCGGGCGATCAGGAACGTCGCCGGGAGCGCGGCCACCAGCCCGACACCGCCCGACACCGCCAGCGCGCCCGGGCTGTCCGCTCCGATCAGGACGCTGGTGACCGCGGCGCCGAACCCGAACACGCCGATGAAACCGGCGACCGCTTCCGTGGAGACGGTGGCGTCGAACTCGGCGCTGACGATTCCGCCGAGCTGGCCGCCGAGCAGACCGAGGGCGAGAATGACGACGCCGATCGCACCGATGACGAGGAAGACGACCGTCCCCGTCATCATGACGGACCACCCCCCTGGAGATCCTGGCACCGACCCTATCAGTAGCGCCCTCCGCTTCAGCCCGCCTTTAGCGCGTTTCAGCATTTCACCGCCCGCGGCGATCGCGGCGGGCGGACCCGGCGGCGACTAGCGTCGGGGCATGCATGCGATCACTGCGCGGGAACCGGGCGGACCCGAGGTCCTGGAGTGGACGGAGGTGCCCGACCCGGAGCCCGGGCCGGGCGAGGTGCTCGTCGACGTGGCGGCCAGCGCGGTCAACCGCGCCGACCTGCTGCAGCGCCAGGGCAACTACCCGCCGCCGCCCGGGACGTCGTCGACGATCGGCCTGGAGTGCTCCGGGCGGATCGAGGCGCTCGGCGAGGGCGTCACCGGCTGGACCGTCGGCCAGGAGGTGTGCGCGCTGCTCGCCGGCGGCGGCTACGCGGAGAAGGCCGTGGTGCCGGCCGGGCAGCTGCTGCCCGTCCCCGACGGGGTCGACGTCGTCACCGCCGGGAGCCTGCCCGAGGTGGCGTGCACGGTCTGGTCGAACGTGGTGCGCCAGGCCCGCCTCGCCGCGGGCGAGACGTTCCTCGTACACGGCGGCACCAGCGGCATCGGCACGCACGCCATCCAGGTCGCGAAGGCCCTCGGGGCCAGGGTCGCCGCGACGGCCGGCAACCCCGAGCGGATGCAGCGCTGCCGCGACCTGGGCGCCGACATCGTCATCGACTACCACGACGACGTCACCGCCCGGCTGAAGGAGGAGACCGACGGCCGGGGCGCCGACGTCATCCTCGACAACATGGGCGCCAAGGCCCTGGCCGCCAACGTCGACGCGCTGGCCCCGGACGGCCGGCTGATGGTCATCGGGATGCAGGGCGGCGCGAAGGCCGAGCTGAACCTGGGGGCCCTGCTGGCCAAGCGGGCCAGCGTCACCGCGATGGGCCTGCGCGGGCGTCCCCTGGACGGGCCGAACGGCAAGGCCGCGGTCGTCGCCGGCACCCGCGAGCAGGTCTGGCCGCTGATCGCCGACGGGCTCGTGCGACCGGTGGTGCACGCCAGCGTGCCGCTTGCCGAGGCCGGCAAGGCCCACGCCATGCTCGACGCCGGCGGCGTCGTGGGCAAACTTCTGCTGGTCAGGTAACCGCGACCCGGTCCGGCCGATCCCGCTACGGTGGACGGCCAGACGCGGGTCGAGTCCGAGATCGCGACGGAGCACCGCTGTACGGGCGGGCCGATCGGGGAACGTGGAGAGCATGGGACCGGAACAGAGCACCGCAGGTGGCCCGGCCGACAACGGCGAGCAGCAGCACCAGGTGCTGGTGGTCGGGCCGGACGGGCGGCCGGTGGGCATGGCCCAGGTGCCGCAGTCGGGCGAGGACAACGACGGCGAGGAGGGCGTCGGGACGATGGTCGAGCAACCCGCCAAGGTCATGCGGATCGGCACGATGATCAAGCAGCTGCTGGAGGAGGTCCGGGCGGCCCCGCTCGACGAGGCCTCCCGCGCGCGACTCAAGGAGATCCACGAGAACTCCATCAAGGAGCTCGAGGACGGCCTGGCCCCCGAGCTGCGCGAGGAGCTGGAGCGGCTCAGCCTGCCGTTCACCAACGACACCATCCCCTCCGACGCCGAGCTGCGGATCGCCCAGGCCCAACTGGTCGGCTGGCTGGAGGGCCTGTTCCACGGCATCCAGACCGCGCTGTTCGCCCAGCAGATGGCGGCGCGGGCGCAGCTGGAGCAGATGCGGCGCGGGCTGCCGCCGGGGGCGACGCCGCAGCCGGGCCCGGAGATCCCCGGCCGCGGCACCGGCCAGTACCTCTAGCCGCCGCCGGCCCGACTCGCGCGGTCACCCGAGTTCAGGAAAGCCACGATGCTGCCCGCAGAGGGCAGCATCGTGGCTTTCCTGAACTCCGGGCGCGGGGTCAGCCGGCGGCGGTGATGCGGCCGGAGCCGGCTTCCGGGTAGGCGGCGGCGGTGATGGCGCCGGCGAGGTCGTCGGCGATGTAGGCGGCCAGTGCCTGCTGGTAGCTCACCCCGACCGAGGTGAAGGGCAGGCCGCGGAACGGGTAGACGTCGCCGCCGCGGGCGGAGAAGTCGTTGGTGGCGACGGAGACGCCCGGGCCCTCGACGACCGCGCCCGCGGTGACGATCGGGGTGCCGTCGTCCAGGACGACCTCGGTCACCCGGGTGCCGGGGGTGGTCACCGTGCCGTCCTCGGCGGTCACCTGGGCGGCGCCGGCCGGGTCGTAGGTGAACCGGAACCCGGCGACCTGGGCGAACCGGCCGTCGGCCACCGGGATCTGCGAGACGGCGTTCTCCAGCAGCTCCTTGAACTGCGCGCGCGGCACGTCCGGCACCACGGCCACGAAGTTGGCGAACGGCGCGACGGAGAAGGTGTCGAGCTCGGTGACCGGGCCCGCCGGGATCAGCGAGTTGTTCCGGATTCCGCCGCCGTTCTGCAGCGCCACCTGGGGCGGGGTGACGCCGAACTCCTCGGCGCCGTCCTGGCCTGCGTCGAGGAGCGCGTCGGCGAGGAGGTTGCCGAGGTTGGTCTCCTGGGTGCGCACGCCCGGCTCGCGGCGGCCCTCCAGTGCGACCTCGCTCTGCGCGAGGACGGTGGCGGCCAGGTCGGCGTTGAACGCGGTGACGGGGTCGACGACGTCGGCCTGCACGGCCGGGTCGGGGGCGACGGCGTCGGCCTCGACGCCGGAGACGCGCACCGGGCCGGAGCCCGGGTCGACGGCGGTCACGGCGCCGTCGCCGTCGAAGGTGACGGTGAGCCGGCCGATGTACTTGTAGTCGCCCGCGGTGGTCACCACCGGGACGGTGCGCCCGGTCGAATCGGCCACCTGGATCGGGTAGCCGAACGGCTGGCCGGTGGTCGGGTCGACCGACACGGCGTCGCCGGGGACCAGCGGGTTGCCCGGGTTGGCCAGCAGCTCGTCGCCGCCGCCGGCGATGGCCACGTCGACGTCGCGCAGCTGCGCGATGAGCTGGCGGTCCTCGCCGACGCTCTGCAGGTGCGAGATCAGCACGACCTTGTCGACGCCGTCGGCGGTGAGCTCGTCGACGGCCTTCTGCACGGAGCCGAGCACGTCCTGCCCGACGACGACGTCACGCGGGCTGGAGATCGAGGCGAGCGCCGGGGTGGTGGCCCCGACGATGCCGATGCGCTGCCCGGCCTCCTCGACGACGGTGCTGGGCGCGATGCGGCCCTCCTCGGCCAGCTCCGCGAGCCGCGGCTCGGCCGACACGTCGAGGTTGCTGGACAGGAACGGCACGCCGGAGTCGAAGCCGGAGATGAAGTCGGCCAGGGTGTCGGGGCCGAAGTCGAACTCGTGGTTGCCGATGGCCAGCGCGTCGTAGCCGACGGCGTCCAGGCCGATCGAGTCGTAGAAGGGCACGCCCTTGGCCTGGCTGGCCGCGAACTGGGGGCCGGCCAGGTAGTTGTCGCCGGAGGACAGGGTGACCACACCGCTGTTCGGGGCGGCGGTGGCGGCGGCCTGCAGCGACCTGGCCAGCGCGACGAACCGGGCGATGCCGCCGAAGTTCGGGTCGGCCGGCGCGCCGAGCAGCTGCGACTCGCCGTCGTTGTTGTGCAGGATCGTCAGGGTGAAGGGCTCGTCCGGGACGGCTGCCGCCGCCGGTGAGGCCGCCAGCACCGCTGTCACACTCATGGTGACCGCGGTCACGGCACCCAGCGCACCGCGGCGCACGGAGGGATGAGGCACGTCGATGGTCTCCTCACGAAGCGTGTCGGGGTCAGCAGTATCCCGAGACCGGCGCGCATCGGCCCGACGCAGCGTCGAACCGCCGCCGAACGGTCACCCAACACCGCCCACGGGGGCGTCGGATCGCGCAGGTACCCTCGCCGGGTGGCGCAGACGATGACCGCCGGTGACGACCGGGCGCAGGACTCGACGTCCGAGCGCACGGCCCTCGTCGAGGCGGCCGGTCCGCGCAGCTGGCGGCGTGCCTTCAACGACCTCGGGCAGGGTTGGAAGCAGCGCCCGCTGTGGGGCTACCTCGGTTGGCAGGACATCAAGCAGCGCTACCGGCGCTCGGTGCTGGGCCCGCTGTGGATCAGCATCAGCATGGGCGTCATCGCCACCGCGATGGGCATCCTCTACGGCGCCCTGTTCGGCGAGGACATCGCGACCTTCCTGCCCTACGTGGCCACCGGCCTGCTGATCTGGAACTTCGTCAACGGCTGCATCCTCGAGGGCAGCGAGGTCTTCATCGCCAACGAGGGACTCATCCGGTTCCTGCCGGCGCCGCTGAGCCTGCACGTCTACCGGCTGGTCTGGCGGCAGACGCTGTTCTTCCTGCACAACCTGGTCGTCTGGGCGATCCTGATGATCGTCTTCCCGCAGTCGCTGAGCTGGACGGTGCTGCTGGCGATCCCGGCGTTCGCGGTGCTGGTGCTCAACGGCGCCTGGATCGCGGTGCTGGCCGGGATCATCGCCACCCGGTTCCGCGACATCCCGCCGATCATCGCCAGCATCACCCAGCTGCTGTTCTTCATGACCCCGATCGTCTGGTCCTACGAGCGGTTCCGGTCGAACCCGCTCGCGGCCTACATCGAGCTCAACCCGGTGCTGCACTACGTGGAGATCATCCGCCAGCCGCTGCTCGGGCTGCCGATCGCCTGGCACCACTGGTACGTCGTCGGTGCCATCACCGTCGTGGGCTGCGCGACAGCCCTGGTCTGCATGCGCAACTACCGCTCCCGCGTCGCGTACTGGGTCTGAGGACGGCTGAGGACGACCATGGTCAGCATCGACATCGAAGGCGCCGACGTCGACTTCCCCGTCTTCGACGCCAAGACCCGCTCCCTGAAGAAGGCCGTGCTCGGCCGGGCCGGCGGGGCGATCGGCACCGACTCGAAGGTCCCGGTCATCGAGGCCCTGCGCGACATCACCATCTCGCTGCGCAAGGGCGAGCGGGTGGCGCTGGTCGGCCACAACGGCGCCGGCAAGTCCACGCTGCTGCGGCTGATGTCGGGCATCTACGAGCCCATCCGCGGCCGGGCCCGGGTCGTCGGCAAGGTCGCCCCCGTGTTCGACCTGGCCGTCGGCATGGACCCGGAGATCTCCGGGCTGGAGAACATCCTCATCCGCGGGCTGTTCCTGGGCATGACCCGCAAGCAGATGGAAGCCAAGGTCGACGACATCGCCGCGTTCACCGAGCTGGGCGACTACCTGTCGATGCCGCTGCGCACCTACTCGACGGGCATGCGCGTCCGGCTCGCCCTCGGCGTGGTGACCAGCATCGACCCGGAGATCCTGCTGCTCGACGAGGGAATCGGAGCCGTCGACGCGGAGTTCCTGGCCAAGGCCCGCAACCGGCTGCACGAACTGGTCGAGCGCTCCGGCATCCTGGTCTTCGCCTCGCACTCCGACGAGTTCCTGGCCGACCTGTGCGACACCGCGATCTGGATGGACCGCGGCACCATCCGCGAGCACGGGCCGCTTCGCGACGTGCTGGCCCACTACAAGGGGAGAGACGTGCTGGCCGAGATCGACGCCCGGTGAACGAGTCGAGGGCACCGTTGCCCCCCGGTTCGGTCGTGGCCGTCGTCGTCACCCGGTACCGCTCCGACGTCCTGGTCGACTCGCTGGCCGCGCTGGCCAAGCAGACCCACCCCATCGCGCACCTGATCGTCGTGGACAACGGTCCCGACCAGCCCGCGCGCGAGGTCGTCGACTCCTGCGGGCTGCCGACCACCTGGATCCCGTCGTGGAACAACCTCGGCGGCGCCGGCGGGTTCGCACTGGGCATCCTGCACGCGCTGGCGATGGGCGCCGACTGGATCTGGCTCGGCGACGACGACGGCCACGCCGCCGACGACAGCGTCCTGGCCACGCTGGTCGACGTCGCCGAGCGGCGCGAGCTGGCCGCCGTGTCGCCCATCGTGGCCGACAAGGACGAGCCCGACCGGCTCGCCTTCCCGGTGCGCCGCGGGCTCACCTGGCACCGCTCCCGGGCGGCGCTGCGCGCCGACACCGAGCACGGCGCCGACGACGTCCTGCTACCCCAGATCGCCGCGCTGTTCAACGGGGCGCTGTTCCGGGCCAGCACCTTCGACGTCGTCGGCGTGCCCGACCTGCGGCTGTTCGTCCGTGGCGACGAGGTGGAGATGCACCGGCGGCTGGTGCGCTCGGGGCTGGCGTTCGGCACCGCGCTGCAGGCCGCCTACCTGCACCCGACGGGCAACGAGGACGACAAGCCGATGCTGCGCGGGCGGCTGCACGCCCGCGACCCCGACGACCCGGTCAAGCGGTACTACACCTACCGCAACCGCGGCTACCTGATCTCGCAGGCGGGGATGCGCAAGGTGGGACTGCTGGAGTACCCGCGGTTCGCCTGGTACTTCCTGATCACCAAGCGCAGCCCGCGGCAGTTCGCGCAGTGGCTGCGGCTGCTGCGCCAGGGCAAGGCCGAGCGCTTCCACCGCGCCTGACCCCGTCGAGAACGAAGTTGTGGTGATCGACAAGCCCTGTTGATCACGACAACTTCGTTCTCGACGGAACGCGGGTCAGCCGGTGAAGCCGTTCTCGGAGAGCCACTGCTCGGCGACCTCGTCGGGCAGCTCGCCCTCGACGTCGACGCGCTCGTTGAGCCCGCGCATCACCTCGGAGGTCAGCTTGGCCGCGATCGGGTTGAACACCTCGGCCAGCTTCGGGTTCGCGTCGAGCACCTCCTGGCGCACGGTCATCGCCAGGTTGTAGTCGACGAAGGTGCTCTTGTCGTCCTCCAGCACCACCAGGTCGTTCGCCGAGACCGCGCCGTCGGTCACGGTGACCTCGCCGAACGTGCACGCCTCGGCCTTCGCGGTCTCCGGCGGGATCAGCGAGAGCTCCAGCTCGGCGACGCCGTCGGGCGCGACCGTGAAGCCGTAGGTCCGCGCGACGCCGGGCAGGCCGTCGTCGCGGGTGATGAACTCCGCGGCCGCGCAGATCTTGCCCTGCGCCGGGTTGGAGTTGATCAGCTCGGCCATCTGGGACATCGTGGTGATGCCCAGCTCGTCGCTCTTGGCCTTGCTGATCGCCAGCGCGTAGGCGTTGTTCAGCGGGGCCGCGTCGAGCCAGGCGATGCCGTTGGCCGCGTCGGCCTGCTTGACCGCGTCGTAGAGCTCCTTCTCGTCGCGCGGGGCGTCGGCCACCTCCTTCTGCTGGTGGGTCGACCAGCCGGTGCCCGTGTACTCCCAGTACATGTCGAGCTGGCCCGACGTCAGCGCGGTGCGCACGTTGGTGGAGCCGGTGATGGTGGCCAGCGCCGCCGGGTCGGCGCCCGCCGCCTCCAGCGCCTGGACGGCGATCTCGCCCAGGATGATCTGCTCGGTGAACTCCTTGGAGCCGACGGTGAAGCTCGCGCCGTCCAGGCCCACCGCGGCCAGCGAGCCCTCGCCCCCGCCGCCGACCTGACCACCGCTGCCGCCGCCACCGCACGCGGTGACGACCAGCGCCGCCGCGGCCAGGACGGCAGCGGCCCGGCCCGTTCTCGTTCTGCTGGGCCTCGTTCTCGGATGCATCGCAACTCCCCTCGTCGGTGCTACAGCCCCTTCGGCCGGAGCACCTCCTCGGCGACGCGGCCGAGGTAGTCGATGAGCAGCGCCAGCACGGCGGTGAGCACGCTGCCGACGATCGTCACGAGCTGCCGGTTCTGCACCAGGCCGGTGATGATGATCCCGCCGAAGCCGCCCGCGTCGACGAGCGCGGCGAGCGTCGCGGTGCCGACGTTGACCACCAGCGCGGTGCGCAGCCCGGTGAGGATCACCGGAACGGCCAGCGGCAGCTCGATGCGGCGCAGCACCTGGGCCTTGCTCATGCCCATGCCGCGACCGGCCTCGATGACGGCCTCGTCGACCTGCTGCAGCCCGATCATGGTGTTGCGCAGCACCGGAAGCGCCGAGTACGCGACCAGCGCCACCACCGCGGGCCAGAAGCCGATCCCCCAGCCGATCGCCAGCAGGACCAGCACCCCGATCGAGGGCACGGCCTGCCCGATGTTGAACACCGCGACCGCGGCCGGGGTGATCCGGCGCAGCGCCGGGCGGGTCAGCGCTATGCCCACCGGGACCGCGATGACCAGCACGAACAGCGTCGAGACGAGCGTGAGCCCGATGTGCTCGCCGGCCGCCTGCACGATGAACGGCAGGTTGACCCTGCGCTCCTCGATGCTGTCGAGCTCGGTGGAGGCGACGTAGGCCCACAGCCCGAGCAGCACCGCGGCCAGCACGGCCGGGGTGACGAGCCAACCGCGCAGCGAACGGCGCGTCGGCAGGCCGACGTCGAGCTGCTCGATCGCGATCGTCATCGCGTCGGCTCCACCGGGTCCGCCTCCGCGAGGGCCTGCCCGCGCAGCCGCTGCCGCTCGGCGGTCTGCATCCCGCGGATGGCCTCGTTGATCGTGTCGATCTCCACGACGCCGGCGTAGCGGTTGTCGTCGTCGACCACGACGGCGGTGCTGTACCGGGCCGTGAGCATCTCGTTCAGGGTGTCGCTGAGCGTGGCGCCCGGGCGGACGGTGGCCAGCGGGAGGCCGTCGCCCGCCGTGACCGGTCCGGTGGCGGCGCGCAGGTGGTCGCCGGTGAGCCAGCCCCGCGGCACGCCCTGCCGGTCGAGCAGCAGCAGCGACCCCTTGTCCGACTCGGCCAGCAGGCGGCGGGCATCGGCGAGCTCGGTGCCGTCGGCGACGGTGGGCCAGTCGCCCAGCTCGATGTCGCGCACGCGGCTCAGGCTCAGCCGCTTGAGCGAGGCGCCGCGGCCGATGAAGTCGGCGACGAACTCGTCGGCCGGGTCGACCAGGATCCGCTCCGGCGTGTCGAACTGGGCGATCCGCGAGCCCTCCCGCAGGATCGCGATCCGGTCGCCCATCTTGATCGCCTCGTCGATGTCGTGGGTGACGAACACGATGGTCTTCTTGATCTCGGCCTGCAGCCGGAGGAACTCGTTCTGCAGGCGGTCGCGGGTGATCGGGTCGATGGCGCCGAACGGCTCGTCCATCAGCATCACGTCGGGGTCGGCGCTCATCGCCCTGGCCACGCCGATCCGCTGTCGCTGCCCGCCGGAGAGCTGCTTGGGGTAGCGGTCGCGGTAGTCGGCGGGGTCCATGCCGACCAGGCCGATGAGCTCGTCGACCCGGGCGTCGACGCGCTTGCGGTCCCAGCCGAGCAGCTTGGGCACGGTGGCGATGTTCTGCGCGATCGTCTGGTGCGGGAACAGCCCGATCTGCTGGATGACGTAGCCCATGCGCCTGCGCAGCTTGTCGGGGTCGACGCGGGTGACGTCCTCGTCGTCGAGGAAGATCCGCCCGGAGGTCGGCTCGATCAGCCGGTTGATCATCTTCATGGTGGTCGTCTTGCCGCAGCCCGACGGCCCCACGAAGATCACGATCTCGCCCTCCGGGATCTGCATGGAGAGCTCCTCGACGGCGGGCCTGCTCTGCCCGGGGAACCGCTTCGTGAGCGCGTCGAGCCGGATCTTGGTCGGACCTGTCATCGGATGCCCTTCGCCGTGGTCAGCCGGTTGAGCAGGACGAACAGCAGGTCGAACAGGATCGCCAGGACGATCACCCCGAGCGTGCCGCCGAGCACCAGGTTCAGCGCGTTCGGGCTGCTGATCCGCGACAGCCCGGCGAAGATGTCGTTGCCCAGCCCGGGGCCCAGGATGTAGGCGCCGATCGCCACGATGCCCAGCGCGAGCAGGGTGGAGACGCGCATCCCGGTGAGGATCACCGGCCAGGCCAGCGGGAGCTCGATGCGGAACAGCCGCTGCAGCCGGCTCATCCCCATGCCCTGGGCCGACTCGACGACCGCCGGGTCGACGCCGCGCAGGCCGACGATCGTGTTGGCCACGATGGGCAGCAGCGAGTACATGACCAGCGCGGTGACCACCGGTGTGGTGCCCAGCCCGAGCCAGCTGATGAACAGCCCGAACAGCGCCAGCGACGGGATGGTCAGGAAGACCGAGCAGGTGGCGATGACCAATTGGCGCAGCCGCGGGCGGTCGTAGGTGAGCAGCCCCAGCCCGACCCCGATGACGGTGGCGATGACCACCGCGAGCGCCGTGACCAGCGCGTGCTCCACGCCCAGTTCGAGCAGGTTGTCCCAACGGCTACCCAGGTAGTCGACGAAGTCCACGCGCCCCCGACACCCCCTGATCGACTGCGATTGGGCAGGAGGGTGGCACGCTGCGCGACGTCCAGCAAGAACTGGCGAGCCACGATCGGGGGTACCGGGGCGGCCGAGCAGCCGCCGTCGCGCCGCCGGTGAGCGCGCTGACCTGGCCGGTCAGTCGCGGAAGACCACCGTGCGCAGCATCACGAAGTTGATCGCGGTGGCGGTGCCCTGGGCGATCACCCAGGCGAGGCTGATCTTGAGGTCGACCTCCGGCAGCACGGCGAGCATGACGGCGTTCACCCCGATGTTGATCGCGAAGGTGGTGCCGTAGAGCAGCAGGAAGCCGGCGAACCGGGCCCGGCCGCCGCCGCTCGCCGAGAACGTGAACCGGCGGTTGAGCAGGTAGGCCGTTGTGGTGCCGAGGATGAAGCTGATCGCCTTGGCGGCGTGCACCCAGGTTCCCAGCGACAGCAGCAGGTGGTAGGCGCCGAAGTCGACCAGCGCCGAGAACGCGCCGATCGCGACGAAACGGCTCAGCTGCGCCACCAGGCCCATCCGGGCGGGCGCCTCCGGCTCGGTCGCGGTCACGCGCACGAGGGTATCGGCGGGAGGGCGACGGGAGCGGCCGGGGTGGGGCACGATCGGGCCGGTGACCACCCCCACCGATCAACCCGGCGTGCGCACCCTCGCCGACGAGTACGTCAGCCGCCTCGCCGATCTGGACACCTCCGTCGCGACCGCGCTGGGCACCCATCCCGGCGACGACCGCGTCCCCGACCTCTCCCCGGCCGGCCACGAGGCGTTCGCCGCGCTCGCCCGCGACATCCTCGACCGGCTGCCGTCCGCGACCGTCGCCGACGACGACGACCGCCGCTGCGCCCGGCTCCTGCGCGAGCGGCTGGAGGCGGAGCTGGCGCTCGACGGGGCCGGGGAGCCCCTGCGCTCGGTGCGCAACATCGGCGGCCCGCACCAGCAGGTCCGGCAGCTGTTCGTGCTGATGCCGAAGACCACCGTCGAGGACTGGGCTGCGGTGGCCCGCCGGCTGGCCCGGGTGCCGCAGGCGTTCGCCGGCTACGCGCAGTCGCTTGCCGAGGGGTCGCGGCGCGGGCTGCACGCCGCGCCGCGCCAGGTGCGGACCGCGGTCGAGCAGCTGGACGAGTGGGCGGCGAGCGCCTGGTTCCCGACCTTCGCCGCCGAGGCGCCCACCGACGTCCCGGACTCGCTCCGCTCGGAGCTGGCCGACGCCGCGGCCACCGCCCAGGCGTCGGTGGCGGAGCTGCGGGAGTACCTGGCCACGACGTACCTCCCGGCCGCCGAGGGCACGCCGGACGCCGTCGGCGCCGAGCGCTACCGGTTGGGCGCCCGCTACAGCACCGGCGCGGACCTCGACCTCGACGAGGCCTACGCCTGGGCGTGGGACGAGCACCGGCGCATCGACGCCGAGATGCGCCGCGAGGTCGACGCCGTGCTGCCCGGGGCCGACCCCGCCGCGGCGATGCGCCACCTCGACGAGAACGGTCCGGCGATCGAGGGCGTCGCGGAGGTGCGGGCCTGGCTGCAGGAGATGATGGACACCGCCATCGCCGACCTGGACGGCACCCACTTCGACATCCCGGAGCCGGTGCGCGTGGTCGAGGCGATGATCGCGCCGACGGGCAGCGCCGCCGCCCCGTACTACACGCGCCCGGCGCTGGGCTTCACCCGCCCGGGCCGGACCTGGCTGCCCACCCTCGGCGAGACCCGGTTCCCGCTCTGGATGCTCGTCAGCACCTGGTACCACGAGGGCGTCCCGGGCCACCACCTGCAGCTGGCCCAGTGGACCCACCTCGCCGACCAGCTCTCGACGTTCCAGACGTCGATCGGGTCCACCTCGGGCAACGTCGAGGGCTGGGCGCTCTACGCCGAGCGGCTGATGGACGAGCTGGGCTACCTGACGGTGCCCGGCGCCCGGATCGGCTACCTCGACGCCCAGCAGATGCGCGCGGTGCGCGTCGTCATCGACATCGGCATGCACCTGGGGCTGAAGGTGCCGGCCGACTCGCCGCTGCACGCCGGCGAGACCTGGACCCCGCAGATCGCCCGCGAGTTCTTCGGCGCGTACAGCGGCCGGCCCCCGGCGTTCCTGGACAGCGAGATCGTGCGCTACCTGGGCTGGCCGGGGCAGGCGATCAGCTACAAGCTCGGGGAGCGGGCCTGGCTGGCCGGGCGCGACGCGGCGCGCGCCGCCCGCGGCGCCGACTTCGACCTCAAGGCCTGGCACGCGGCCGCGCTGTCGCTGGGCAGCCTCGGCCTCGACGACCTCACCGACGAGCTGGCGAAGCTCTGAGCGAGCGCCCCGGTGGGGCGGCTCAGCCGCCCCACCGGAACCGCTTGCGCACGGTGACCGAGCCCATCGCGGCCCGGCCGGTGACGATGAAGTGCGGGGCGCCCGCCCTCGGGGTGGAGGGCAGCTTGCTCTTCACCGACCCCATCGTCGCGACGACGCCGTCGACGTTGGCGGTGGCCTCGTCGGGCACGATCAGCTTGGCCGACCCCGCGCCCAGCTCCAGCTCGACCTCGACGACCGGGTGCGGGTTGTCGGCCTCGACGAAGTCGAGCACCACCGACCCCATCCCGGTCTGCACCCGCAGCTTCGGCGGCACCGACCAGGCCCCGGTGCGCTTGATCGTGGACATGCCCGCCCGCAGCACCACCGGCTCGGCGTTCGCCGCCGGCACCGGCACGGCGGTGGGCCGGGCCGCGATCTGCCCGCCGGGCAGGTCGATCAGCGGCGGGACGAGGTCGGCCTCGTACTTCGCCGCGTACACCGCGGAGAGCCGGTCCTCCAACTCCTGGACGGTGATCCGGCCCTCGGCCAGCGCCTGGTGCAGCCGCTCCGCGGCGCGCTCGCGGTCGGCGTCGGAGATCCGGATGCCGGGTGGACGCGCCGGGTCCGGGGGCTGCACTGTCACCCGGTCGACAATAGTGCCGAGCGCGGTCCGTGCCCGGCCGGTCCGCAAACCGTCGAGAACGAACTTGTCGTGATCAACAGGGCTTGTCGATCACGACAAGTTCGTTCTCGACGGGGGTGCGTCAGCCCTGGACGCGGACGCCCATGGAGCGGGCGGTGCCGGCGACGATGCGGACGGCCTTGTCGAGGTCGTCGGTGTTCAGGTCCGGGAGCTTGCGCTCGGCGACCGCGCGCAGCTGCGCGGACGTGAGCGTGCCGGCGGTGTCGTGGCCCGGGCGCGCCGATCCCGCCGCCCCGAGGGCGCGCCGGATCAGGAACGACGTCGGCGGCGTGCGCAGCTGCAGGGCGAACGAGCGGTCGTCGAACACGGTGACCCGGACGGGCACCACGTCGCCGCGCTGCGCGGCCGTCAGCTCGTCGTAGCGGCGCTTGATCTCGACCAGGTTGACGCCGGTCTGGCCGAGCATCTTCCCGAGCTCCGCCACGGCCGCCGCACCGGCCGTGAGCTGCAGCGTGACCTGGTGGATCGATCTCTTCGGTGGCATGCCCCCGACCCTCGGGGTGGCACCGGGTGGAGGGTCCAGGGCATTTCCCGGCCGCGAGTAGCCTCGGCGACGTGCCAGAGACGACGAGCCTGCGCGGCTGGGGTCGCACCGCGCCCACCGTGGCCACCGTGCGCCGGCCGCGCACCGTCGAGGACGTGGCACGCGCGATCGCCGGGGTCGGGCCGCGCGGGGTGATCGCCCGCGGTCTCGGCCGCTCCTACGGCGACCCCGCGCAGAACGCCGGCGGGCTCGTCCTGGACATGACCGAGCTGGCCGCCGTGCACTCGATCGACCCCGACACCGGGTTGGCCGACGTCGACGCCGGGGTCAGCCTGGACACCCTGATGCGCGCCGCGCTGCCGCACGGGCTGTGGGTACCGGTGCTGCCCGGCACCCGGCAGGTCACCATCGGCGGCGCCATCGGCGCCGACGTGCACGGCAAGAACCACCACACCAAGGGCAGCTTCGGCAACCACGTCCGGTCCATGCTGCTGGTCACCGCCGACGGCGCGGTCCGCGAGCTCACCCCCGACGGCCCCGAGTCCGAGCTGTTCTGGGCCACCGTCGGCGGCATGGGCCTGACCGGTGTCGTCGTGCGGGCCACGGTACAGCTGCACCGCACCGAATCGGCGTACTTCGTGGTCGACACCGACCGCACCGCCGACCTCGACGAGCTGATGGGGCTGCTCACCGACGGCTCCGACGACACCTACGGCTACTCGGCGGCCTGGTTCGACACCACGACCACCGGGGCGGCGCTGGGCCGGGCCGTGCTGACCCGCGGCTCGCTGGCCACTGTCGACCAACTGCCGGCCAAGCACCGCGGCGAACCGCTGAAGTTCGACGCCCCGCAGCTGCTGACCGTCCCGGACGTGTTCCCGAACGGGCTGGCCAACCGCTACACGCTGCGCGCGTTCAGCGAGCTCTGGTACCGCAAGGCGCCCAAGCGCCAACGCGGCGCCGTGCAGAACATCTCGACCTTCTACCAGGTGCTCGACCTGTTCGGCGACTGGAACCGGCTCTACGGCTCGCGCGGGTTCCTGCAGTACCAGTTCGTGGTGCCCTTCGGCGAGGAGCCGACGTTCCGCCGGGTCGTGGAGAGGATCGCGCACTCGCCGCACGCCTCCGGGCTCAACGTGCTCAAGCGGTTCGGCGAGGGCAACGCGGCGCCGCTGTCGTTCCCGATGCCCGGCTGGACCATCACCGTCGACTTCCCGGTGGTCCGCGGCCTCGACCGGTTCTGCGCCGAGCTCGACGAGCTGGTGCTGGGCGCAGGCGGCCGGCTCTACCTGGCCAAGGAGTCCCGCACCGACGCGGAGACCTTCCGCCGCGGCTACCCCCGGTTCGACGAGTGGCGCAAGATCCGCGACGCCGTCGACCCGAACCGCGTGTTCACCTCGGACATGTCGCGGCGCCTCGAGCTGGCCTGAGCGCCGGCCCCACCCCCCACGAGCGGAGCACTCCACGATGATCGACGCCCTGGGCAACCCGCAGAGCATCCTGCTGCTGGGCGGCACCTCCGAGATCGGCCTGGCGGTCGTCGAGGCCTTCTCCACCGATCGCCCCGTTCGGGTGGTGCTGGCCGGCCGCCCGTCCGAGCGCCTCGACGCCGCGAAGGCGCGGCTGGAGGAGCGCGGCTGCGCGGTGGAGACCGTCGAGTTCGACGCCACCGCCCCCGACACCCACGGCGATGTCCTGCGCAAGGCGTGGGCCGGCGGCGACATCGACATCGCGGTCGTCGCGTTCGGCCTGCTCGGCGACAACGAGAAGGCCTGGACCGACTCGGCGACCGCGGTCGAGCTGGCCCAGGTCAACTACACCGCGGCGGTGTCGGTCGGGGTGGAGCTGGGCGAGCGGATGAAGGAGCAGGGCTACGGCTCGATCGTGGCGCTGTCGTCGGTGGCCGGCGAGCGCGCCCGCCGCTCCAACTTCGTCTACGGCTCCACCAAGGCCGGGCTGGACGCGTTCTACACCGGGCTGACCGAGGCACTGCGCCCGCACGGCGTGGTCGTGACGATCGTGCGGCCCGGGTTCGTGCACACGAAGATGACCGAGGGCCACAAGCCGGCCCCGCTGTCCACGACCCCCGAGGCCGTGGCGCAGGTCGTGGTGGACGCGGTGCGCAACCGCAAGGAGCTGGTGTGGGCGCCGGCGCCGCTGCGGCTGGTGATGACCGTGCTGCGGCACATCCCCCGCCCGGTCTTCCGCCGCCTGCCCATCTGACCCCCGCGCCGCGCCGTCCGGCTGGTTCAGGAAAGCCACGATGCTGCCCGCAGAGGGCAGCATCGTGGCTTTCCTGAACTACGGGGCGCGCGGGGAGGGGGAGGTCAGGCGCCGGTTTGGAGGCGGGTGGGGCGGGGGTAGCCGTCGAGGGCGGTGGGGCGCTGGTTGCTCGCCGCGATCAGCGCGCTGACCAGGGTCGCGCGCCGGTCGGGGCCGGCGGCGTGCCGCGGGGCCGCCGAGGTCAGCAGGTCGCGCTCGACGACCTCGCGGCCGGACGCGTGCCGGCCGACCGTGTCGGCGGAGGGGCGCTCGGCGGTCGGGACCTCGATGGGTGCCAGGGTGGGCTGCGTGCGCTCGCGGTTGCCGCCCGCGGGGGGCGCGGCCGGCAGCATCGCCCGCATCCGCCGTCGGGCGGGCTCCTCGACCAGCCGGAACGCCAGCGCCGCCACCGGGACCGTGGCCAGCACGACCGCGACGCCGACGACGTGCGCGAGGACCGTGTCGGGGGCGAGCCAGCCGAAGCGGCGAAGGGCCAGCCAGTACAGCTCCAGCATCGGGATGTGCACCAGGTACAGCGCGTAGGACAGGTGCCCGCCGTGCACGGCCCAGCGCGTCGACAGCACCATGGCCGGCCCCCGGTCCGCCACCGCCACGGCCGCGACGAGCAGCGGGAACAGCGCGACGACCGCGCCGCCGCGGCCGGGGGCGATCCGGTCGCCGAGCAGCAGCCCGCCGGCGAGCACCACCGGCAGGGCGACGGCCAGCGCGGACGCGGTGCGGCGGGCGCCTTCGGTGGAGCGGAGCCTGCGCACGGTCAGGTAGGTCAGTACCCCGGCGCCGAAGCCGCAGAGGATCCGGGTCAGCCAGCTGAACGGGTAGTACGGGGTGCCCAGCAGCAGGTAGGCGCCGGCCAGCGGGGACATCACCAGCAGCGTGGCCGCGGCGAGCACCGGAAGGGGCAGGTTGCGCATCCGGAAGAAGCCCAGCGCGGCGACCGGGAACAGCAGGTACGCCAGCCACTCGGCGCTGATCGACCAGGTCGAGCCGACCCAGGAGGCGCCGTCGAGGTACGGGCTGGTCCACATCTGGGCCATGAACAGCTGCTCGACCCACTCGCCGAGGTCGACCTGGGGCTGCACGGCCTGGAACGCGATGTCGGGGTCCTGGCCGATGACCAGCCGGGCGACCAGCCAGATGCCGAACACGTGGAAGACCAGGGCGTAGAGCGGCCACATGCGGCTGGCCCTGGCCCACACGAACCGGACGGTCGCCCCGGCGCGCAGCCGCGGGCCGAGCTTGTCCAGGTAGGTGTAGGCGATCACGAACCCGCTCAGCACGAAGAACAGGTCGACGCCGAGCGCGCCCGCGGTGATCAGCGGGCCGAGCACCGAGACGACCTCGGCGACGCCGGGCAGCGGGGTGAAGTGGAAGTGGAACAGCACCACCCAGGCGGCCGCGACGATGCGCAGCCCGGTCAGCCCGCGCAGCTCGCCGCGCGCGTTCCCTGCCGTCGTGGTTCCGGTGCCCTGACCAGCTGCTCTCACGAACGGCGCAACGAGTCAGGGCTGTTCGGCGGTGCGATTGCTGGGCCGAACGTACCGGGATGCCACACCTGCTCACTGCTGGTCGATCGGGCTCACCCGATCGAACCGGTGGGCCGGACCGGTCCGTCGCCCGTCGGCGACGGACCGCTACGGCAGGTCGGCCTACCAGCCGTCGACGTGCAGGACGTTCTCCAGCGGTTCGCGCGGGGCGGGCTTGAACGTCTCCCCGGTGAAGTACGCGGTGGGCAGCAGGACGCCCTGGCGCACCTTCGGCGGGATGCCGAGCAGCTCGGAGATCTCCTTCTCGTAGTTCAGGTGCAGGGTGGTCCAGGCGCTGCCCAGCCCGCGGGCCCTGGCGGCCAGCTGGAAGCTCCACGCGGCCGGCAGCAGCGAGCCCCACAGCCCCGCCTGGTTGCCGGCCGGCAGGTCCTCCCCCGCGGTGATGCAGGCGATGACGTGCACGGGGACCTCACCCATGCGGTCGGCGAGGTAGGACGCCGAGTCGCTGACCCTGGCCTGCACGACCTGGCGCTCCTCGCTCAGCGCCGAGGTGCGGGCCGCGGATGCCGGGGAGTTGCGGTAGGCGTAGAACGAGCGCCGGTAGTACTCGCCGATCTGCGCGCGCTTCTCCGCGTCGGTGACGACGACCCAGTGCCAGCCCTGCGCGTTGCTGCCCGTGGGCGCCTGCAGCGAGACCTCGATCGACTCCTTGACCAGCTCCAGCGGGACGGGCCGGTCGAAGTCGAGGCGCTTGCGCACCGATCGGGTGGTGGTGAGCAGCTCGTCGGGGGCGAGCGGCAGGACGGTGTCGGTCATCCCCCGAACCTCTCACGCGGTGGATCGGGAAACCAGGGTGTCGATCAGGACACCAGCGCCGCGGCGAGCCGCGCCGCGGCACCCGCGTCCGCCTGCGGCAGGAACAGCGAGGGTTCCACCAGCTCCAGCTCCAGGACGCGGTGCCGGCCGTCGTCGTCGCGGACGAGGTCGACGCGGGCGTAGGCGGGCGTGCCGAAGCGGGCGGCGACCACGTCGACGGCCGCCCGCGCGGCGGCGACCTGGGCCGCGTCGGCCTCGTGCGCGAACAGCTCCTCGGCGACGTACAGGTCGCCGACCTCGCCCGCGGGCGCCAGCGTGATCCGCTTGTTCGCGGCGTGGCTGAACCGGCCCCCGAAGAACAGCAGCCCCCACTCCCCCTCCGCCTCGACGGAGGCCACCTTCGGCTGGACGAGCACCGACCCGCCGCGGGCGCGCAGCCGCTCGACGTGGTCGAGGGCCAGGTCGTGCTCGACGGCCCGGTAGGCGCCCACGTCCCGGCTCCCGGCCCCGACCGCCGGCTTGACCACCACGTCGTCGGCGGCGAGCGCGACGGGCCCGCCCGGCTCGACGAACGTCGTGGGGATCACCGGCACGCCGGCGTCGGCGAGCTCGGCCAGGTAGTGCTTGTCGAGGTTCCAGCGCACGACGGCGGCGGGGTTGCGCACCTCGGTCACCGCCTCGACGCGGTCGAGCCAGCCGAGGAACTCGTCGAGGCGCTGCGGGTAGTCCCACGTGGAGCGCAGCACGACGCGGTCGAAGGACTCCCACCGGACGTCGGGGTCGTCCCAGTCGACGACCTCGACGCGCACCCCGGTGCCGGCCAGCGCCAACGGCTCGTCCTCGTCGGTGCCGCGAGCGGCGGCGGTGGTCACCCAGGCCAGTGAACCGATCACGTGGGGGACGCTACGGGTAAGGGCCCCCGGTCCGGGCTGAGGCTTCGCGCAGCCCGCGCTACTCCGCCGCGGCGCAGGTGGCGGCGACGGTGGGCTCGCGGTCGTAGCGGTAGGAGGTGCGCTCCCATGCACCGGTGAGGTTCCGCCAGAACCGCTCGGCGGTCAGCGGGGCGCGCACGGAGTCGAGCACCTCGACGGTGGCGGGGCAGGCCAGCGCGGCGCGGGCCGCGGCCAGCTGCTCGGCCGGCGCGAAGCCGCCGTCGTCGACGACCCCGGCCTCGGCCACGTACCAGGCCGGTGGGAGGTCCTTGTCGTGGCCGATGCGCCCGTCGGGCAGGCCGGTGGCGTGCGCGGCCACCGGGTTGACCAGGCCGACGCCGTCGAGGACGCGGACGTCGAGGGGGGCCAGCTCGCCGGCCACGCCCAGGTTGAGCCAGGCGATGGTGTCGCGGGCGCCGGCCGGCTCGGGCAGCAGGCGCCACTCCAGCTCGCCGTCGGGCCGGGGCGCGGCCAGCGCGAGCGAGGGCCGGTCGGTGGCCGCCAGCGCGGCCACCCCCTCGGGGACCATCGGGTGGGTGACGTAGTCGCCGGTGGCGACCGGGTACGGCACGCCGAGCAGCCGCACGTAGTACAGGCGCTCGTTGGCGATCAAGCCGGGGCCCAGGTCCTCGTAGCCGGGTCGCAGGCCGAGCACGCAGACCACCGCCCAGGTCCCGACCACGGCGACCGGCAGCACGGTGCGCCAGATCAGCGGCACCACGAGCACCGGCAGGACCAGCGAGAACAGCGCGGGCAGCAGCATCCGCCCGTGCATGAAGTCGCCGCCGACGCGGGTCACGTAGAGCGCCAGCAGCAGGCCGGCCAGCACCGGGGCGACGGCCACCGCGGCCGTGGCCACCCGCAGCCGGGGGTCGCCGGTGGGCCGGCGGGCGACCAGCAGCACCGCGCCGACCAGCAGCGCGGCCAGCGGCACCCACAGCGCGTAGGTGCCGGCGAGGTCGTCGAGGTAGATCAGGCCCTGCCCCCACCGCGGGTCACCGGCCTCCTTGGCCAGCGCGGTGGAGGGCACCAGCAGCCCGTAGTAGCCGGCCCGGAAGACCTCGTAGGCCAGCGGGACGACGGCCGCGGCGGCGGCCAGCCCGACCAGCCGCGGCACTCCCCCGCGCCGCTCCAGCAGCACCAGCACCGCCGCCGCGAGCAGCCCGAACAGCGCCAGGTCGGGGCGGACGAGCGGGGCCAGCCCGAGCACGACGGCGGCCGGCCACGCCCGGCCGGTGGGCCCGCCACCGTCCTCGACGGCCCGGCGCAGCGCCTCCAGCCTGCGCACCAGCAGCCACCAGGTCAGCCCGAGCCAGCCCACGATCAGCCCGGTCTCCAGGCCGGACGTGCCGAAGTCCCAGAACGGCGGCAGCGCCACCACGACCATCGCGCCCAGCGGCACGATCCGGCGGCGGCCACCGGCCAGCCGGCGGGCGCCGTCCATGCCCATACCCAGCCCCAGCACCGACAGCAGCAGGCCGAGCACCACCGCCGCCCAGTTCAGCGACACGCCGGGCACCAGGCCGGGCAGCGCGAGCAGGCCGGTCCACAGGGTGGAGGTGTTGGCCTCGACGCGCTCGCCCGCGTTGTAGACCGGGCCGTCGCCGGCGAGCAGGTTGCGCACCGTGCGCAGCACGATCAGCCCGTCGTCGCTGACCCAGCGCCGGTTCCAGACCAGCACCGCGAACCCGGCCAGCGTGATGCCGATGACGAACCGGTCCCACGGCGAGCGCGGGATCGGCAGCCGGGTGGCGCGTTCCCCGTCGACCGGCGGCGCGGAGCCGGGGGGTGCCGAGTCGGTGGCGGAGCTGATGGCGGACCCCTAGCGCATCAGGTCGGACCGGGGTCGACGCGCTCGATCACGAAGACCGACGACTCGCCCGAGCCGGGGCGCAGGAACAGCCGCCCGGCCAGGAACTGGGTCAGCGAGGGCACCGCGTGCACGAGGGCGTCGAGCAGCTTCGGGAGCTTGCCGTAGGGCACGTTCCACAGCCCGTCGCTGCCCTCGCGCAGCACCCGGAAGCCGCGGGCCTGGATGAAGGCCTTCCACTCGGCGTGCGGCTTGAGGTTGATGTGCGTGGGGTCCTGGTAGCCGGTCCACCCCGGCCCGGCCAGGCCGCGCGCCTTGCCGGCCGGGTCGGGCATGACGACCAGCGCCTTGCCGCCCGGCACCAGGATGCGCCGCCAGCAGGCCAGCACCTCGGTGGCGGTGTCGTCGTCGAGGTGCTCGAGGACGTGGATGGCGGTCAGGCCGCGGAAGACGCCGGTGGGGATGTCGTCGAGCTCGGTGTGCACCGGCGAGCCCGGGGCGGTCTCGCGCGAGAGCCCGGCCGAGTACGGCGAGATCTCGAACCCGGACGCCGATCCGTGCATCGCCAGCCTGCGCAGCAGGTGCCCGGTGCCGCAGCCGAAGTCCAGGTACGGCCCGGCGCCGATGTAGCGCCGGACCATCCGCACGTACCAGCGCAGCGCGGGCCGGTCGCCGGCCTGCCCGTTGCCGTCGTAGTAGGACTCGTCGTAGTGGTCGGGCTCGCCCTGGGCGGCCTCGAACTCGAACTCCGACGTCGTCATCGGCGCGCCTTTCGCTGGTGGGCCGCCTTGTCCAGCAGGACCTCGTAGGCGTCCAGCACGGTGGACACCGAGAACGCCTGGTGCGCCGCCTTGCGGCCGGCCTCGCGGTCGGGCGGGTTGGTCTGCAGGCCCTGCAGGGCCCGGGTGATGGCCGCCGGGTCGGCCGGCGGGACGACGGTGCCGAAGCCCGTCTGCGCGACGGGCTGGCGCACGCCGGGGATGTCGCTGGACAGCACCGGGACCCCGGCCAGCATCGCCACGGCCTGCACGATGCCGAACGCCTCGAACGCGTTGACCGAGGGCAGCGTGAACACGTCGAGGGAGGCGTAGAAGTCGCCGATGCGCTCCTCGGGCACGAAGCCCATCAGCCGGATGCGCGGGTCGTCGCCGATGGCCGCGCGCACCTGGTCGACGACGCTGCCGCCGGCGACGTGGGTGAAGTCGCCGCCGATGAGCAGCCGGGCGTCGTCGTCGGGCAGCGCACGGAAACCGCGGACCAGGTACTCCAGGCCCTTCTCGCGCACGATCCGGCCGAGGAACCCGACGTGCAGGCCGTCGGTCTCGCGGTAGGACGGCGCACCGGGCGGCGGCGGCGGGCAGGGCGGCGCGACGACCGCCATCGCCGGCTCGATGGCCGTCCACATGCGGCTGTTGCGGGCGTAGTCCTCGCTGGTGACGGCGACGATCGCGGAGTTGCGCATGGCGTAGCGGTTGGACGCGTCGACGACCGTCCGCTGGGCCACGTTGATCAGGCCCGGCGGCAGGGTGACGTCGCAGTGGTAGGTCGACACGATCGGCGTCGGCATCCCGGCGGCGATCGCGCCGGCCTCCAGCATCGGCAGCTGCAGCGCGCCGACCTTCGCCCGGGCCATCGTGGTGCGGGCCAGCCGGACGAACTGCGGGCTGATCACCCCGCGGCCGAGCCGGGCGATCACCGGCGCGCGCAGCACGCGCACCCCGTTGATCTCCTCGCGGCGGGGCAGCGAGGAGTCGAAGCGGTTGGTCACGACCGTGACCCGGCGTCCACGCGCGGCCATGCCCTCGGCGAGGTCGCGGGCCATGTTCGTCAGCCCGGACACGTACGGGGCGTAGTACGTCAGCGCGATGACGAGGTCGTCGCGGGCGGGGTCAGGCGACACTCTGCAACACTCGCTCCCGTCGTTCGCTGAGCACCAGCGCGGTTCCGACCACCCAGCCGGTCACCGAGCCCAGCAGGAAGGCCAGTTCGGCGCGCAGCAGCAGGTCCGGCACGACGGCCAGCACCACGGCCGCGACGACCAGCCCGGACAACCAGCTCCAGGCCACCAGGCGGTGGCGCACCGAGGCGACCAGCACCTGGGTGACCAGGACCAGCACGATATAGGCCGCGACCCCGAGCGCCAGCAGGGCCACGTGCATGCCGCCGAGCACGTACTCGGGGCCGAAGATGAGCCCGACGAGCCACGGGCCGGCCAGCCAGCCGACGCCCACGGCCGCCGCGCCGAGCACGACCAGGCTCAGCGCCAGCAGCCGCATCATCCGCACCAGCTTGGCCCGGTCGCCGCCGTGCAGGGCGGCGGTGAGCATCGGCAGCAGCGCGCTCTGCAGCGGCACCACCAGGAACAGCGGGATGCGGCTGAGCGTGAACGCGGCCAGCAGCTGACCGGCCGCGGTCGCCTCGGCGGGGGTCTCGGCGAGCACCGGCGCGATCACCGGGATGCCGTTGAGCAGCAGCTGCGCGCACACCGAGCCGAGCAGCAGCGGGGCGACCGCGGACCACACGGCGCGCGGGGTCTGCCAGCCGGCGGCCGGGTCGGGCTCGGTGGTGGCGCGGGTGCGCCTGCGCAGCAGCGAGACCAGCTGCGGCGCGTGCGAGAGCGCGATGGCCGCCGTCAGCGTCCAGGCGAACCCGGAGCTGCCCGGGTCGGCGATCAGCGAGGCCACCAGCGTGGCCAGCCCGACCCGCAGGACGGCGTCGACGAACATGATGAACGCGTGCCGGCCCATCCGGTCCATGCCGATGAGCGCGCCGCGGACCACGAACTGGCCGGCCGAGACCAGGCACAGCACGCCGAACGCGACGACCACGATCGCGTGCCCGCCGAACGTGGCCTGCAGCAGCGGCCAGGCCATCGCCACCAGCGCCAGCTGCCCGACGGCCATCGTCGCCGCGGTGAACAGGGTCGCCTTCAGCACACCGAGCGGGCGGCCCGGCGTCTGCAGCATCCGGGCCGTCTCCTGCTCGATGGACAGGAACATGCCGAACCCGGCGACCTGGGCCAACGACCAGAAGGCGCCGAAGTAGGCGTACTCGGCGGCCGGCAGGTTCCGCGCGACGATGGCCAGGTAGACGTTGACCAGCAGCCCGGAGGCCACGATCCCGATGCCGACCAGCCCGAGCGAGCGGGTGTGCGAGCCGGAGGTGCTAGCCAGGACTCTGACCTCCATCAGGAGCGGCAGCAGTGAGACCGCCGGGGGACCCACCGATTATGCAGCGGGGGGACGCACCGATCGGGTACCACCCCGGTGCGTCCCACCGGTCGAGTACCCGGTGGGCCATCGGACTACTTCTCCGCGCGGACGACGTAGAGGTGGCTGCGCCACCTCGGGCCGGCGCTGCGGTCCTCCTCGACGGAGACGGTGACGCCACCCGCCTCGGCGATGAGCCGGGTGACGGCGGCGGTCGGGGTGCCGTGCATCTCCATGCCGGCGCGCAGCCGGTCCAGCACCGGGGCGGGCAGCGCCTTCATGGCCCCGCCGACCAGGCCGATCGGTTCGGCCGGCAGCTGGAACACGACCAGCCCGCCGGGCGCGGCCGCGCGCAGGAAGTGCCGGATGTAGCCGTGCGACAGCTCGGTCGGCATGTGCTGGAGCACGCGGCAGCAGTAGACGAGGTCGATGCTGTCGTCGGCGACCGAGGCCAGCTCGGTGCCCTCGTCGTGGACGAACTCGCAGCGCTCGTCGTCGACGATCTCGCGGGCCTTGGCCAGCATCGTCGGGGAGACGTCGACGCCGATGACCCGGGCGAACCCGGCCGCGGCCAGCCCGGCCGACAGCCGGCCGGGGCCGCAGCCGAAGTCCAGCGCCGTGCCCATCTTGGGGGTGAGCCCGCGGCGGTCGAGCAGGGAGAGCATCGCGTCGATCTCGCGGCGGCCGGTGCGCAGGAAGTCGGCCGGGTCCCAGCGCCCGCCGCGGCCCGCGTCGGTCAGTGCGGCCCACATCGGATCGGTGTCGCCGAGCTGGGTCCACCGCCGAGCGACGCCGATCATCGAGTTGCTCACGGGTCGCACTCTAAGGGGCGCGGTGCCACCTGCTCGGAGCAGCCTCCGCGGTCGCGCTCCGCGACGGCTGGTCCGCGGCGGTCGACCGGGCCAGGCTGGGGCGGTGACGGGTGAGCTGCTGGGGCGGTTGGCGAGCGGGGCGGTGACGGCGGTCGCGGCGGCCGGCGGGGCGCTGGCCGAGGTGCGGCGCGTGCACGCCACGACCGGCGCCGTGGCGGCGTTCGACGACGACCGGGCGCTCGCCGATGCCGCCCGGCTCGACCGCGAGTTCGAGCGCGGCGGACCGGTCGGGCCGCTGCACGGGCTGCCGGTGACGGTCAAGGACTGGATCGACGTCGAGGGCTTCCCGTGCGCGGGCGTGGGCGACGCGCGCGACCGCCGCCCCACCCGGGACGCCACGGCGGTGGCCCGGCTGCGCGCGGCCGGCGCGGTGGTGCTGGCCAAGACCCGGCCGTGGGGCGGTGTGCGCCACCCCCTCGACCCCGACCGCACGGTGGGCGGGTCGAGCAGCGGGGAGGCCGCGCTGGTCGCGGCGGGGGCGTCCCCGCTCGGGCTGGGCAGCGACTCCGGGGGCAGCATCCGGCTGCCCGCCGCGTGGGCGGGCGCCTGCGGGCTCAAGCCGACGGCGGGCCGGGTGCCGGGCACCGGGCACTTCCCGCGCGTCGGGCCGCTCAGCGACGGCCGCACCCAGATCGGGCCGCTGGCCGCCGACGTCGCCACCCTGGAACGGGCGCTGCGGGTCATCGCCGGACCGGACGGGCACGACGCCGGTGTGCCACCCGTGCCGTTGGTCGGCTCCGATCGGGTGGACGTCACCGCCCTGCGGGTCGCGGTGCTGCACGGCTCGGGCGACCGGCGGCCGTCGCCCGCCGTGGTCGCCGCCGTCGACCGCGCGGCCGACGCGCTGGTGGCGGCCGGGGCGACGCGGGTCGAGTGGCCCTACGACTGGCTCGCCGACGCCTGGGAGATCACCCAGGGCTACTGGGCGCGCGCGACCGGGCGGCCCGACCTGACCGGCGCCGACGTCGCCGCGCAGCTGTGGGACTGGGACCGCTTCCGCACCCGCTGCCTGCGCGCGGGCGCCGAGGTCGACGTCCTCGTCACGCCCACGGTGCCGCGCACCGCCCCCGCCACGACGAGTTCGACGGCGATCGGACCGCGTACCTGCACACGCTGCCGGCGAGCCTGTCCGGCGCGCCGGCCGTCAGCCTGCCCGCGGGCGCGGACGCCGACGGGCTGCCGCTGGCGGTCCAGCTCGTCGGTCGGCCGTGGGAGGACCACGTGGTGCTGGCGGCGGCCGCGGCGGTCGAACGGGACGTGCTCCCGGTGATCACCGGGGGCACGTCGCCGGGCACGCGGATCGGCTGACACCATCCTGGACCGTGACTGACGTGTCCGACGCCGTCCGCGACGACGTCGAGCGGGAGCCCGAGCGGGAAACGGACCCGCCCGAGACCGCCGACCCCGCACCGGAGAGCGTGGCGCCCCGACAGCGGGGCCTGGCGCTGCTGGCCGCGTTCTCCGGGCTGGTCGCGCTCGTGTGCGGCGCGCTGCTGCCGTTCGCGCCGGTCATGGTCAACGAGCCGACGGTGACCTGGCCCCGCGACCCGGCCCAGCCGGAGTCGACGCTGCTGCAGCTGGCCTCCTACCGGCCGCTGAGCATGGACATCCGGTTCAGCTGCGAGGTGGCCGCGCTGGCCCAGGCCCGCGGCGGCGTCGTGGTGTCCACCGCCGCGCCGGACTCCCCGGTGGCCGGCACGATCGGGCTCATCGTCAACGCCCGCGACGGGCGGCTGACCGTCGGCGCGCTCGACGAGCTGCTGCTCGACGTGCCGATCGAGCCGGGGCCGTGCGAGTACCGGATCGTCGGGCACAGCAAGGGGCTGCCCAGCTTCCAGGAGACCGAGATGCCGGCGCTGGCCGAGGACCCGGCCTTCGTCCGGCCCGCCGGTCTCGCCGGCCAGGACAACGCCCGGCTGGTGATCACCCGTGACGGCACCGAGCTGGTGGACCGCAGCACCGACCAGCTGCCCGACGTCGACGTGCTCGCCACGTCGCTGACGTCCGTGCCGCCGGGTGGGCTCTCGGTCTCGCTGAAGGTCGACGACGAGTTCTCCAGCACCGCGACCCCGACGAAGACGTTGCTGATCGGCGGGCTGCTCGGCGCGTTGGCGATCACCGCCGTGCTGCTCGTGCTGCTCGACCGGCGCACGGCGCGCGTGCCGGGCCGGTGGCGCCCGGGCTGGCCGCGGCTGGTCGACCTCGTGGTGCCGGCCGTGCTGGCGCTGTGGGCGGTGATCGCGCCGGCCACCGACGACGACGGCTACTACGCCGCGATGGCCCGCAACTCGGCGCTGACCGGCGACGTCGGCAACTACTACCAGCTCTACGACCAGAGCTTCACCCCGTTCACCTGGTTCTACCAGGCGCTGGGCCTGTGGCAGCAGCTCGTCGGCGACGCCCCGGTCATGCAGCGCATCCCGGCGCTGGTGTTCGGGATCCTGACCTGGTTCGCGCTGCGCCGGGTCGTGGTCGCGGCCATGCACGAGTGGGCCCCGGACGCCCGGTGGACCCGCGTGCTGGCGCACGCGCTGCTCGCGGTCGTCTACCTGGCCTGGTGGGTGCCCCAGGACATGGGCGTGCGGCCGGAGACGGTCGTCGCGCTGACCGGGGCGCTCACCCTGCTGGCCGTGCTGGCCGCCAGCCGCCGGCGCAGGCTCGGCCTGGCCTGGGTGGCGTTCCTGCTGGCCGGCGTCGGGTTCACCGCCCACCCCACCGGCTTCACGCTGTTCGCGCCGCTGCTGGCCGGGCTGCCGCTGCTGTGGCCGGTCATCCGCGTCGAGGGCGACCGGATCGCCACGGTCCTGCGCGCCTTCGCGGTGGCCTCCGGCGGGTTCATCGCCCTGTTCACCGCGTTCGCCGACGGCGCGCTGCGCGACTTCCTGCGCGGGCAGGCGATCTTCCTGTCGATCCAGCAGCAGGACGACTGGACCAGCGAGATCTTCCGCTACTACTTCCTGCTCACCGACAACCCGATGGGCAACTACGCCAAGCGCTCCGTCGTGCTGGTGTGCCTGGTGGCGCTGGTGTGGTTCGCCGTGCTGGCCGCCGGGGCCCGGCTGCGCGGGATCGCCGTGCCGACGCCGCTCTGGTACGCGGGCGCCAGCACCGCGATCGCGTTCGGCGCGCTGTGGCTCACCCCGTCCAAGTGGAGCCA
Source organism: Pseudonocardia lacus (assembly GCF_018531445.1). GTDB lineage: Bacteria > Actinomycetota > Actinomycetes > Mycobacteriales > Pseudonocardiaceae > Pseudonocardia > Pseudonocardia lacus. Next base: position 59,341 of record NZ_JAHDTH010000017.1, read on the forward strand.
CCACTTCGGCTCGCTGGCCGGCGTCGGCCCGGCGTTCCTGGCGCTGTTCCTGGTCACCGCCGTGCCGCTGACCCGCCGGATACTGGGCGACACGCGCCCACCGGTCGGGGTGCTGGCCGCCGCGGCGGCCTCGTTCCTGGTGGCGATCACGCTGGCCTGGCAGGGCCCCAACAAGTGGCCCTACGCCTGGCTCGACGGCCTGCACCGCCCCGAGCTCTCGCCCGCCGTGCAGGACCTCGAGCTGGGCAGCCCGCTGCTGTGGCTGGTGGTGTTCGCCGCCGTCGCGATCGTCGTGCCCCTGCTCAACCGGCGCGCGGAGGAGACCTTCCGGATCGGCGCGCTGCGCGCCGTCCCGGTCGTGGTGGTGCTGTCGCTGCTCGGGACCACCGCCTACACCGTCGGGATCTTCGCCGAGTCCGCCGTGAGCGGCGAGCCGCGCGACTCGATCTGGGTGCAGAGCTGGGCCGACCCCACCGGCGGCAACTGCGGGGCGGCCGGCGCGGTGCGCGTCTACGACCCCACCGACGCCGTCCCGCTGACCGAGGCCTCCCCCGCGCCCGCACCGACCACCCCGCAGAGCCCGACGACGACCGCGGCCGCCACCCCGACCGCCCCGACCGGCGGGCGCACCCCGGTCGTGCCCGCGGTGCCGGCCCCCACCCCGGAGAACCCGGCCTACGTCGAGTACTTCCTCTCCGACAGCGGCTACTACATCGGCAACCGCCCGCAGGGCACCGGGGCCGCCCGGGTCTGGGGCAGCCTGCTGGGCCGCGACGGGCTCGCCTTCGAGCGCAACACCGGCCGGATGAGCACCGGCTGGTACCAGCTGCCCGACGGCCTCGACGACGACTCCGCGGTCACCGTGCTCGCCGCCGGGACCCTGGAGGACGGCAACACCCTCACCGCCGTCTACGCCGCCGCCGACGGCACCCCCGTCGAGGCCACCGACGAGCAGGAGGGCCTGCTCACCGACAGCGCCCGCGACCCGTCCTGGCGGACCTTCGCGCTGGAGCCGCCACCCGGCGCCGCCCTCGTCCGGCTGGAGGCGGTCGACGCCACCGGCGGGTTGCACGGCTGGCTCGCGTTCAGCGCGCCCGCGCTGTCCACGGCGACGGTGCTGGCCGACTACGTCCCCGCCGGGGCGCCGGTCGCGCTGGGCTGGCCGCAGGCGTTCAACTACCCCTGCCTGCGCCAGCCGCACATGGTCAACGGCGTCACCGAGTCGCCCGAGTACGCGGTGCTCTGGGGCAACTCGGCGCTGGGCGGCTTCGGCGACGGCGTGTGGCGCCCGACGCGCGGCGGGGCGTTCGCGCAGGTGCCGCGGACCCAGTCGGTGCAGCAGCTGGCGGTGGCGCCGGGGACCGACCCGCGCATCCAGGTCTACGCGTTCTCCACCCCGCTGGCGCCGCGGGCCTACGCGCTCACGCACACCGCCCGGGAGACCCCGGGTGGGTCGGCCGCCATCCCGGAGTTCGTCCCCGGCGGCCCCTGACCCGCGCGCCCCGCCCCGGCAGCCCCGTCGAGAACGAGGTTGTCGTGATCATTTGGGCGGTTCGATCACGACAAGTTCGTTCTCGACGGGGTTGCCGGGGCGGGGCGGGACCGGGCCCGCCTAGGGTGGCGCGGTGCTCTCGCCCGCCCGCCCGGCGACCCGTTCCGAGCCGGACGACCGGTCCGACCCGCCGGCCGGGGCCCCCGCCTCCGGTCGGGGCCGGCGGTGGGTGCTCGTACTCGGGCTGATCGCCGCACTGGCCTCGGTGGCGTTCCCGCTGGCCCCGGTGCAGCAGCCCGAGGTCTCCTACGCGTGGTCGGCCGACGACGGGCCGGCGGCGATCCCGCTGATGCCGTACCAGCCGGTCGGGCTGGCCGTCGACACGAACTGCTCCGCGGTGCGGGAGGCCGGCGACGGCGTGCTGCTCTCGACGGTGCCGCTCAACCCCGACCCGACCGCCGAACCCCTGCACGGGCTGCGCCTGACCGGCACGGCCCCGGTGCCGGGACCCGGGCCGGGACGCCCGACCGAGGGCGGCGGGCTGCGGGTCAGCAGCGCGGGCGTCGACCTCGGCGAGGTGGCCCTGCCGGCCGGGGAGTGCGCGCTGAGGGTCGTCTCCGACCCCACCCGCACGGCCGTACTGGTCGACGACGCGCCCGTGCTGACCCGCGACGGCGACGTCCGCCCCGACGTGGCGGGCGCCTTCAGCGAGCTGCCCGACGGCGTCGACCTGCGGCTCACCGCCGACACCCGGTTCCAGACCACGATCTCCCCGGTCAAGGCGGCGCTGGCGGTCGTGGCGGTGCTGGCGCTGCTGGGGATGCTGGTCGCGGTGCGCGCCACCGACCGGGCCGCGACGGCCCGCGTGCGCCTGCTGCCCCGGCGCTGGTGGCTGCCGCGGCCCACCGACGTGGTCGTCACCGCCGTGCTGGGCGTGTGGTGGGTGGTCGGCGCGATCACCGTGGACGACGGCTACATCGCCGGGATCGTGCGCGGGCGCGGCGACAACGGCTTCGTCGGCAACGTCTACCGCTGGCTCAACGCCCCCGAGGCGCCGTTCAGCTGGTTCTACGACCTCTACGCCGGCTGGTCGACGATCTCGCCGTCGACGGCGTGGATGCGACTGCCGTCGGTGCTGCTCGGGCTGCTGTGCTGGGCGCTGCTGTCGCGGCTGGTGCTGCCGCGGCTGGGCCGGTTCGCCACCCGGGGCTGGATGCGGTGGGTCGCCGCGCTGGGGCTGCTGACCTGGTGGGTGCCGCTGAACGTCGGCCTGCGCCCGGAGCCCTGGGTGGCCGTCGGGGCGCTGGTGGCGTTCCTGGCGGTCGAGCGGGCGGTCGCGACGCGCGCGCTGCTGCCGCTGGCCCTCGGGCTGGTCGTCGCCGGTGCGACCACCGCCGTCACGCCCGGCGGGCTGATGGCGTTCGTCCCGTTCCTGGTCGCGGCGGCGCCGGTGCTGAGGGTGCTGCGCGCCCGCGCCGCCGACCTGCGGCTGTGGCCGTTGCTGGCGCTGCTGGTGGCCGCGCCCGCCTCGGCGGTGCTGCTGATGGTGTCCGACCAGAGCCTGGCCGGGATGCTGGAGGCCACCCGGGTCCGCACGGTCATCGGCGGCGGCCTGGAGTGGTACGAGGAGTACGAGCGGTACTCCACGCTGCTGGAGCCGGCCTCGTTCCAGGGCTCGATCGGGCGCCGGGCGGCCGTGCTGGTGACGCTGCTGGCGGCGGTCGGCGTGCTGTGGTCGCTGCGGCGCGCCGGCACGGGCATCGCGACCGGCCCGGCCCGCCGGCTGGCCGCCGGGTTCCTGGCGATGCTCGCCGTGATGACGCTCAGCCCGACGAAGTGGACCCAGCACTTCGGCGACGTCGCCGGGTACGGCGCCGCGGTGCTGGTGCTCGGGGCGGCGGCCTGGTCGGCGCGGGTCGTCCGGCCGCGGCCGGCCGCGCTGGCCGGCGGGCTCGCCGCGGCGACCGCCGTGTGCTCGCTCGTGCTGGCCGGCTACAACCTCTGGCCGTTCGCCGGCGACTGGTTCACCCCGACCTTCTCCACCCTGCCCCCGCAGGTCGGCGGCACCCCGCTGGCGACGATCGTCGCCGTGCTCGGCGGCCTGCTGGTCGCGGTGCTGCTGGCCCGCACCGCGTGGCGGCGCTCCGCCCCGGCCGGTGGCGGCCCCGACCCTGCCGTCGGGCGGTGGGTCCCCGGGCCCGTGCCGATCGTCGCGCTGGTCCTCGTCGGCGTGCTCGCGCTGCAGGTCGGCAGCTTCGCCCGGATCGCCGCCGGCCACCGCGACAGCTACACCCTCGCCTCCGACGCGCTGGCCACCGTGCGCGGCGAGCCGTGCGGCCTGCAGCGGCTGCTGTCGGTGGAGACCGACCCGGCGGCCGGGCTGCTGCCCACCGAGGACGGGGCCGTCCCGGCGCCGCGGACGCTGCCGGTGGACGTCGGCGGCGCGCTCATGCCGGGGATCGCGGTGGCCGGGCGCACCGCGTCGGCCTGGTTCACCCTCGACCCGCAGCAGCGCGACGGGCGGCTGCCCGTCGTCGTCACGACGTCGGGCACGACGCGCCCCGGCGACGCGCTGTCCCTGGAGTTCCGCACCGGCGACACCGTCGAGCGGCGCGGTGTCGCCACCGAGGGCGCCGAGCCCAGCGACCACCGCGAGCTCGCCCCGGCCGGGGCCGACGCCGTCCGGCTGGTCGTCGACGCGCCCACCGCGGGCCCGCGCAGCCCGGCGGTCGTGTCGCTGCCCCGGGTCCCCCGGCTCACCCCGATGTCCGAGCTGATCCCGGCCTCCGAGGCCGCCGTCCTGGACTGGCCGGTGGCCTTCCTGTTCCCGTGCGTGCGCCCGGCCGCGCTGCCCGACGGCACCGCGCAGGTGCCGGGGTGGCGGATCGGTCCCCCGGCGGCCGACCCGGCGGCCGGGATCACCTACTCCCCCGGCTTCGGCGGCCCGTTCGCGGCGCCGCGGCTGCTGGTGACCGAGCAGCGGATGCCCACCTACCTGACCGGAGCGCCGCTGCGCGACGCCGTGCAGGTGTACCGGTGGACGCCGAGCGAGCGACTGGCGACACCGCGGCCGACCGTCGTCGAGCGGACGGTGAGCGGCTGGCACCGCGATGGCCACGCCCGGGTGCCGGGCCTCGACCCGGTGGGCTGACCGAACGTCCCGCATGGGTCGCACATCGATCGTGCCGACGTCGCCGGCCGGTCCCCGACCGTCCGCACCCCGCCCCCGGGACCGGGACGCCGAGCCCGCACAATGCTTGGCGACACCCGCACCGCCGACCGGAGGACGTCGCCCCGCATGCTTCGCACACCGGAGACCACGTCGGACAGCCCGTCCCCGCAGGCCGAGCCGGAACCCGCCGCGACATCAGGCTCGCCGTCGCGGCTGGTCGTGCAGCGGGGCCTGTTCTTCGGGCCGTCGGCACTGGTGCCCGAGGACCTGTACTCCGTCGTCGAGCAGGGCATCGCCCGCCGCGAGCGCGAGCGCGTGCACCTGCTGCCGGGCAGCCGGGTCAGCACCAACACCTACTTCGGCCGGTTCCACGCCACCTACTGGCACCGGTGGACCGCGGTGCCCGAGGTCGAGGTCACCGCGGTGCTCAGCGGCGCCGGCCGCATCCGGCTGATGGCCTCGGACACCAACAAGGTGTGGCGCATCGCGGCGGCCCGCGACATCGACGGCGGCGACACCGCCGTGCGGCTCGTCGCCCCGATCGACCGCTTCATCGACGGCGGCGGCATGTGGATCGAGCTGAGCACCGAGCAGGGCGAGCTCACCGCCTCCGACGTGCGGTGGACCGTGTCCACCGGGCGCCCGGTGCCGCGCACCGACCTCGTCGTCTGCACGTTCAACCGGGTCGACGACTGCCTCAACACGCTGCAGGCCATGGCCGACGACCCGGTCGCGCTGGCCCGCGTCGGCACCGTCCAGGTCGTCGACCAGGGCACCGATCCCCTGGAGTCGCGCCCGCGCTTCGCCGAGGTGTCGGCGGCGCTGGGCGAGAAGCTGCGCTACGTGCGCCAGCCCAACCTGGGCGGCGCGGGCGGCTTCACCCGCGGCCTGTTCGACGCCACCGCGGGCGAGCGCTCCGAGCACCGCGACGTGCTGCTGATGGACGACGACGTGCTGCTGGAGCCGGAGATCCTGGTCCGGTTGACCGGGTTCGCCGCGAGCACCGCCCAGCCGATGATCGTCGGCGGCCAGATGCTCAACCTGCTGCACCCGGCGCACCTGCACATCTCCGCCGAGTACGCCGAGCCGGAGACGCTGAAGGTCGGGATGCCGATGCCGGGCGCGCTCAAGGAGGCGTACCTGCTCGGGCTGGACGAGCGGCAGTTGCCGACCAACCAGGAGCGCCGGGTCGACACCGAGTACAACGGCTGGTGGTCGTGCCTGATCCCGGCCGAGGTCGTCGCCCGCATCGGCTACCCGCTGCCGCTGTTCTTCCAGTGGGACGACATCGAGTTCGGCTACCGGGCCCGCGCGCACGGGATCCCGACGGTCGCCCTGCCCGGCGCCGGCGTGTGGCACGCCGACTTCGGGTGGAAGGACTGGGACGAGTGGCACCGGTACTTCAACATGCGCAACGGCCTGATCACCGCCGCGCTGCACACCGACTTCTCGACCCGCCGCATCCTGCGCCGGCTGGGGCAGCTCACCGCGCAGTACCTGGTGGCGATGCACTACGGCCTGACCGCGACCCTGATCAAGGCGGTCGAGGACTTCCTGGAGGGCCCCGAGGTGCTGCGCGACGGCTCGGCCGCCGCGGCCGCGGAGATCCGCCGCGTCCGGGCCGCCTACGCCGAGACCGTGGTGCACCCGATGTCGGAGCTGCCCGAGTTCGCGCCGGACTTCCGCGACGCCACCGTCGTGCAGGCGGCCAACGAGCCCGGCAGCGAGCGGCTCACCTGGCTCAAGCGGGCCGCGTACCTGGCGCTGAACAAGGCGGTGCACAAGTCCGGTTTCATCCCCGCCGGGGACGCGCACTGGTGGCACGTGTCGACGTTCGAGCGCGCGATCGTCGCCGACATGTCCGAGCAGGGCTTCCGCGTGCGCACCCGCGACCGGGACGCCGCGCTCGGCCTGGCCCGCGAGGCCGCCCGGGTGTTCCGCCGCTTCATCGACGAGGGGCCCGCGGTCGCCCAGCGCTACCGCGCCGAGATGGGCCGGCTCACCAGCCGCGAGAACTGGGCCCGCCTCTACGGCATCGACGAGTAGTCCCGGAAGGTGAACAGCCGCTGATCGGGCGGCAGCGGGGTCGAGGGCCCGCGCAGGACGCCCGCGCCGACCGACCAGCCGCCGTCCGCCACCGGCTGCCCCGCACGAGCCCCGGTGACGAACGACGTCTCTTCGACGCCGGCGTCGCCGAGCCAGCCGCGCAGCCGCGGGGTGAGGTCCGGCGCCCAGGTGCCGCGCGTCCAGACCACCGTGCCGCCGGGCGCCAGCAGCGCCGGCACCGCGGCCGCGGTGCGGGCGACGTCCTCGTCGGGCACGTTGCCGAAGATGCCGCAGAGCAGCAGCAGGTCGACGGGCGCGACCCCGACCGCCGCGGCCGTCGTGCCGGCGTCGC
>NZ_JAHDTH010000180.1 GCF_018531445.1 Pseudonocardia lacus
GCCGCGGCCACGGCGCGCTCGGCCTGCTCGGCGGCCTGCGCCGCGCGGCCGGCTTCCCGCAGCGCCCGGGCCAGCCCGATCCGCGGCGGCAGCGCGCGGGGCGCCACCGCCACCATCCCCTCCAGATCGGCGACCGCCGCGGCGGCCTCGTCCGCTGCGCCCGTCGCCACGACCTCGACCAGCAGCGACGTGGCCTCCAGCACCGTGTCCGGTCGGAGCGCCCGCTCGCGTCGCGCGGCGCCGGCCCCCAGGTTCGCCCCGGCCAGGTACCGGACGTCCGGGTGGGGCGAGGAGCGGGCCAGCGCGCACCAGAGCCCGCCGACGGCGCGCAGGCCGGTGTCCAGGGCGATCGCCCCGCCGTTGAGCAGGAACACCGACCGGTCGAGCGCCCCGGCCTCGCCGAGCGCGGCCGACGCCGGGACGCCGCGCCACAGCAGGCGCAGGTGGCGCACCGCCTCCAGCGGCCGCCCCGCGTCGGCGAGGGCGGCGATGAACGCGAGCCAGTCGCGCGCGGTGCCCGAGCGCTCGGCCCGGGCCAGCAGCGCGCCGGCCGCGGTCAGCTCGCGGTCTCCGCCTGCCTGCGCGGCAGCACCCAGCCGGGCCGCACGAAGTGGCACGTGTAGCCGTAGGGGTACTTCTGCAGGTAGTCCTGGTGCTCCTCCTCGGCCTCCCAGAACGGGCCGGCCGGGGCCACGTCGGTGACGACCCGGCCCGGCCACAGGCCGGAGGCGTCCACGTCGGCGATCGTGTCCAGGGCCACCCGGCGCTGCTCGTCGCTGGTGTAGAAGATCGCCGAGCGGTAGCTGCGGCCGATGTCGTTGCCCTGGCGGTCGCGCGTCGACGGGTCGTGGATCTGGAAGAAGAACTCCAGCACCTCGCGGAAGGAGATCACGTCGGGGTCGAACACGACCTCGACGGCCTCGGCGTGGTCGCCGTGGTTGCGGTAGGTGGCGTTCGGGGTGTCGCCTCCGGAGTAGCCCACCCGCGTCGAGATCACCCCGGGGCGGGCGCGGAGCAGCTCCTGGGCCCCCCAGAAGCAGCCCGCGGCCAGGATCGCAGTCTCGGTCCTCATCGTGTGCCTTCCTCGGCGTCGATTACGACTCGTTCAACACCGTCCTGGACGACGATGTTCCGGGCAAGGGGGGCGCGCGGCGACCCGGGGGCCGGGCCGCCACCTCCTGGCGGGCGGAAACCCGGCGGCCGTCGCGCCGCGTCGAGGGGGACGGCCCATTCGACGACCGTGCGACCGCCCACGGCCGGCAGGACCCGGCACCGGGCGGCGTCGGACGGACTCCGCTCGGCCAGCCGGGCGACCTTCGGCCAGGCGGCGGTGCCGCGCACGAACAACCGCAGGCACACCCGCTCGGCCGTGATCGACAGCTCGACCTCGACGTCGTCGGGGCCGCCGACCGCGCCGTCCAGCTCCTCGACCGAGACCGCGAGCGCCGCCAGGAGGTCGTCCTCGACGTGCGCCGGCAGGTCGGGCCCCGCCCGGGGTCCCACGTGCAGCGCCGGGTGCACGCCGGCCAGTGCGGGGCTCCTGGCCAGCTCCACGGCGACGCGCGCCGCCAGCGCGTGCCCCGCGCCCGCCCCGCTGCGCGGAGCGCCCACCGCGGCGGCGCGGATGTCGGCGACGGCCCGGTCGAGCTCGTCCACCTGCCCGGACAGCGGCCCGGCGAGCCGCGGGTTCCGCGCGCCCAGCGAGGTCAGCGCGGTGGCGATGGTCAGCAGCCTGCGGACCGCACCGTCGCGCAGGTCGGCGGCCACCCGGTCGGACTCGCGCAGCGCGGCGGCCCGAACGGCCGCGCGGCGGTGGTCGTCGAGCGCGGCGCGCATGCGGTCGACGGCGGCGCCGACCGCGGCGAGCTCGGGCGGCCCGCCGGTCGGCACGCGGCGGTCCAGGTCGCCCGCGGCCACCTGCTCGACGGACTCGATCAGGTCGGCGATCGGGCGGCTCACCGCGCGCCGCAGCCCCACGACGGCCAGCGCCGCGCCCAGCAGGCCGAGCCCGATCGCGCCGCCGAGGATCCACGTCCGCGTCGACCGGACGGCCCGCACCCGCGCCACCTCGGCGGCGACGCGGTCCTCGATGGCACCCCGCAGGGCGTCGACGTCGGCGCGCAGGTCGGCGAAGAGCGGCGCACCCGGGCCGCGGGCGATCATCTCGTCCAGCTCGCCCTGCCGCCCCTGGGAGCGGAGCGCGATCGCGGGTTCCGCCGCCGCGAGCCACTCCCGGTGGGCGGCGAGCGCGGCGTCGAGAATGGCGAGGACTGCCCGGTCGGCGACGGCGGCGCGCAGCACCCGCTCCTGCTCGGCGAGCAGCACCGGGGCGGCGCGGTAGGGCTCGAGCAGCGCGTCGCGGCCGGTCAGCAGGTAGCCGCGGACGGCGGTCCCCTGGTCCGCGAACGCGCGGTGCATCCGCTCGACGGCGACCAGCGCCGGCATCGCCCGCTCGGTCAGCCCGGTGGTGGCCGCGGCGGCCCGCTCCTGGGCCGTCAGGGCCGCGGCGACGGCGCCGGTGAGCACCACTGCCAGGCCGACCACGACCAGCACGGCCCGCCGGCGCAGGGACAGGGGTGCGGGCACCGGTGCGGCCACCCGGCCGACCCTGCACCGCGTCGGTGGTCGCCGCGACCGCCGATCAGGGCCGGCGATGATCACGCTGGGTATCCGGTCCACCACGACATCGAACCGAACTCACCCCGGGCACGTGTGTCCTCGGTCACCCGCATCGGGATCGCGGGGGCACGACCAGGGGAGGAACGACGATGAGGCATCCGACCGAAGAGCCGCTGACCGGACGCGACCGGGCGATCCTGCGCGCGGTGGCCGCCGGGACCGCCGAGCTGACCGGGGGCACCGAGCCCGACCTGCTGCTCGACGGCCGGTACTGCTGCGACCAGGCGGCCGCGCACCGGCTGGCCCGCGCCGGCCTGATCGCCCCGAGCGCGGTGTGCCTGGTGGGGCAGCGCGTCGCCGCGGTCGTCACGGCGGCGGGCCGGCGGGCCCTGCGCACGCCGGGAACGGCCGCGGCCTGAGCGCCCCCGGCGCGGAGAGACGGCCATTGCGCGTACACCCGGATGCGGGACGATGGTCATGTGCCGTCCATGTCCGGGTCACCCGGCTCCCGCCCGGCGGGCCCGCGGTGACCGAGTTCGCCGTCCGGCGGCTCCTGCAGAACCCCCTCGGCGACCCGGCCCCGCCGGGCAGCCGCGGCGACCTGGTGGCGGTCAGCGACGACCGGTCCACGATCTACCTGACACCGGCCGAGTTCGACGCCGCCACCGAGACCGAGCTGCGCTACCTGCTGGCCCGCAAGGCGGCCGGAGCGGAGTAGGACCGCGCCAACCCCGCGCTAACCCGACGATCCGGTCAGCTTCTCCAGCTTCTCGATCGCGGCCAGCAGCGTCTCGCGCCGCTTGGGGAACGCGAAGCGCACCTTGGCCCGCCCGTGCTCGGCGTTCTCCGGCCGCCAGAACGACACCGCCGGCACGCAGGACACCCCGACCTGGGTGATCAGCCTGTGGGCGAAGGCGACCCCGTCGGCCGCCGGGTCGAGGCCGGCGGTGTCGCACAGGACGTAGTAGGAGCCCTCCGGGCGGCGCAGGTCGAACCCGATCCGTTCGAGCGCGTCGCAGAGCAGGTCGCGGCGCTCGCGGTAGGCCGCGGCCAGGGCGGCGTAGTAGTCGGGCGGCATCGCCATGGCGGCCACGCCCGCGGCCTGCAGCGGGGCGGGCGCGGCGATGGTGAGGAAGTCGTGGACCTTGCGGATCGCCGCGGTGAGCTCCGCCGGGGCGATGGTCCAGCCCACCCGCCAGCCGGTCACGGCGTAGGTCTTGGACAGGGCGTTGACCGTGATCGTGCGGTCCTCGAGGCCGGGGACGAGCGCCGGCGGCAGGTAGCCGCCGGGGCCGAGCTGGTGGATGTGCTCGTAGATCGAGTCGACCACCAGCACCGCGTCCCAGCGCTGGCACAGCTCGGCCAGCAGCGCCAGCTCCTCGGCCCGGTAGACCTTGCCGGTCGGGTTGTTCGGGTGGCAGAGGAAGACGGCCTTGGTCCGCGGCCCGAAGGCCGCGCGCAACTCGGCCTCGTCGAACGACCAGTCGGGCTCGCGCATCCGCACCGGCCGGGGCACGGCGCCGGCCAGGATGGCGTCCGGTCGGTAGTTCTCGTACCAGGGCTCGAACACGACGACCTCGTCGCCCGGGTCGAGCAGCGCGAACGTCACGGCGACCAGGGCCTCGGTGGCCCCGCAGGTCACGCACAGCTCGGTCTCGGGGTCGACCGCCCACCCCGGGTAGGTACGCGCGGTCTTGGCGGCGATGGCCGCGCGCAGCTGCGGCGTGCCGTAGGTCATGGGGTACTGGTTGTCGTCGGCCGCGATCGCCGCGCAGGCGGCGTCCTTGAGCTCGGGCGGGCACGGGAAGTCCGGGAAGCCCTGGCCGAGGTTGATGGCCCCGTGCCGGGCGGCGAGCCGGAAGGTCTCCCGGATCACCGACTCGGTGAACGCGTCGGCCTTGGCGCTGGTGCGCGGCACCCGCCCTCCCCCTGCTGCGTCGACGCGCGGACGCCCGCCCGCGCCGATGCGACAGTTCCGCATGCCCGGCCGGATGTCGAGATCACCCGGCGCACCCGCCCCCGTCGAGAACGAAGTTGTCGTGATCAACAGGGCCTGTGGATCACGACAACGTCGTTTTCGACGGGCCCTCACGCCGGCGCCGGGCGGGCCCCCCGGATCAGCCGCCCGGGCAGGGCGTCGGTCTCCCGGCCGTCGACGTAGGTCACCCGGCCCGCGACGACCGTGTACCGGTAGCCGTCGGCCCGCTGCAGCAGCCTGCGCCCGCCGGCCGGCAGGTCGGCGCGCATCTCCGGGCGGTGCAGCCGCATCCCGTCGACGTCCATGACGATGAGGTCGGCGCGGTAGCCGGGTTCGAGCACGCCCCGGTCGAGCAGCCCGACCGCGCGCGCGGTGTCGCGGGCCTGGCGCTGCACCACGTAGGGCAGCTCCAGGCGGGCGCCCGCGCGGTCGCGCGTCCAGTGCTGCACGAGGGTGGTGGGGAAGCTGCCGTCGCAGATCGTGCCGACGTGCGCGCCGCCGTCGGACAGCCCGGGCAGCACGTGCGGGTGCAGCAGCATCTCGTGCAGGTCGTCGAGGTCGCCGCGGGCGTAGTTGAGGCTGGGCAGGTAGAGCATCCCGCCCGCGGCGACGATGTCGTAGGCCAGCTCGACCGGCTCGCGGCCCTCGCGCCGGGCCCGCGCGGCGATGTTCTGCGACACCGGCGGCTCGTAGTCCGGCGGGTCGGCCAGCTCGAACATGTACTCGAAGCGCTGGATCAGCCTGCCGCCCAGCCGGTTGCGGTCCGCCTCACCGGTGTGCGCCCGCAGGATCCGCGCGCGCAGGTCGGGCTCGCGCATCCGCGCGGCCTGCTCCCCCGGCGTCAGCTCGGCCAGCTGCCGCCAGACGGGGTTGGTCATGAACGGGTTGAGCGTGTTCTCCAAGCCCATGATCACCCCGACCGCCCGGGCGGCGACCTGGGCGCGCACCGGCAGCCCGTCGGCCCAGGCCTGGTCGACCATGGCCAGGACGCGCCGGTGCCGGTCGAGGTCGTGGGGGAACTGCACCAGCGAGAACGACAGCGGCCGCCCGGACGCCCCGACCATCTCCCGGATGAGGGCGAACTCCTGCTCCGGCTCCGGGAAGTCGCTGACCAGCTGCAGCACGCCGGTGCCGGTCTCGCCGATGGCGCGCGCGATCGCCACCAGCTCGGCGGCGCCCAGCCCGTAGGAGGGGGTGAGCTCGCCGTCGATGCTCTTGTGGTTGAGCGTGCGGGAGGTGGAGAAGCCCAGCGCCCCGGCCCGCACCGCCTCCGCGGCGAGCTCGGCCATCAGCGCCACCTCTTCGCCGGTGGCCTCCTCGTGCGCGGCGGCGCGCCTGCCCATGGCGTGCACGCGCAGCGCGGCGTGCGGCACCTGGGTGGCGAGGTCGACGTCGTAGTGGCGGGCCTCGAGCACGTCGAGGTACTCGGGGAAGGACAGCCAGTTCCAGCGCAGGCCCTCGTGCAGGGCGATGCCCGGGATGTCCTCGACGCCCTCCATGAGGTCGATCAGCCGGTCGCGGTGCTCGGGCAGGGCCGGGGCGAACCCGACGCCGCAGTTGCCGGACACGACCGTGGTGACCCCGTGCCAGGAGGACGGCTGCAGCCGCGACTCCCAGGTGGCCTGGCCGTCGTAGTGGGTGTGGATGTCGACGAAGCCGGGTGCCACCACCGCGCCGTCGGCGTCGATCTCCCGGCGGCCGGTGCCGGCCACCCGGCCCACCTCGACGATGCGCTCGCCGTCGATCGCGACGTCGGCGGTGCGGGCCGCGCCGCCGTTGCCGTCGAGGACCGATCCCCCTCGGACCACCAGGTCGTGCTCGGCCACACCCGTCCCCCTCCGTCGCGGTCGGTCCCCCTTGATAGCCCGCCGACCACGACCGGCGGAACCACGCCGGGCCGTTCCCGCTCGATCAGAGCAATGCTAAGCATGCGCTCCCGGCCGGTGCGGGTACCCGGTCGGCATGGACGTGGTGGTGGCCGGGCAGCTCGCCCGCGACCTGGTGCTGCGGGTCGACGCGCTGCCCGGCGCGGGCGCGGCGGCCGACGTGCGGGAACGCCGCGAGGTGCTCGGCGGCAAGGGCGCGAACTGCGCGGTCGCCGCCGCCCGGCTGGGCGCGCGGGTCGGGCTGCTCGCGGTCGCCGGGTCCGACGAGGTGGCCGACGGGCTGCTGGCGCAGGCCGCCGCGGACGGCGTCGACACCCGCCACGTCGTCCGCCGGCCGGGCGCCGCGACCGGGCTGGTCGTCGAAGTGCTCGAGGACGACGGACGGTGGCGCTACCTGCAGCACCTCCCCGCCGCCGTCCTGCTGACCCCCGAGGACGTCGCCCCCGCCGAGCCGGCCCTGGCCGCCGCGCGCGCGGTCGTGCTGCAGGCTCAGCAGCCAGGCGCGGCGCTGCGGCGGTGCGCGCGGGCCGCCGGGACCGACGCGCTGGTCGTGCTCGACGGCGCTCCCGAGCCCGACGCGCGGACCGCGCTGCTGGCCGCCGTGGACGTCCTGCGCGCCGACCCCGCCGAGGCCGCCCTGCTGCTGGACGCCGACCTGGCCACCGACGACGTCGGTCGCGTCCTCGCGGCTGCGCACCGGCTGCTCGACGCCGGGCCGTCGATCGTCGTGCTGGGCGTCGAGGGCGCCGGCAACGTGGCGGCCTGGGCGGACGGCGAGCTGTTCGTCCCGTTCGACGACACCCCGGTCGTCGACACCACCGGCGGCGGCGACACGCTCACCGCCGCCCTCACCGTCGCTCTCCTCGACGGCGACGACCCCGGCCGCGCCCTGCGCTGGGCCGTCGAGGCCACCGCCGACACGGTGTCGCGCGCCGGCGGCCGCCCGGCGCTGGGCGGGCGCTGACCGGAAAACCGCGCGACCGGCACCGGACCGGCCGTGCAGGATCGCCCGACGTGGACCGCGAGGAGATCGACGTCGAGCTGGCGGCCCGGCTGGTCGCCGCGCAGTTCCCGCACTGGGCCGACCTGGCGGTGACCCCGGTCGAGGTCGGGGGCTGGGACAACCGCACGTTCCGCCTCGGCGCCACGATGACGGTGCGCCTGCCCACCGCGCAGGGCTACGTCGCGGCCGTGGGCAAGGAGCACGAGTGGCTGCCGCGGCTGGCGCCCCGGTTGCCGGTGGCGGTGCCCGAGCCGCTCGGGCTGGGCGCGCCCGGCTGCGGCTACCCGTGGCCGTGGTCGGTGCGCCGCTGGATCGAGGGCCGCCCGGCGGCCCCCGGCCGCATCGGCGACCCGGTGGCCTTCGCCCGCGACCTCGCCACCTTCCTGGCCGCGCTGGGCGGCGTCGACACCGCAGGCGGCCCGCTCGCCGGCGCGCACAACTTCCACCGCGGCGGCGACCTGCGCGTCTACGACGCCGAGACCCGAGCCACCATCGACGCCCTCGGCGCGCGGGTCGACGCCGGCCTCGCGCTCGACACCTGGGAAGCCGCGCTCGACGCCACCTGGAGGGGACGCCCGGTGTGGTTCCACGGCGACGTGGCCGCGGGCAACCTGCTGGTCGACGGGGCGGGCCGGCTCACCGGCGTCATCGACTTCGGGACCAGCGGCGTCGGCGACCCCGCCTGCGACCTGGTCGTCTGCTGGACCCTCCTGCGCGGCGCGGCCCGGGCCGCGTTCCGGGAGGCGGTGGCGGCCGACCCGGCGATGTGGGCGCGCGGACGCGGCTGGGCGCTGTGGAAGGCGCTCATCACGCTGGCCGCCGACGCGCCCTCGGCGGCCCCGGACGCCGGCGAGCACGCCCGGGTGGTGCGCGAGGTGCTGGCCGAGCACCGCGCCGCGCACGGCGGCTGACCCGCGTACGTTCGGGCGGCGACCCGCCCCGAGGAGAACGATGAGCCGCTGGCACCCCGACCAATGGACGGTCGAGCACGACGCCCCCCGCCCGCCGGCCGAGCTGGTCGACGAGCTGGCCCGCTTCCCCACCACCCAGATCGCCGACTGCGGCGGCCCGGTGGGCGTCGTCGGCCCCGGCATCCGGGCGCTGACCCCGGCGACCGAGGTCTGCGGGCCCGCGCTGACGCTGTGGACCAAGCCCGGCGACATCCTGTTCGTGCTCAAGTCCCCCGACCTGGTCCGCCCCGGCGACGTCGTGGTGATCGACGGCGCCGGGCACACCGACGCCGCGCTCATCGGCGACATCATCGGCGGCGACATCCGCCGCCGCGGCGGCGCCGGCCTCGTCGTCGACGGCGCCGTGCGCGACCTCGACGACCTGGTCGACGTCGGCATCCCGGTGTTCGCCCGCGGCACCCACCCGGCCACCCGCTCCAACGAGGGCCCGGGCGCGCTGAACGTGGTCGTCCAGTGCGGTGGGGTCACCGTCTCCCCAGGCGACATCGTCCGCGCCGACGGCAGCGGCGTCGTCGTCATCCCGCTGCGGCACGCGGCCGACGTGCTGGAGCGGACCCGCGCGGTGGCCGGGAAGGAGCGGTCCTGGCGGGACGGGATGGCGGGCGGGGCGTCGATCGCCGAGGTACTCGGGATCGACGCCCGGATCGCGGAGCTGCGCGGCGACGGCGGCGCCGCCGGGTAGGGCGGCGCTACCCGCCGAAGAGCTTGGCCAGCTGGTCGCGGAACGTCAGCGCCGAGAGCACCCCGAACAGCAGGATCGACCACACCAGGCCGGCCAGCCGCCACCCCCGCACCCGGATCGGCGCCGGCAGCACCTTCCGGTTGATCAGGATCAGCAGGCCGGAGTAGATGAACATCATGAACCCGCCGACGCAGGCGGAGATGATGACCAGCACGAGCGGCTGGTCGAACCCGACCAGCAGCACCGCGATGCCGATGGCCACCAGCCCCCACACCAGCCCGGCGTAGATCTTGCTCTCGTTGGCGTCGCGGGCGTAGGAGGTGGTGATGACGTCGGCGGCGAGGCGGCTGGTGTAGTCGACGATGCCCAGCGCGGCGGCGAACAGGGCCAGCGCCCCGACGAACCAGAAGAAGTACTGGAACCACGCCCCGACGCGCTCGCCGAGCACCTCGCCCTCGGTGCGGATGAAGCTGATGTTGTTTTCCAGGTCGGGCTTGCCGTACACCGTGGCGTAGGCCAGCAGCGAGGTGAACAGGATCGTCAGGAACGTGATCAGCACGAACGTCGTGAGCTGCTCGACGTTGGCGAAGCGCCACCAGCCGTGCCAGCGGGACATGTTGCGCTCGTCGGGCCGGAAGATGTATCCGGTGCTGGGCACGGCCTCCGGCTCACCGGTGATCGGGCTGACAAGGTGCGGGACGAAGTGGCCCATCCCGAAGCCCTTGTCGCGGATCCAGTTGGCCTGCACGAGGTTCTGCCCGCCGCCCGCGCCGGCGAAGGCCAGCGCGCCCAGCAGCGTCGCGAAGCCGAGCTGCTCGGCGGGGATCTGCGGGTTGGTGACGACCTGGGGCAGGTCGCGCCAGGCCGGGGCGCCGATCGCGAAGATCGCGCCGACCACGAACAGCAGCACGACCGCGGCGACCTTGACCATCTGGGCCCGCTCCAGGGCCACGTAGATGCGCGGGGCCAGGGTGAGGATCAGTCCGATCACCACGAGCATGCCGATCGCGATCCACGCCGCGGTGCCGCCGAACAGGTAGGTGACCAGCGTGGCCGAGCTGGTGACCCAGCCGGGCCACAGGTTCGCGAAGTAGGTCAGGATCGCGAAGACCAGACCCCAGTGCCGCCAGTAGCGGCTGAACCCGGTGAGCGCGGTCTCGCCCGTGGCGAGGGCGTAGCGCTCGATCTCCATGTTCAGCACGTACTGGGTGAGCAGCCCGACGATCGCCGCCCACACGAACACCAGCCCGACCTGGGAGGCGATGTAGGGGAAGATGATGAACTCGCCGGAGGCCAGGCCCACCCCGGCGGCCACGATCCCGGGCCCGATCAGCCGCCAGTAGGACCGCGGCGCGTCGGGCAGGTCGCGGACCGTCGGCGGGGGCATGTGACGGGCCGGGAAGGCGGCCACGACGCCGTGGTCCGCACCCTGCCCCGTGCCGTGGGCCGTGCTGTCGTCGCTGCTGCTGCCGGAGACCTCCGGACCGCCGGGCTTCGCCATGCGTCCCCCTCGTCAGTGCCGATGGCTGCGAACGGTACGTCGGCGCGCCGGTCCCCGCACGACAGCAAGAGCATTGATCTTGGATGCCGTTCGGGCGATCTAACCGGTCGGCGCCAGCGGGCGCAGCGCGCTCACCGGCCGGGCGGCGAGCCCACTGGCCACCGCGTGCAGCGCGTCGGCGCGTTCGAGCAGGCCCAGGTGCCCGCCGCCGACCTCGACGTTGTCCGCCCCGTCGTCCAGCGAGGCCCGCCACGGCACGACCCGGTCGCCGCGGGTGAACACCGAGGTGAACGGCACGTCCAGCGGCGCGCGCAGGGCGTCGCGGAACTCGGCGCAGCACGGCCCGCGCAGGCATTCGAGCGTCGCGATCCCGGGCAGGCCCATGCTGCCGATCGCGCCGACGACGGTGGCGGCGACCACCATGGACGCGGTCATGCGGGTCACGTCGAACGGCGAGCCGAGGGTGACCAGGGAACGCACGGGCGCGCCGCCGACGGCGGCGACCCGGGCGAACTGCCCGCCCCGGCTGTGCGCCACGACCCCCACGCCGTCGCCCTCGTCGACCCGCTCGATCACCTCGCGCAGCCGCGCCACGCTGCGCTCGCCGCACCCGGTGCCGATGCCGGCGGTGTGCAGGACGGCCCGGTAGCCCAGGCGCTCGACCCAGCGCCGCAGGGGCTCCAGCCCGAACGGGGTGGTGCCGACCCCGCCGACGATGACGACCGGCCCGCTGCCGAGCCAGTCATCGCGCACCGCCCCGGGCGGCTCCGGCCGCCCGGTCACGGCGCCGGCCAGCGCGGTCAGCCGTCCGCACACGTCGGCGACGGCGGTCAACGCGGTCGTGACCGGCACTTCGGCCATGGCCTGCACGCTGGACACCGGCATGATCCCCTCCTCCTGCTGATCAGCCGAGTACCCCGGTGGCGGCGCCGCTACTCCGCCGAACCGTCCGGCCTGACCGCTGTTGTGCGGCAGGGGAAACCGCTACTGCAGTGATCGATGTGGCGGGTACGGTGCGGCCGTGGTCGGTGATCGCGGGCAGCAACGGCATGCGGAGACAGCCGCACGCGCCGTACTGCGCGGGGTGACCCTGGACTGCCCCGACCCGCGGGTGCTGGCGGGCTTCTACGGTGCACTCACCGGGATGCGCGAGCTCTTCAGCTCCGACGAGTTCGTCGCGCTGACCGACGCCTCCGGCTGCGACCTGGGGTTCCAGAGGGTCGACCGGTACCGGGCCCCGCAGTGGCCGGGTCAGGACGTGCCACAGCAGTTCCACCTGGACCTCCGCGCCGACGACCTCGATGCGGTGGAGGAGCGGGCGCTGGAACTCGGCGCGGTCAAACCGGCCCACCAGCCCGGCGACGGGCGCTGGCGGGTGCTCCTGGACCCGGCCGGCCACCCCTTCTGCCTGACGTCCTCCTGATCCCCGGCCTGACACGCCCCCGTCAGGACGATCGGGAACTGTGCGGCAGGTCGTGCGGGCGGCGGGTTGGACGAGAGCCGTGCTGGTGCGGCCAGAGGCAACGAAGGGGAGGGTGATCTCGCAGGGCTGGCTTGGACTCGCAGCGCTGGTGGTGGACGTCGCAGCCTCGGCTGGGTTGTCGCAGCGCGCCGGCGGGCTGCGAGCCCACCTCTCGCGCTGCGAGCACACCCGCGGTGCTGCGCGGGCGACGCGGCCGCACGAGCGTGGTTCTCGTCCAACCTGGTCGTACGAGAGCGGCTCTCGTCCAACTCGGCGGCGTCCCCCGGAGAGCGGGCGGCGCGGGACGAGCGCGGCTTTCGCCCAGCCTCGTTGGACGAGAGCCGCTCTCGCCCAGCCGCGCCCCGCCGCCCCCCGTCGAGAACGACGTTGTCGTGATCAACAGGCCCTGTCGATCACGACAACGTCGTTCTCGACGGGTTAGCGCAGCAGCCGGTTCAGCGCCGGCGCGACGTCGCGGTGCGTCGCCACCGGAGCGAACCGCCCGTGCCCGAGCCGCGCCAGGTCGGCCCCCAGCGGCAGGTCGTGCTCCCCGTCGGTTTCCAGCATCACGTGCAGCTCGGGGAACCGGCGGGCCAGCGGGCGCGGGTCCGGACCGGCGTTGTGCACGGCGTCGCTGAGCAGCACCGCCGAGCGCCGTCGCGCCGACGACCGGTTCAGCTCGGCGTGCGCGACCTCCAGCGCGAACTGCACGTTGGTCAGGCCGCGGGCGGGGATGCGCAGGAGCTGGTCGAGCAGCCGGCCGGGGGGTACGTGCCCGCCGAGCGGTTTGAGCAGGGCGGCGTCGGACCAGAACGCCACCAGGGCGAGCTGGTCGCCGTGCCCGGACAGGTCGGCGGACAGCGCGGCCACCGTGGCCGCGGCGATGCGCACCTTCTCCCCGCGCATCGAGCCCGACACGTCCACGACGAGCACCACCGCCCGCCGCGAGCGCATGCGTTCGCGCACGATGATGTCGGTGTCCTCGGGGACCGGGCGCTCGGTGAGCACCTCGATGGTGCGGTCGAGGTCGATGTCGTCGGAGCGGTACCGGTACGGCACCGACGCCAGCTTGCCGGCTCCGCGTTCGGGGCGGTCCGAGCGCGGGCGGCGGCTGATCGCCAGGCGCCGGCCGATCCGCTGGGCCATGGCGGCGACCTCGCGGTCGGGCACCACGTCCTCCAGCAGTTCGTCGACGGCGCGCCGGGTCGCCGACTGGCCGGTGACCAGCACGCCCTGCCCGCCGGTGGGCCCGGCCGGCAGCGCGCCCCGCTCCCGCAGCGCGGTCGCGTCGAGCACCAGCGGCGGCCCGTTCCCGGTCTCGAACAGCGCGGGCGCCTCGGTGAGCTGCTTCGGCCTGCGCCGCAGCGGGGCCAACCCGCGCGGCCCGTCGCCGGAGCCGGGCAGCCGGACGGCGCTCTCGACGTCTAGGCGGTGGGGACCCGGCGCCGCACGCCGGGGCGCGAGAAAAAATGGTCCTCCCAGATCTGGGTGATCACCTGCTCCGGGGTGAGCTCGCTGGCCTCGTCGACCCCGATGCGCCCGGACAGCGCCAGGAGTGCCGCGTCGAGCACCATCCGCGGGCGGTCGGGCCCGTCAGCGCCGTCGTAGCTGCCCAGGTTCGCCAGCTCGTGGGCGATCGCCACCAGGTCGATCGCCCCGCGCACGCTGGACCCGCGGCGCAGCTCGGGGTGCCCGCGGGTGGCCCTGGTCAGCGCCACGCCGTCGGCGACGAGCCGCTCGTCGTCCGAGCCGGTGCGCACGGTGACGATGGCCCGCTCCTCGGCGTCGTCCTGGTAGCCGACGGCGAGCCGGCACCAGCGGTCGTAGACCGAGTCGGAGATCCGCGCGGTGCCGACGTCGTCGAACGGGTTCATCGAGGCCAGCACCCGGAACGTCGGCAGCGCCTCGATCTGGCCGACCCGGGGCACGACGACCGCCCGCTCGGCCATCGCCCCGAGCAGCACGTTGAGCGTGTCCTCCGGGGCGCGGTTGAGCTCCTCGATGTAGAGGAACCCGCCCGCGGTCATGGCCTCCACCAGCGGACCGGGCACGAAGTTCTGCGCCGAGTAGTCCTCCTTGAGCACGCGGGCCGGGTTGTGGTGGCCGACCAGCCGGGCCGGTGTCAGCTCGGCGTTGCCCTCGACCAGCACGAACGGCACGCCCCAGTTGGCGGTGATCGCGCGCAGCATCGTCGACTTCGACGTGCCGGGCGGGCCCTCCAGCAGGATGTCGCGCCCGGCGGTCACCGCGGCGAGCACGAGGTCGAGCTCGCGGCGGCGGCCGACGACGTCGCGGGCGATCTCGTCGCGGCGGGCGGCGGCGGTCGAACGGGGGCCGGGCGCCCCGCTCGCGCGGGGCGCCCCGTCGGGTGCTGCGTGGGACGGCACGGCCATCTACTTGCCCAGGTAGCCGGCGTCGACGGGCAGCGAGACTCCGGTGATGTAGCGGCCCTCGTCGGAGGACAGGAAGACGATCGCGTTGGAGATGTCCACCGGTTCGACCTCGCCGACCGGCAGCGCGTTCTCCAGGTTGATCCCGCCCTCCGCGTCGCCCAGCACCTGGTCCATGAACTCGTTGTGGATCATCGGTGTGTTCACGCCGGTCGGGTGCACCGTGTTGACCCGGATCGAGTGCGGCGCCAGCTCGTTGGCCAGCGAGCGCATCAGCCCGACCACGCCGTGCTTGGCCGCGACGTAGTGCGCGGCGCCGGGCATGCCCTTGACCCCGGCCGTGGAGCTGGTGATGACGATGGACCCGCCGTTGCCCGCCTCGATCATCTTCGGGGCCGCGGCGCGCACCGTCTTGAAGACCCCGGTCAGGTTGACCGCGATCATCTCGTCCCACTGCTCCTCGGTCAGCGACCAGGTGTTCTCGGCGAACCCGGCGATGCCGGCGTTGGCGCAGACGATGTCGAGCCGACCGAACTCGGCCACGCCCTCGTCGACGACGCTCTGCACGGCCCCGAGCTCGCGGACGTCGGCCTCCCGGGCGACGATCCGCCGGTCGAGGTCCTCCACCAGGCGCACGGTCTCCTTGAGGTCCTCCGAGGTCGCCATCGGGTAGGGGACGGTGCCCAGCTGGCGGCACACGTCGAAGGTGATGATGTCGGCGCCCTCCTGGGCCAGGCGCACCGCGTGCGAGCGGCCCTGCCCGCGGGCCCCGCCGCTGACCAGCGCGACCTTGCCCTCGAGACGTCCTGCCATGTGTGCTCCTCTCCTCGACCGGCGCTCAGCCGGCGTTCGCGGTGTTCTGGCCGGCGGCGACCGCGATGGTCTCCCCGGTGATGTAGCGGGCCTCGTCCGAGCACAGGAACGCCATCGCGTTGGAGATGTCGACGGCCTCCACCCAGGGCACGGGGATCCGGTTGAGCGCCTGGAAGGAGGTGGCGGCCTCCTCCCGGGTGACCTCGCCGGCGTCGGGCAGGAAGAGCTTGTAGGCCGCCGGGTTCTGGATCATGTCGGTGTCCACGGTGGTCGGGCAGACCGCGTTGACGGTGATGCCGTTCGCGGCGACCTCCATGGCCACCGACTTGACCAGCCCGATCACGCCCCACTTGGTGGCCACGTAGTGGCCGATGTTGCCGAAGCCCGCCTTGCCGGCCATCGAGGACGTGGCCACGATCCGGCCGTAGTTCTGCTCGATCATCAGCGGCAGCACCGCGCGTATCGCGTGGAAGACGCCGGTCAGGTTGACGTCGATCATGTCCCGCCAGGTGGTGTCGCTCATCTCGGCGACCGTGCCGAAGGAGAAGATGCCGGCGTTGGCCAGCAGGAAGTCCACCCGGCCCAGCTCGGAGACGGCCTGCTGGACGAACCCGTCGACCTGGTCGCGGTCGCGGACGTCGGCGCGCACGCCCACGCACCGCCGGTCGAGGTCCTCGACCTGCTTGATCGTCTCGGCGAGGTCGCTCTCCTTCGCCATCCCGTAGGGCACGGTGTCGATCTGGTCCGCGATGTCGCAGAACGCGACGTCGGCGCCCTCGCGGGCGAACCGCAGCGCGTGCGAGCGGCCCTGCCCGCGGGCTCCCCCGGTGATCAGCACGACCTTGCCGTCGAACTTGCCCATCGCTCCTCCTCGAGCTCGTGGGTGGGTGTGCGGGTTCAGCGGGCCAGCGCGCCCCCGTCGACGGCCAGGCAGTGCCCGGTGACGTGCCGGGCGGCGTCGCCGAGCAGCCAGAGCAGCGCGCCGGTGATCTCGGCCGGCGGGATGACCTCGACCAGCAGCTGGTCGTGCAGCCAGCGCTCGTGCACGTCGGCGGGGGTGAGCCCGAGCTCGTCGGCCAGCCCGGCCAGCATCGGCGAGTCGACGGCGCCGGGCAGGATCGCGTTGACCGTGACCCGGTCGCCGGCCAGCTCGATGGCCATCGCCTTGGTCAGCCCGACGACGCCGTGCTTGGCCGCCACGTAGTGGGCGAACTCGGCGACCGCGCGCACGCCCCCGGTCGAGGAGATGTTGACGATCCGCCCGCGTGGGGAGCGGCGCAGCAGCGCGGTGGCGGCCCGGGTGGTGCGCCAGACGCCGGACAGGTTGGTGTCCACGACGGCGTCCCACTGCGCCTCGGAGAGTTCCCAGAACGGGGCGCTGGTGACCACGGCGGCGTTGTTGACCAGGATGTCGAGCCGGCCGAACGCCGCCTCCACCTCGGCCACGGCCGCCGCCACCTGGGCCGGGACGCGGACGTCGGCGACCAGGGGCAGCGCCCGCCGGTCGCGCTGCTCGACCTCGGCGACGACGTCGTCGAGGTCGGCGCGGGTGGCCAGCGGGTAGGCGGGGACGTCGAGGTCGCGGCAGACGTCGAGGGCGGCGATGTCCGCGCCGGCCTCGGCCAGCGCGATGCAGTGCGACCGGCCCTGCCCGCGGGCGGCGCCGGTCACCAGCGCGACCTGCCCGGTGAGGTCGAGCTGGGTGCCCATCCCGCCTCCTCGAACTGTCCAGAAACGTAGGGAACCGTCGCCAACTGTCCGTTAGGTCCGGTTGACCATCGCCGTCGGTGAGGTGTACCACTCGATCGAGAAGGTCGTCGAATCGTTGCTGAACGGTTCCGCGGGGATCGGAGGCGCCGATCGTGGTCGCACCCCCACCGACCGACCGCTGGATGACCGTCGGCGAGGCGGCGCAGGCGCTCGGCATGAGCCGCACGACCCTGCTCGCGGCCGAGGACGCCGGCCTGCTCACCCCGATGCGCACGCCGGGCGGGCACCGCCGCTACAGCACCGGCGAGCTCGACCGCTACCTGCGGCGCAGCGGCGCGGAGCCGCTCGCGCCCCCGGCTCCCGTCGCGGCGGGCCCGGCCCCGCCTCCGACCGCGGCCGGGCTCCTGGCGGCGGC
>NZ_JAHDTH010000181.1 GCF_018531445.1 Pseudonocardia lacus
AGGGGCGCGGGCTCGCCGTGGCGGGCGGCGACCACCGCGCGCAGCGGGACGGCCCCGGGGTAGAAGCACAGGTCGGCCTCGAACGCGGTGCCGGGCGGCGCCTCCGGCGGCAGCGACCGCCCGAGCGGGGCGAAGGCCAGCACCAGCGCCGGCCGCCCACCGCCCGCGCCGACCAGCCACGTGCGGCGGGTGAGCAGGCGGTCGTCGGCGCTGTGCGACTGCCCGACGACCTGCCACCGGTCGCGCACCGGTTCGCCGGCCAGCACCTGCTCGGTGCTCACCGGGAAACCGACCCGCGAGCGCACCGTGGCGGCCAGCTCCTCGGGCAGCTCTGCGAGCCGCGCGTACCCGGTGACGAGCAGGCGCAGCGCGGCCAGCCGCGCCAGCAGCCGCTCGGCCCACCGCGGCCCCACCCCCACCGTCCGCCCGGCCCGGCGCACCGCCTCGGCCAGGCCCGGGGCCTGCGCGTCGACCAGCCGGGCGGCCATCGCCTCGAACGGGCCGTCGCCCGCCGGCTCGGCCGCGGCGAGACCGTGGGTGAGCTGGTCGAGCAGCCACCGGTCGAGCTCGGCGATCCCCCCGGCGACCCGCTCGGCCCGCTGCTCGGCCCGCCGCTGCGCCGCGGCGACGTCGACCGGACCGCCGGCCGCCTCCCCGCTCCCCTCGCGCACGACCGCCTTGGCCGCCCTGGCCCCCCGCGCCCGCCGCCACTCGCGCACCCACTCCGGCGCCTCCGCCTCCCCGACCTCCCCGGTGGCCCAGCGCAGCATCAGCCCGAGTGCGTGCTTGCACGGGAACTTGCGGCTCGGGCAGGAGCACTTGTACGCCGGCCCCGACAGGTCGACGCACGCCTGGTAGGGCCGCTTGCCGCTGCCCTTGCACGACCCCCACAGCAGCTCCCCGCTGGCGCCGCCGTCCGCCCAGGAAGGCGCCCCCGCCACCGCCCGCGCACCCCGCGCCGACCCGGCGTCGGGGGCGAGCGCGAGCACCTGGGCGGTGGACCATCGTTCGACGGGCACGCCCCAGACCGTAGGGAACGGGTGCGACAGTCCGGCGGGCGCGGGGGCTGTGGGTCGAAGACGACAGCAGGTGTGCGCGGCGAGCGGGGGGGACCGCCCGACCCGGCGGATGAATCACCTGAACCGGTGGATTGGACCCGGGGTGCGGAACGGTCGCCCGCGAAACCCCGACCATCAGGGCAACGTCCGTCCAGCCCGTCGGGGGAACACATGGGCACGTCGTTCGAGGAGCAGCCGAAGCCGCCGGACACGCCCTACCCGAGCGCGCCGCTGATCCCGGCCCAGCGCCAGGCCCCGCCCTCCCCGTTCCCGTCCGAGCCCGCCCACCCGCCCCGCCGTTGGCCGTGGCTGCTCGGCGGCCTGGCCGCGGGCCTGCTGGTAGGCGGGGGTGTGGGTGCCACGGCGTTCCCGTCGACGATCGTCCAGGCCGCGCCCGCGGTGACGGTGACGGCCCCCGCCCCGCCGCCGGAGACGGTCACCGTCACCGTCGTCGCGCCGCCGGTGCCGGCCGCGGCGGTGGAGCCGAGCGGCCCGTTGACGACCTTCTCGTCCGGGGTGTGGGAGGTGGGTGTGGACATCGCGGCGGGCAAGTACAAGACGGCGGGGACCGACGGGTACGGGTGCTACTACGCGCGGCTCAGGGAGAACGACGGGACGCTGGAGGACATCATCAGCAACGGGTTCGTGCAGGGGCCCGCGACGGTGACGGTCAGGCAGAGCGACGGGTACTTCGAGACGTCGGGGTGCGAGGACTGGGTCCGGGTCGAGTGAGGCCCGGCTCGCCGCGGCCGGGTCGACGCCGTCTTCGCAGGGTCCCCGTAGTCCACGCAGGTGCTGTGCACTCTGCGCCGACCACACCGCCCCTGCGAAGACACCCCCTAGTCGCGGCGCCCGAACAGCCGGCCCAGCCAGCCGCCGCGCTTGGCCGGGGGTGCCGGTGCCGCGTCGTCGGGGACGGCCGGTCGGGCCGTGCCGCGGACGGGGGTATCGGAGACGGCGGCTTCGGCTCGGGCGGCGGCGTTGGCGGCGGCGGTCGCGGCGGCGGCCCGCTGCTCGGCGGCGATCCTCGCGGCCGCTTCCCGGGCGCGCGCACTCCTCGCCGCGATCTCCGCCTCCTCGCGCTCCGTGCGCCGCCTCGCCGCCTCGAGCAGCCGCTGCGCCTGCGCCTCCCGCTCGGCGGCCGCCTTGCGCTCGCGCTCCTCCCGGGCGATCCGCAGCCGCTCCTCGCGCTCGGCCAGCCGCGCCCGGCGCTCGGCCCGCTCCTCCTGCTCGCGCCGTTCGGCGATCAGGCGCAGCTCGGTCTCCTGCCGGACGCTGCGGCCGGTGTCGGGCAGCGCGAGGCCGAAGGAGTTGCGCACGTTGTGCTCGATCACCTCGTCGTTCCTGGCGAGGATCCGGAGGTTCTCGGCGACCCGCTCGCGGAGGTGGGGGTCGGCGGCCAGTTCCTCGGCGGCCCGCAGCTGCGGGCGCACCGCGGCCGCGCGGGCCCGGCGGTCGACCGTGGTGTGCTCGTAGTAGCGGATGGCGGCGTTGACGACCACGCCGGCCACCTCGTCCCGCGACGCCGCCGCCGACGGGTCGGAGTGGCCGAGCAGCGCGGCGAGCACCCGGAGGGGGGTGCGGGTGGCGTCGAGCAGGGCCGTGGTCTCGCCCGGCGTGCTCGGGACGTCGGCCGCCGCGCGGTCGGCGGCCGCCTCGCAGGCCCGGGAGACCTCCCGCTTCGTCGTCCGGGCCCGCCGCACCAGCACCGCGTCGACCAGGTCGGCCGGCAGCGGCGAGGCCCGCAGGACCGCGACGTGGCGGGCGGCGGCCTCGGGGTCGGTGGCGGCGGCGTGGGCGGCGATGTCGACGTTCACCGCCAGCACGGCCTGCGGGACGCGGGACCGCAGGCGTTCGACGACCTCGTCGGTGAGCCGCGGATCGGCCAGCTCGGCGGCCCTGCGCCGGGCCCACGCCCACAGGTCGTCGCGCTCCAGCAGCCGCGCCCACGCCCCCAGCACCTCGGCCCAGCGGGCGTCGGAGGCGGGGGTGCGCGGCCCGGGTGCGCGGTCGGGCCAGTCCTCGGTGAGCAGCGCGCAGTGCTCGCGGACGACGGCGTCGTGCGCCGCGGAGAGCTCGTCGTCGCCCGACCACACCCACAGCAGCTCGTGGACCAGCCGCAGCACCGGTTCCCGGCGCACGTCGTCGAAGGCGGCCGCCACCTCGGACGCCGAGGGCTCCGGCCCGCAGGGCGGGCCCGCGGCGCCCGGCGGCGCCGCCATGCCGAGGCGAGCCGCGGCCTCGACCTCCGTGCGCCTGCGGCGGACCTGCGCCGAGGTGGCCCCGGGGGCCAGCCCGGTGCGGCGCAGCGCGTTCCCCCGGTAGAACCGCGCCCCGGCCAGCGGGCGCAACGCTTGGTCGATCAGATCGGTCTCGTCCACTCCCTCCACCCCCGGGAGGATGATTGCGCAGGGCGCTCCTGAGCGACAAGCCGGATGCGGTGCGTAGCGACCGGGGTGGCGGCACTCGTATGGTGGGCCCCGTGAGCCGCCTCCTGCGCGACGGCCGGCGCATCGGCCGCAGCTACGAGGTCGAGCGCTACCTGGGTGAGGGCGCCTACTCGCAGGTCTACCGGGTGCGGCACCGCTTCCTGGGGCGGTTGGCGATGAAGGTGCTGGTCACCGACGACCGGACCGAGCAGGCGCTCGGGGAGGCGGCGGTGCTGGCCCGGCTCGGCCACCCGAACGTCGTGCGGGT
This sequence comes from Pseudonocardia lacus, assembly GCF_018531445.1. Classification (GTDB taxonomy): domain Bacteria; phylum Actinomycetota; class Actinomycetes; order Mycobacteriales; family Pseudonocardiaceae; genus Pseudonocardia; species Pseudonocardia lacus. The sequence continues at coordinate 3,756 of NZ_JAHDTH010000181.1, forward strand.
CTTCGACGCCGACACGCTCGACACCGACGAGGGCGAGCGCGGCTACATCACCACCGAGTACGTCGCCGGCGGCACCCTGCACGAGTTCCGCACGGGCCACGCGGGCGGGCTGGTTCCGGTGGCGACCGCGGTCGAGGTGCTGGGCCAGGTCTGCGCCGGGCTCGCCGCCGCGCACCGGCTGCGGCCGCCGCTCGTGCACCGCGACCTGACGCCGCTGAACATCCTGGTCGGCCACGACGGCGACGACGGGGCCCTGCGCGCCCGGGTCGGCGACTTCGGTCTCGCCGTGCGCGCCGACCCGGGCACCGGTCGGGCGAGCACCGCCGGCACCATCGCCTACAAGGCGCCCGAGTGCCTGCGCGACCACCGCGCCGACTCCCCGGCCGCCGACGTGTGGGCCGTCGGCGCGATCGCCCACGAACTGCTCACCGGCGTCCTGCCCGACGCGCCGGCGCGCTCGCCTGCCGAGCTGAACCCGGAGGTCGACGACGCGCTGGCCGCCGTCGTCCTCGACGCGCTGCGGCCCGACCCCACCCGCCGCACCCCCGACGCGGGCGCCCTGCACGCCGCGCTCGACGCCTGGCGGGAACGGGTCCGGGCGCCCGCCGTCGACCCGGTCGAGCACGCGCACCGGCTGGCCCGCCGCCCCGGCGGCCTGCCCGCGGCGGCCGACCTGCTCGAACGCGCCATCCGCGACGAGCCCGCGCTGGCGCAGCGCTACGGCCGCCAGGTCGCCCGGTGGCGACGGGGCGTGACGGCGTGACCCAGCAGGGGCTGCACCTCGACGCGGAGACCGCCGCCGACGTCGCCACCGACCTGTGGCGGGCCCGCAGGCGGCTGGCACGCGCAGGCGGCGACCGGATGCTCACCCGCCACCTCGACGGCCTGCACGACCGGCTGGCCCGCGCCGGGCTGGAGGTCCAGGAGCACGAGGGGTTGGTCGTCGACGCCGGGACCGCACTCGACGTGGTCGCCTGGGAGATCCGCCCCGACGTCGAGCGCGACGTCGTCGTGGAGACGGTGGCGCCGTCGGTGTACTGCGCGGGTCGCCAGATCCGCATCGGCCAGGTCGTGGTCGCACGACCGGAGGACAGGGGGGACGGCGGTGGCGGGGCGCCTGACGGTTGACTTCGGGATAGACCTGGGGACCACGAACAGCGCGGTGGCGGTGATGACGCCCGACGCCGGCCCCGCGGTCCTGCGCAACAACAAGCGTCGCGAGCTGACGCCGTCGGCGGTCTACGTCGACGCGGGCGGGGCCCTGCACGTCGGCGACGGCGCCCGCAACCGGGTCGAACGCAACCCCCGCGACGTGGCCACCGAGTTCAAGCTGCGGATGGGCGTGCGCGACGCGGTCCACGAGTTCCCCGCCTCCGGGCGCCGCATGACCCCGGAGGAGCTCTCGGCCGAGGTGCTGCGGTCGCTGGTCCGCGATGTGCGCCGCGAGCTCGACGAGCCGCTGGACGCGGCCGTGGTGACGGTGCCGGCGGCGTTCGAGCTGGACCAGAACGAGGCGACGGTGCGCGCTGCCGGGCTGGCCGGAATCGGCCCGGTCACGCTGATCCAGGAGCCCAGCGCGGCGGCCTGGGCCTACGGCCACAGCTCGCGCGACGCGGAGGGCTTCTGGCTGGTCTACGACTTCGGCGGGGGCACGTTCGACGCCGCGGTCGTGCGGGTCGAGGACGGCGAGTTCGTCGTGGTCAACCACGAGGGCGACAACTTCCTGGGCGGCAAGCTGGTCGACTGGGCGCTCGCCGAGGACGTGCTCCTCCCCGCTCTGGTCCTCGACCACGAGGGCTTCGACGGCGTCGGGCGCGGCGACCCGCGCTGGGCGGGCGTGGTCGCGAAGCTGAAGCTGGCCGCCGAGCAGGCGAAGATCGATCTGTCCGACGTGGACTCCGTCGAGGTCGACCTGGAGCTCGACGGCGACGCCGGCCGGGTCGACTTCAGCTGCCGGGTCACCCGCGACGACGTCGAGCGCGCGCTGGCGCCGCTGTACGCGCGCTCGGTCAACCTGTGCCGCAAGGCGCTGGCCGACCAGGGCCTGCGCCCCGCCGACCTCGACCGGGTCCTGCTGGTCGGGGGCACCACACTGATGCCCGGAGTGCGCCGCCGGCTGGCCGACCCGGACGAGGGCCTGGGCGTCCGGCTGGACCACTCCCTCGACCCGGTCACCGTCGTCGCCCGCGGGGCCGCGATCTTCGCCGGCACCCGGCGCGTGGAGTCGGGCGCACCGGTGGCGCCGCGGGCCCCCGGGGACGTGGCCGTGCAGCTGGAGTTCGAGCCGGTGGGGGTCGACACCGATCCGTTCGTCGCCGGTCGGCTGCACGCCCCGGGGGTCGACGACTGGACCGGCCACACCGTCGAGTTCGTCGACGACGGCGCCCGCCCGCCGTGGCGCAGCGGGGTGCTCCCGGTCGACGCGACCGGCGCGTTCGCCACCCGGCTGCGCGCGGGCGAGCGGGTGCTGAGCACGTTCTCGCTGGTCGTCGCCCGCGCCGACGGCACGGTGCTGCCGGCCGCCCCGGACGTGCTGACCTACCGCCACGAACCCGGCGCGGTCGGCCGCGGCACCGCGGCGTCGCACTCGCTGGGCGTCGCGCTGGCCGACAACCAGGTCAGCCGGCTGATCGCGAAGGGCACCGAGCTGCCGGCCAGCAGCCCGCGCACGGTCCTGCGCACCACGGTGGGGATCGACAAGGCGACCGGCTCGGGGCTGCTGCGGGTGCCGATCGTGCAGGGCGAGCGGGCCAGGGCCAACCGCAACACCACCGTCGGCGCGCTGGAGCTGCGCCCCACCGACGTCCGCCACGACCTGCGCCCCGGCAGCGAGGTCGAGGTGCTGCTGCGGATGGACGCCTCGCAGCGCATCGAGGTGACCGCCTACATCCCCCTGCTCGACGAGGAGTTCCCCATCGCGATCGACCTCGGCCGCGACGCGCTGGGCGGCGTGCGGCTCGGCCGGGCCGCCGCCGAGGTCGTGGAGCGCCACGCCGAGCTGGCCCGCCGGGCCCGCGACCTGGGCGCCGACGCGGCCGGGCGCACCCTGGCCCGCCTCGACGAGGAGGACGCCGTGCACGACATCGAGCGGCTGGCGTTCGCCGCGATGGCCGACCCGGACGCCGAGCAGACGGCCTGGTCGCGCATCCGCGACACCCTCGCCGTGCTCGACGATGTCGAGGAGCAGCTCGACGCCGACGACCGCGCCGCCGAGTTCCGCGCGTCGGTCGCCCGCGCCCGGGAGATGGCGTCCACCTCGGGCACGGCCGAGGAGCGCGGGGAGGTCGACGCGGCGGCCGCCGAGGGGGAGCGGGCGATCGAGCGCGGCGACCCGACCGCCCTCGCCGACCAGGCGGCGGCCGTCAGCCGGCTGATCGGCCGGCTGCTCGACCGCACCGGCCAGCTCGACAGCGCCCGCTTCAGCTACTTCGCCTCCGTCCTCGTCGACGATCCCGACCCGGGCATCCAGGAGCTCCTGCGCCGCGGCTGGGTCGCCGTCTCCCGGGAGGACACCGACCAGTTGCGCGAGATCGTCCGCCACCTCGACCGCAGGCGCCCCGGCCTGATGCGGCGGGCCGCGGAGGGGCCGAGCGAGAGCGGCAGCACCGTCGGCCGCGGTTGAGCGGGGGAAGGGCTCAGCCGAGGGCGGCGGCGAAGCGGTCGTCGTCCCACCCGTCCAGGACGGCCCGGGTCAGCAGGTCGGCCTGGGTCGGCGGGGCGAGGCCGTCGACGGGCTGGTTGTGGTCGAGGTCGGTCGGGAAGGCGTAGCCCTCGGCCGCGGCGGCCACGACGTTGCGCAGCGCCCGCTCCCCGACGCCCGCCGCGCGGGCGCGGCGCAGGGCCGGCAGCACGGCGCGGCTCACCCGGGCCCGGTCGACGGCCTCCATCGCCCGGCCGAACGCCGAGGAGACCTGCAGGAGGTTGGCCATCCGGCGGACGTCCGCCGTGCGGTTCGTCCCGGCGCCGTGCAGGACGGCGGGGTTGAAGAAGACGGCGTCGCCCTTGGCCAGCGGGAGCTGGACGTGGTGCTCGGCGAAGTGGGCGCGGAAGTCGTCGCGGTCGGACACCAGGTAGCCGCCGGCGTACTTCTGGGAGTGCGGGAGGTAGAGCGTCGGCCCGGTCTCCAGCGGCATGTCGACGTGCGCGACGGCGCCCTGCAGGGTCAGCGCGGGGGTGAGCCGGTGCACGTGGGCGGCGTAGCGGGCGGCGCCGGCGGGGCCCTGGAAGCCCAGGTGGTAGTCGCGGTGCGGGCTCTGCGCCGCCCCGCCCGGGTTGACCACGTTGATCTGGGAGGTGACCTGGTAGCCGGGGCCGAGCCAGGCGTCGCAGACCAGGGCGAGCGCCTCGTTGGCGTAGTAGGCGGTGAACGCGTCGGGGTCGGCGACGGCCAGCTTCTCCAGCGCGTTCCAGACCCGGTCGTTGCTGCCGGCGGCGGCGAAGTGGTCGCCCGCCGCGGTGCCGACGGCGCGCTGGGCGTCGATCAGGGCGGTGAAGGCGGCGGTGGCCCGGTCGACGACCGCGGTGTCCGGGAAGGCGCCGCGGAGCACGACGATCCCGGGCCCGTCGAGCAGGGCGCGCACGAGCTCGGCCTGGACCTCGCGGCGCGCGGTCTCGCCGAGCAGCGCCGCGGTCTCGTAGACCGTGACGCCCTGGACGACGTCCGCACGCGGGAACTCGGCGGGGTCGGTCCGCTCCTCGACGACGGCGCGCAGGTCCTCGACGCGGCAGTCGGCCGGGTCGAGCCAGGCGGGGGAGGTGACGGTCGTGCGCATGGCGGTCTCCTCGTGGGCGGACTGCGTTGGACCGGTCCAATCCAGTATTGGAACGGTCCAGGCGATCCGTCAACCCCGGATATAGTGCGCCTCGTGAGCACGGACGCCGGGCCCGCCCGTCCCCCGACCATCCGCACGGTCGCCGCTCGGGCCGGCGTGTCGAAATCGCTGGTCTCGCTCGTCCTGCAGAACTCGCCCCGGGTCAGCGAGCAGCGCCGGGCCGCCGTGCTCGCCGCCATGGCGGAGCTCGGCTACCGCCCCGACCCCGCGGCCCGCAGCCTCGCCGAGCGACGCACCCGCACCGTCGGCGTCGTCCTCGACGACCTCACCAACCCCTGGTACGTCGACCTGCTGGCCGGCCTGCGGCCCGTGCTGCACGACCACGGGCTGCGCCCCCTGCTCGCCGACGGCGCCACCGAGCCCGACGCCGTGGCCGCGCTGGCCGACCTGCGCGTCGACGGCATCGTGGTGGTCGGCACCCCGGCCGACTCCTCGATCGAGCAGGTCGTCGGGCTGGGCGACGCGGTCCCGGTGGTCGTGGCCGGCACCCGCGAGTCCCGGCTGACCGTGGCCGACGTCGTCGCCAACGACGACGACGCCGGCGCCCGGCTCGCCACGGCGCACCTGCTGGAGCACGGCCACCGCCGCATCGCCCACATCGTCGGCGAGGGCGAGGTCGGCAGGCTGCGCCGCGACGGCCACATCGCGACCATGCGGGCGGCGGGCGTCACCGAGCACTGCGTCGATGGCGACTGGACCGAGGCGACCGGCCACCGGCTCGCCCGCGAGCTGCTCGACCGCGACGACCGGCCGACGGCGATCCTCGCGGCCAACGACCTCTGCGCGGTCGGCGTGCTCGCCGCGGCCGACGAGCTGGGCCTGGCGGTGCCGGGCGAGGTGTCGGTCGTCGGCTACGACGACACGGTCTTCGCCCGGCTGCCCCGGCTCTCGTTGACCTCGGTCGACTCGCACATCGCCGAGGTCGGGCAGGCCGCGGGCGAGGCGCTGGCCGCCCGGCTGGCCGGCGACGACCCGGGCGCGCCGACCACCCGGCTGATCACCCCGGCGCTGGTCGTGCGCGGGTCGACCGGTCCGGCGCGCTGACCGGCGACCAGGTGGGGACGCGGTAGCGGCGCAGGGCGGGCCCGCCCGGGCGCACCGACTCCAGCACGCCCCCGCACGACTCGATCACCTTGCGGGACCCGGTGTTGTCCTCGTCGCAGGTCACCAGGGCCGAGGGGATGCCGAGGCCGCGGGCGAGCCCCAGGCCGGCGCGCAGGATCGCCGTGGCGTGCCCGCGGCGGCGGTACGCCGGCAGCACGCCGTAGCCGAGGTGGCCGCCCTCGTCGAGGAGTGCCTCGTTGAGCCGGTGGCGGATCGAGATGCGCCCGACGATCCGCCCGCCCACGTCGGCGACCAGGAAGGTCGCCGGCACCATCCCCTCGCGCAGGTTGCGCCCGGCGCGCGTGTCGGCCAGCTCGACGAGGTAGTCGGCCCAGGCCGTGCCCGGGCGCAGGCCGAGGCCGAAGGTGAAGCCGTCGGCCAGCATCGCCCGGTGCCCGGCCCGGAACTCGGCCTCGTCGTCCGGGCCCAGCTCGCGCAACCGCAGCACGTCCGCCATGGCGGCACGGTAGCGACGCGGCGGCCCGGCCCGCCGGTGCTTCTACCGCTCGATCCCGCGCAGGAACTCCACACTGGCGCCCACGTCGGCGACCGGGCCCTCGCCGGTGGGCTCGGCGGTCAGGATCGTGTCCTGCTCCAGCACGTACCAGCCGCGGTAGCCGTGCGCCTCCAGCACACCGACGATCCCGGCGATGTCGACGTCGCCCTGCCCGAGCGGGCGGTACATGCCCCCGCGGACGGCGTCGGTGTAGGTCGTGTCCCCGGCCCGCACGCGCGCGGCGACGGTCGCGTCGACGTCCTTGAGGTGGGTGTGGGCGATCCGCTCGGGCACGGCCTTGGCCAGATCGAGCGGGTCGGAGCCGCCGATGAGCAGGTGGCCGGTGTCCAGGCACAGCGGCACCGTCGAACCGGCCAGCACCCGCTCGACCTCGGCGCCGGTCTCGACCATGGTGCCGACGTGCGGGTGCAGCACCGCGTCCACGCCGCGGCCGCGGGCGCGCGCGGCGATGCGGTCGAGGTTGCCCAGCAGGGTGCGCCAGGCGGCATCGTCGAGCTCGGGGCGGGCGTCGTAGCCGTCGGTGCCGGAGGCGGCGGCCAGCACGAGGGTGCCGGCCCCGGCGGCGACGAACGCGTCCAGCTCGCGGTCGACGGCGGGCAGCGGGTCGTGCCCGGCGTCGTGCAGGAGCGCGGGCACGAACCCGCCGACGGCCGAGAGCCCGTGGGCGGCCAGCACGTCCGCGCGCCCCCGCGGCTCGACGGGCAGGAAGCCCTCCGGGCCGAACTCGGTGGCGGCCAGGCCCAGCTCGCGCATCTGGGCCAGCACCAGCTCGGGGGCCAGCTGGTGGCCCCAGCCGGGGACCTCGCAGACGCCCCAGGAGATCGGGGCCCCGGCGATGCGGTCGGTGGACATGGCGGTCCTCTCGTCGGGTCAGACGGGGCTGCGCAGCTCCTCGATGCGCACCTCGTCGATGCGCACGGGGCGGTGCTCGGCCAGCGACCGGGCGGCGGCCTCGGCCACCCAGCCGGTCTCGAGCGCGTCGGCGACGGTGCAGGGCGAGGGTCGGCTGCCCGCGACGACCTCGGTGAACGCGGCCAGCTCCGCGCGGAACGCCGCGGCGAAGCGGTCCATGAAGAACGCGTGCGGCACGCCGTCGGGGAACGTCGCGCCCGGCTCGACCGAGCGCAGCGGCAGCTTCGGCTCCAGCCCGACGGCGACGCTGTCGGCGGTGCCGTGCAGTTCGAGCCGCACGTCGTAGCCGCGTGGGTTGTAGCGGGTGTTGGAGACGACGGCGACGGTCTCGTCGTCGAGGGTGAGCAGCGTGGACGCGGTGGCGACGTCGCCGGTCCCGGCGAACACCGGGTCGCCGACGGCCGAGCCGGTCGCGTACACCTCGACGACCTCGTGCCCGGTCACCCAGCGCACGGCGTCGAAGTCGTGCACCGCGCAGTCGCGGAAGATCCCGCCCGACACGGCGACGTAGGCCGCGGGCGGCGGCGCCGGGTCCAGGGTGGTCGAGCGGACGGTGTGCACCCGGCCCAGCTCGCCGGCCGCCACGGCGGCCCGGGCCGCCGCGAACCCGGGGTCGAAGCGGCGGGGGTAGCCGACCTGCACCGCCACCCCGCTCTCGGCGACCCGCCGGGCCACCTCCAGCGCCTCGCCCATCGTGCGGGCCACCGGCTTCTCGCAGAACACCGGCAACCCGGCGGCGGCCGCGGCGAGCAGCAGCTCCGGGTGGGCGTCGGTGGCCGCGGCGACCACCACGCCGTCGACGCCGGAGGCCAGCAGCTCCGCCGGGGAATCGGCGACCTCGACGGGCAGCCGCGCCGCGACGGCCGCCGCGGCCGCCGGCACCGCGTCGGCGACCACGAGCGCGCCGACCGCGGGCAGCGCGGACAGGGTGGCGGCGTGGAACGCGCCGATCCGGCCGAGCCCGATCAGACCGAGTCGCATGGTGACCTCCCGGTCAGTCGGCATGGAACCGGCCGGCGCCGACGACGGTCCGGTCCCGGTCCAGGACGGCCCCGATGACCGCGCCGCCGCGCTCGGGCAGCAGGAAGACGACGACCATGTCGGCGATCTCGTCAACCCGCGAGCCGACCCGTCGGCCCGTCAGTGGACCGGTCCAACGTGGCATACGGGTGGGGGACGCGTCAACGCCCCGGGCGCCGTCGAGCCCGGTCAGCCCTCCGCGTGCGCGGGCGTCGCCAGAGGGCCGGGCCGCCGGGGGGCCTCGGCCTCCGGCCCGACGGCCGGGACGCGGGTGGACAGCAGGATCACCCCGGCGACGGTGACGGCGATCCCGACGGCCCCGAGCGCGATCCGCAGCGGCGACGCGGCCAGTTGCTCGCCCAGCGCGAGCGCCCCGATCGCCACCGCCGTGACGGGGTCGGCGAGCGTCTGCACCGCCAGCGGCGCCCCCAGCCCGCCGTCCTGGTAGGCGTGCTGGGCCAGCACGACCCCCAGCGGCGCCGCGATCACCGCCACCAGCACGACCGTCACGCTGCCCATGCCCAGCCACAGCGCCTTCACCGACGCCGACGTCGTCCCGAAGCAGACCGCGGCCGCCCCGGCCAGCAGGATCGCCGACCAGTGCTGGTTGGTGCGCCGGACCCGCAGCGCGAGCAGCGTGGCCGCCGCGACGAGGACGGCGATGGCGCAGGCCAGCGAGGCGAACGGGATGGCGATGTGCCCGACGCCCGGCCGGTGGGGGAGCGCGGTCAGCACCGCCGGCAGCCCGACCACCACGCAGAGCGCGCCGATCCACGCCCGCCGGGTGACCGGGGTGCGACCGACCCGGGCGCCCACCGGCAGCGCCAGCGCCAGCGCGGTGACCCCGATCGGCTGGACGAGCACCAGCGGGCCGGCGCCGAGCGCGGCCAGGTGCAGCAGCGCCCCCAGGATCGTCGCGGTCTGCGCCGCCCACCACCCCTTGCGCCGCATCAACGCGATCATCAGCGTGGCGACCCCGCTCTCCGGCTGCCGGGACGCCTCGTGGTGCTGCAGCACGGCCGAGAGGGCGTAGCAGGCGGCCGAGGTGAGGGCCAGGGCGACCGCGAGGGCGGGGTTCACCCGTTGACGGTAAGCAACGGCGGACCGACGGGCTCGCGGGACCCGGTCGTTCGGTGGGCCCGACGTCGCGATCCGGACGAAGTCCGCCCTCCTCGACGGGACCGGATGGCACGAACCGTCACCAGCCGTCACCCGTATCCTGACCGGGTGACCGATATGTCGGCCTCCCTCCGTCGCCGCCCCGTCCGAGCCATCCTCGCCGCCGCGCTCGTCGCGCTGGCCGTCGCCGGCTGCGGGGGGAGCGAGGGGTCCACCACCCAGTGCGCCCTCGACGGCTGCACGATCACCTTCCCCCGCGGCGCCGGCGGCGAGGTCTCGGTCCTCGGCGTCACCGCCCGCCTGGTCGGGGTGGAGGGCAGCGTCGCCACCGTCGAGATCGCCGGCAACACCATCCAGGTGCCGGTGGGTGGGGAGGCCGCCGCCGAGGGGTTCACGGTCGGGCTGCAGCGGCTCACCGAGGACGAGGCTGTTGTGCAGGTTCGGCTCGGGGGCGGGAACGGCTGAGGCCCCTTGAGCGGCCTCCGGCGGCGCCTACGGCGGGCTGTTGAGGGGCCTCCGGCGAGCTCCTCCGCGGAGGGCGACCTCTGATCAAGCAGGGGCTTTCGGGGGTGGAGTGGCCGCTTCGCGGCCAGCTTCGCGGCTGCGCGGGGCGGGCAGGGCGTCCTCGCAGCGCGGGGTGGGTGTCGCAGCGCTGGGTGGGGGTGTCCTCGCAGCGCCGGGTGGGCGTTGCAGCTCAGGCTGTGCCCTCGCAGCGCCGGCGGGCTGCGAGGGCACCGCTGGGTCTGCGAGATGGCCGAATTGCATGATCGACTCGGCGGAGAGGGCTCGCCGCCGGCCTGGTCCTTGCCGAGCCTGGGGACATCAGCCGCTCCAGCGCGGCGTATGTCCCCGAACTGGGCCCGGGGTGGGTCCTCGCAGCGCTGGATGGGTGTCGCAGCGCCGGCTGGGTGCTCGCAGCGCGCCGGCGGGTTGCGACGACCCGGCCAGGGCTGCGAGGACCCAGCGAGGGGCTGCGAGGGCCCGAGGTCCCGCGACCGCCGGCAGCCACCGGGCGGCTCAGGTGATCGGCGAGCCGCCGGTCACGCCGAGCACCTCCGAGGTCATGTAGCTGGACTCCTGGGAGGCCAGGAACACGTAGAACGGCGCCAGCTCCGCCGGCTGCGCGGCGCGGCCCATGGGCGACTGGGTGCCGAACGACTCCAGCTTCTTCTCGTCCATGGTCGCCGGGATCAGCGGCGTCCACACCGGGCCGGGGGCGACCGAGTTCACCCGGACTCCGCGCTCGACGAGGTTGCTGCCCAGGCCGCGGACGAAGTTGACGATGGCGGCCTTGGAGGTGGCGTAGTCGAGCAGGTGCGGGGACGGGGAGAAGGCCTGCACCGAGGACGTCGCGATGATCGACGCGCCGGGTTCCATGTGCGGGAGGGCGGCCTTGGCCAGCCAGAACAGGGCGTAGACGTTGGTCTTCATCACCCGGTCGAACTGCTCGCTGGTGATGTCGTCGATGCCGTTGTCCTGCGACATCTGGTAGGCGGCGTTGCTGACCAGCACGTCGATCCCGCCGAACTCCCGCACGGCCCGGTCGACGACGGCGCGGCACTGCTCCTCGGTGCGGATGTCGCCGGGGACGGCCACGGCGGTCCGCCCGGCCTCGGTGATCCAGCGGACGGTCTCCTGGGCGTCGTCCTCTTCCTCCTCCAGGTAGTTGATGAGCACGTCGGCGCCTTCGCGGGCGAACGCGATCGCCACGGCGCGGCCGATGCCGGAGTCGCCGCCGGTGATGATCGTCTTCTTGCCCTCCAGCCGGCCGGAGCCGCGGTAGGTGCGCTCGCCGTGGTCGGGCTGCACGTCCAGCTCATCGGTGCGGCCCGGGTACGGGACGGTCCGGTCGCCGCTGCCGGGCCGGGCGTGCTGCTCGGTGGGGTCCTGCTGGGTGTACTGGTCCTGGGTCACCAGGGGCCTCCCTGTGGTCGCGGGTCGTCTTCCGCAGCGGTTCCCCGGTGCGCCACGGTCAACCGCGTTCGCGCGGACGCGTCGGCCGGCGCGGGTCAGCCGGTCAGGAACCCGGCGATCACCGGCGCGATCGCCTCGTGGTCCACCCCGTGCTCCTGACCGGCCAGGATGCGGTGGCCGGCCCCGGGGATCGTGCCGGCGACGGCGGCCGCGGTGGCCTTGGCCCACGCCTCGGACTCACCGCCCTCGACGACAAGCACGGGCACCGCGATGTCGGCCAGCCACGGCGGCAGGCCGGTCGGGCCGACCACCGCGAACTCGAAGGCCAGGGTCGGGGCGAGCGCCCGCATGCCCGCCCAGACCGGTGTGCCCTCGAACGGCAGCGGCTCGGTGCCGCCGGCGATGAACAGCCGGACGGCGTCGTCGAGACGGTCGTCGGCCAGCGCCGCGCGGACGCGGGGCTCCAGCGTGGGGTCGCCGACGGTGTCGTCGAGCGCCCAGGGCGGCTCGTAGGCGACGACCCGGCTCACCGGCACCCCGCGGGCGGCCGCGGCCAGCGCCAGGACCGCCCCGGAGGAGTGGCCGTAGAGCGCCGCGCCCGGGCCCGCCTCGGCGACGACCGCGGCGAGGTCCTCGATCTCGCGCCCGGCCGCGTCCGGGCCGGCGGTCGCCGGGTCGGAGTCGCCGCGGCCGCGCCGGTCGTACCAGAGCACGGTGTGCTCGCGGGCGAGCAGCGCGGCCAGCGGGTCGACCCGGTGGCGGTCGCAGAAGGCCCCGACGGCGAGGACGACGGGCGGACCGTCGCCCGCGCGGTCGTAGGCGATCCGGGTGCCGTCTGCAGAGCGGGTGGTGTGCACACCCGTTGGACCGCCGGCGGGCGCCCGACTCATCGCGCCGGCAGCCGCAACACCCCGTCGATGCGGCGCGGGATGTCGGGGTCGGCGTCGCGCAGTTCGGCCGGCAGCACCCGCTCGGGGGCGTTCTGCCAGGTCACCGGGCGCAGGAAGCGGCGGATCGCGGTCGGGCCGACGGAGGTGTGGATGCTGTTGGTGGACGGCCACGGGCCGCCGTGGGTCTGCGCCCAGGCCACCAGCACGCCGGTCGGGTAGCCGTCGAACAGGATCCGCCCGGCGCGCGGGCGCAGCACGGCCAGCAGGGCGTCGAGGTCGTCGCTCTCCTCGGCGTGCACGGCCGCGGCCAACGAGCCGGGCAGGGCGCGCAGGGCGTCGAGCAGTTCGTCGGTGCCGCTGTGGCGCACGACGACGGCGATCGGGCCGAAGCACTCCTCGCCCACCTCGGGGCGCAGGTCGGTGGCGGCCACGGTGAGCAGCGCGGCGCCGGCGGCGAAGCCGGAGCCGTCGGCGGGGCCGCGGCCGACGACGTCGACGCCGGGCAGACCGGCCAGCCGGCCGCCGATCTCGGCGTAGGAGTCGTGGATGCGGGCGTTGAGCAGGGGCTTGGCCGGCACGTCCGCGACCAGTTCGGCCATCCGGGCCACCAGGGCGTCGCCCGCGGCGCCGGTGGGCACGAACGCCAGGCCGGGCTTGGTGCACAGCTGGCCGGCGGCCATCGTGAACGAGCCGACCAGGCCCTCGGCGATGGCCCCGCCGCGCGCGGCCGCGGCCGCCTCGGTGATCACCAGTGGGTTGGTCGAGGACAGCTCGCCGTAGAACGGGATCGGGTCGGGGCGCGAGTCGATGATGCGCTGCAGTGCCCGCGCGCCGGTGAGCGAGCCGGTGAACCCGACGGCGGTGATCCTCGGGTCGGCGACGAGCCGCGCGCCGGCCTCCCGCCCGAGCACGACGCCGACGGTGCCCTCGGGGGCGCCGACCTCCTCGACGGCCTCCTGCAGCGCCCGGAACGCGAGCAGCGAGGTGGCCGGGTGCGACTCGTGGGCCTTGACCACCACCGGGCAGCCGGCGGCCAGCGCGGAGGCGGTGTCGCCGCCGGGCACGGAGAAGGCGAGCGGGAAGTTGCTGGCCCCGAAGACCGCGACCGGGCCGAGCGGGACGAGCATGCGGCGCAGGTCGGGGCCGGGGCCCATCGGGGTGTCGCCGGCGTGGTCGATGGTGGCCTCGACGTAGGAGCCCTCCTCGACCACCTCGGCGAACAGCCGCAGCTGGTAGCAGGTGCGGGCGAGCTCGCCCCCGAGCCGGTCGGGGCCGATCGCGGTCTCCCGGTCGGCGGTGGCCACGACCTCCGCGGCGTTCGCCTCCAGGCGGGCGGCCG
>NZ_JAHDTH010000182.1 GCF_018531445.1 Pseudonocardia lacus
CGACGCGCAGCTCCGGGCCGCCCGGCCCGGCGACGACGGCGGCCGCGAGCCGGCCGGGGACGCCCGCGGCGCGGGCCGCGTCGGCCGCGTTCTGCGCCAGCTCGACGAGCCACGCGTCGGCGTACCCGCCCAGGCGCAGGTCCTCCTCGGCGTTGGCGTCCTCGCGGAAGCGGGTCGGCGAGGCCGCCCAGGAGTCGAGGACCGCGGCCCGCAGGGCGGTGGTCCCGAACGGGTCGCCCACTACGGCCGGCCGGCCGGCTCCAGGTCGACCCCGTCGTCGTAGACGAGCTCGCCGACCAGGACCGGCGAGGGGGCCTCGGCGACGACGTCGGAGTGCGCGCCGCAGCCGTAGCCGACCGCGACGACGGCCCCGTCGGCCGGGGAGTAGCGGTTGCCGCAGGCGCCGAACGAGCCGCGCAGCGACCCGGCCAGCGGCAGGAAGAACCCGCAGGTGCCGCAGCGGCCCGGGGCCGAGCGGGCCATGTCGGCCCCCGGCCCGTGCGCGCCGTCGGACCAGCGCTGGGCGGTGTCCTCGCGGCCCGCTCGGGACAGCACGCGGACGCGGCCCAGGCCGACCTCCATCGCGACCTCCTCGACGGCGGGGTCGTCGGAGGCGAGGTAGCCGGGCACGAGGCGGTCGTCGTCGGGGGCGGTGGGCAGCAGGTCGCCGACACCGAGGTCGCCGGGCCGGACCCGCTCCTCCCACGGCACCCAGGCCGGGGCGACCAGGGCGTCGGGGCCGGGCTGCAGCACGACCTCGCAGACGGTGATCGGCCCGTCGGCGCAGGCGGCCAGGGTGACCGACCAGCGCCAGCCCCGGTAGCCGCCGCGCTCGGCGGCGAACTGGTGGGTGACGACGCCCTCGAACTCGGCGCCGGGCTCGCCCGCCTCCTCGGCGAAGGCGTCGAGGTGCGCGCCGACGGCGGCCGCCGCGGCGGCCGCTCCGAGGTCGGCCGCGGCCTCCTCCTCGGCGGCTGCCCTGGCCAGGGCCACCGCGTCGACGAGCCGCTGGGGCGGGTGCACGACTGGCGGGGCGCTCACCCGGGCGATTGTGCCATCCTCCCCGCCATGCCCCTCCGCCGCGCACTCTTCCGGGTCGCGGGGCCGGTCGTCGCCGTCGCCGCGCTGCTCGGCGGGTGCGCGTCGGCGCCGGCCGGGGCGGCGGTCCCGGTGCTGCGCCCCGAGGTGCTGGCCGAGGTCCCGCACGACACCACCGCCTTCACCCAGGGCTTCGAGATCGACGGCGACTCGCTGTACGAGGGCACCGGGCTGGTCGGCGAATCGCAGCTGCGCGAGCTCGACCCGGCGACCGGCGCGGTCCGCCGCTCGGTCCCGGCGCCGGACTCCGTGTTCGGCGAGGGCATCACCGTCGTCGACGACCGCATCTGGCAGCTGACCTGGCAGGACGGCCTCGCCATCGAGTGGGACAAGGCGACGTTCACCGAGCTGCGCCGGGTCCCGGTCGACGGCGAGGGCTGGGGCCTGTGCCGCGACGGCGACCGCCTCGTCCGCAGCGACGGCACCGACCGGCTGCGCTTCCACGACCCCGCGACGTTCGCCGAGACGGGCTCGGTCACCGTGACCCGCGACGGCAGCCCGGTCGAGGAGATCAACGAGCTGGAGTGCGTCGACGGGCGGGTGTGGGCCAACATCTGGCAGAGCGACGAGATCGTGCGGATCGATCCGGCCGACGGCGTCGTCGACGCCGTCGTGGACGCCTCCGGCCTGCTCCCGGCCGACCGCGCGGGCGGAGCCGACGTGCTCAACGGCATCGCCCACGTCGACGGCGACGAGTTCCTGCTGACCGGCAAGCTGTGGCCGGCGGCGTTCCGCGTCCGGCTCGACCCGCCCGGGTGAGACCGCGGCCCGTCCGGGTCGGTCGGGACGGGCTCCGCCACGCCCCGCGATGGGCCAGAATGGGGGCGTGGCCCGATCCGAGTCCTCCTGGCGCGACCGCGGCCGCCGCGGCGGCCGCCGCGACGAGGACGCGGCAGCGGCGTCGGACCAGCCGCACCACCGGCCACCGCATCCGGACCCGCCGCGGAACGCGCAGCCGCCCGCCCCGGACCCGTACCAGCCGCGCCGGCGCTACCCCTGGCAGGACGACCCGGACTACGACCCGGCCGCGCACCGCAGGCGCCCGCCGGCCGCCACCAAGTGGGTGCCACCCACCCCGGTGGCCCGGGCCGCCCCACCGCCCGCCTCCCGACCGGCCCCGCCGCCCGCCCGGGAGCCCCACGAGGCCGTGCGGGCCGAGTCGGCGCCGCCCGTCGACGCGCCGACGCGGATGCCCCGCAAGCTCACCGTCACCCGGGTCGCCGCGCTGCGCGGGCGCGAGCTGACCGGCAAGGGCATCGCCGCGTTCCGCCGGGCGGCCACCGCCGACGGCGCCGACCGCTCCGGGCTCACCGCGCTCACCTACGCCACGATGATGACCTACGCGGTGGACGCCGCCGTGGCCGTCGCGCTGGCCAACACCCTGTTCTTCGCCGCGGCCACCGCCGAGTCGAAGACCAACGTCGCGCTCTACCTGGCCATCACCGTGGCCCCGTTCGCCCTGGTCGCGCCGGTGATCGGCCCGATGCTCGACCGCATCCAGCGCGGCCGGCGCGCGGCGCTGGCCGTGTCGTTCGCCGGCCGGGCGGTGCTGGCGCTGGTGCTGGCGTTCAACTACGACTCCTGGCTGCTCTACCCGTGCGCGCTGGGCATGCTCGTGCTCAGCAAGTCGTTCGTGGTGCTCAAGGCCGCGGTCACGCCGCGGGTGCTGCCCTCGGAGATCACGCTGACCATCACCAACTCGCGGCTCAACGCGTTCGGGCTGGCCGCGGGCGCGGTGGGCGGCGGCCTCGCGGCCGGGGTGGCGTTCCTCGCCGACTCCCCCGGCGCGCTCGTCTTCACCGGCCTGCTCTCGATCGCCGGCACGTGGCTCTGCCTGCGGATACCGCGCTGGGTCGAGTCGACCGAGGGCGAGGTGCCCGCCGCGCTGCGCAGCACCACCCGCAAGCAGCGCCGGCCGATGATGAGCCACGCCGTGGCCGTGTCGCTGTGGGGCAACGGCTCCATCCGCATCCTCACCGGCTTCCTGACGCTGTTCGTCGCGTTCGTGGTCAAGGGGGCCGGCGAGGCCGAGGCGGCCGCCGCCGGGCTGCCCGCCCCGGACGCCTCCCAGCAGCTGTTCCTGATCGGCATCGTCGGCGCCGCGGCCGGAATCGGCTCGTTCGTCGGCAACGCGGCGGGGGCGCGCGCCCGCTTCGCCCGCGCCGACGGGGTCATCCTGTCCTGCATCGGGGCGTGCGTCGCGGTCGCGACGCTGGCCGCGGTCGTCCCCGGGATCGCCACCGCGGCCGTCGTCGGGCTGGTCGCGGCCACGGCCAGCGCGCTGGCCAAGGTCTGCCTCGACGCGGTCGTCCAGCGCGACCTGCCCGAGGAGTCGCGGGCCTCGGCGTTCGGCCGCTCGGAGACGGTCCTGCAGCTGGCCTGGGTGTTCGGCGGCGTCGTCGGCGTGCTGCTGCCGCACGACACCTACTGGCTCGGCTTCACCGTGGTCGCCGTGCTGGTGGCGGTCGCCGGGGTGCAGACGGTGCTGGTGACCAAGCGCAGGTCGATGCTGCCGCGGCGGCGCAAGCCCACCGCGGCGCCGGCCTGAGCGGGCGGCCTACCCTGGGCGCCGTGCTCCGCCGGACCGCCGCCCTCACCGCCGCGCTCGCGGTCGGCCTGCTGGCCACGGCGTGCTCGGCGCAGCCGCCGCAGGTCACCTTCGCCGCCGGCACGGCCAGCGTCGCCGCCGGGCCGACCCAGTTCTGCGAGATCGACCTGAGCGAGTGCGCCGACCCCGGCACCCCCGTCGAGCTCGCCGTGCCGGTCGGCACGGCGCTGCGGATCACCGTGCCCGACGAGGTCGCCGAGGCGCCCTGGCACGTCGTCTTCAGCTACCGCGACGACGCCGGCCAGCAGGTCGACGAGCGCAGCAGGCTGTTCCCGCCCGGCTCCAGCCCCGACTACACCCTCGAACTGCCCACGCCCGCCGCCCAACTGCTGGAGGCGCAGGTGCAGCAGTTCGGCCCGGCCCCGCAGATGGACCCGGACACCCAGGAGATCCAGTTCCCGATCCGGGCCAGCTGGGTGGTCCGCACCGGCGCCTGAGGCCGGCTCAGCCGTCCAGGTCGCGGGCGACCGCGCGGACGACCTCGGCGGCCAGCTTCGCGGTCTTGCGCTCCGGGTAGCGGCCGCGGCGCAGATCGGGCTGCACCTTGGTCTCCAGCAGCCGGATCATGTCCTCGATCAGGCTGTGCAGGTCCTCCGCGGGTCGCCGGGTGGCCTCCACCACCGACGGCGGCGCATCCACCAGGCGCACGGACAGCGCCTGCGGCCCGCGCCTGCCCTCGGCCATCCCGAACTCCACCCGCTGACCCGGCTTCAGCCCGGGCACGCCGGGCGGCAGCGCGGCCTTGCGGACGTAGACGTCCTGGCCCCCGTCCTGGGCGAGGAACCCGAAGCCCTTTTCGGCGTCGTACCACTTGACCCTGCCGGTCGGCACCCTGCTCACCCGTTCCTCGCTCGAACCCGCGCCACGCGAGCCGTCCATGGACCGCACGACGAACGCGTCCTGATGCCTCGGGCCGTCACACCTGCCCGTCGAGCTGCACCGGGACGCGTCGGGCAAGCGTAGACCGATCGCCCGCCCCCGCGCAGCCGTCTAACCGGACCATCGGGACGCCGCCGTTGCGGCGCGCCCTCAGGCGTTGCGGACCTTCGCCGCCTCGTGCAGGTCGAGCAGGTCGACGCTCTTCTCCCGCATCTCGACCTTGCGCACCTTCCCGGTCACCGTCATCGGGAACTCGTCGACGACCAGCACGTAGCGCGGGATCTTGTAGTGCGCGAGCTTGCCGGTGGCGAACTCGCGCACCTTCTCCGCGGTGAGTTCCTCGGCACCCGGGCGCAGGGTCACCCAGGCGCACAGCTCCTCGCCGTACTTGACGTCGGGAACCCCGATGACCTGGGCGTCGAGGATGTCGGGGTGGGTGTAGAGGAACTCCTCGATCTCGCGCGGGTACACGTTCTCGCCACCCCGGATGACCATGTCCTTGATCCGGCCGGTGATGTTGATGTAGCCGTCGGCGTCCATGACGCCGAGGTCGCCGGTGTGCATCCAGCGGGCCCGGTCGATCGCCTCGGCGGTCTTCTCCGGCTCGTCCCAGTAGCCCAGCATCACCGAGTAGCCGCGGGTGCACAGCTCGCCCGGCTCCCCGCGGGGCAGCGTCAGCCCGGTCTCCGGGTCGACGATCTTGGACTCGACGTGCGGGTGCACCCGGCCGACCGTCGACACCCGCCGCTCCAGCTCGTCGTCGGCGCCGGTCTGGGTGGAGACCGGGGACGTCTCGGTCATGCCGTAGCAGATGGTCACCTCGGTCATGCCCATCCGGTCGACCACCTGCTTCATCACCTCCACCGGGCACGGCGAGCCGGCCATGATCCCGGTGCGCAGGGTGGACAGGTCGTAGGAGTCGAAGTCGGGGTCGTTGAGCTCGGCGATGAACATCGTCGGCACCCCGTACAGCGACGTGCAGCGCTCCGCGGCCACCGCGGCCAGCGTCGCCTTCGGGTCGAAGCCCGGCGCCGGGATGACCATGGTGGCCCCGTGCGAGGTGCACGCCAGGTTGCCCATGACCATGCCGAAGCAGTGGTAGAAGGGCACCGGGATGCACACCCTGTCCTCGGGGGAGTACCCGCAGCCCCGGCCGACGAAGTAGCCGTTGTTCAGGATGTTGTGGTGGCTGAGGGTGGCGCCCTTGGGGAAGCCGGTGGTGCCCGACGTGTACTGGATGTTGATCGGGTCGTCCGGGCTCAGCTCGCCCTGGCGCCGGGCCAGCTCCGCGGCGTCGCCCCCGCGGCCCGACTCGACCAGGGCGTCCCACTCCGCGGTGCCGATGAGCACGACCTGGCGCAGGGCCGCGCAGTTCGGCCGGACCTGCTCGATCATCGCCGCGTAGTCCGACGTCTTGAACGACGGCGCGGCCACCAGGACCGAGATGCCGGCCTGGTTGAGCACGTACTCCAGCTCGTGGGTCCGGTACGCCGGGTTGATGTTGACCAGGATCGCGCCGATCTTGGCGGTGGCGTACTGGGTCAGCGTCCACTCGGCCTGGTTGGGCGCCCAGATGCCGACCCGGTCGCCCTTCCGCACGCCGGCCGCCACGAGCCCGAGGGCCACCGCGTCGACGTCGTCGCGCAGCTGCCGGTAGGTCCACCTGCGGCCGGTGGCCACCTCGACCATCGCCTCGCCGTCCGGGCGCTCGGCGACCGTGCGGTCGAAGTTGTCGCCGATGGTGTCGCCGAGCAGCGGGACGTCCGACACCCCGGAGGCGTAGGAGGGAACGGCAGGGGCGGAAGGGGACACGGCGTCGGGCCTCTCGTGATCGCTCTCGTGATCGTCTGTGCTTCCCGCCACATCCTGCGACCACCGCCCGCCGGACCGCCACCTCCTGATGGACAGGCGTCGGCGGAAACCCGCTGGAGCCACGCCGATACCCTGGGGCGATGCACGATCCCCGTGTCCTGCTCGATCCCGCCACCGACGCCGTCCGCAAGCTGGCCCGGCGCGGCCACTCCCTGGACCTCACCTCCCTGGAGAAGCTGCTCAGCGGGCGCAACGCGGCGATCCAGCGGGGCGACGAGGCCCGGTCCGAGGCCAAGCGGGTCGCGACGGCCGTCAAGGGCGCCGACCCGGACGAGCGCGCCGAGCTGGTCACCCGCGCCCGCGAGCTCAAGGCCGTGGTCGGCGCGGCGGAGCAGGAGTACAAGGCGCTCGACGCCGAGCTCACCGAACTGCTGCTCGGCATCCCCAACGTGCCCCTCGACGAGGCGCCCGACGGCGCCAGCGACGAGGACGCCGAGCTCGTGCGCACCTGGGGCGAGCCGGCCGCGTTCGACTTCGCCCCGCTCGACCACGTCGACCTCGGCGACCGCCTCGGCATCCTCGACCTGCCCCGGGCCACCAAGCTGGCCGGTCCGCGGTTCGCGGTGCTGCGCGGGCGCGGGGCGGCGCTGGAGCGCGCCCTCGTCCGCTACTTCCTCGACCTGGCCACCGAGCGCCACGGCTACACCGAGTACTCGGTGCCCACCCTGGTCAACCGCACCACGATGACCGGAACCGGGCAGCTGCCGAAGTTCGAGCAGGACCTGTTCAAGACCGGGGTGGACGAGCGCGAGCTGTTCCTCATCCCCACCGCCGAGGTCCCGCTCACCAACCTGCACGCCCAGGAGACCCTCCCCACCGAGAGCCTCCCCCTCGCCTACACCGCCCACACACCCTGCTTCCGGTCGGAAGCCGGCTCGTACGGCAAGGACACCCGCGGCCTCATCCGCATGCACGAGTTCTCGAAGGTCGAGCTGGTCCGCGTGGTCGAGGCCTCGACCACCCGCGACGAGCTGGAGGTCCTCGTCGGGCACGCCGAGGCCGTCCTGCAGGGCCTCGGCCTGGCCTACCGGGTCGTCAAGCTCGCCGCCGGCGACCTCGGCTTCTCCGCCCAGCTCACCTACGACCTCGAGGTGTGGCTGCCCGGCCAGCAGAAGTACCGCGAGATCGCCTCGGCCTCGGACTTCGGCACCTTCCAGGCCCGCCGCGCCGGCATCCGCACCAAGGCCAAGGACGGCACCCGCGGCTTCGCCGGCACCCTGAACAGCTCGGGGCTGCCGGTCGGGCGCACGCTGGTCGCGCTGCTGGAGCAGGGGCAGCAGGCCGACGGCTCGGTGGTGATCCCGGAGGCACTCGTCCCCTACACGGGCTTCGACCGCCTCACCCCCTCCTGACCACCCTTCGGGGCGGGGCTCAGAGGCCGCCGGTGAACAGCAGCCGGTTCGCCGGTCCCGACGCGCCGACGACGACGTCGGGCGTCGCGGTGGCCACGATCCACCGGGCCACCACCGCGCTCGGCGCGTCGCCGAAGGCCTGCTTGTAGAGCGCGGCCACCCCGGCCGCGTGCGGCGCGGCCATCGAGGTGCCGGTCCAGCTGGCGGTGCCGCCGCCGGCCGCGGTGGAGGTGATCGAGGTGCCGGGGGCGTACAGGTCGACGCACGGGCCGGTCGACGACGTGCGCTCGCGCCGGTCGTCGACGGTCGAGTTCGCCACCACCAGGACGTCCGGGATCGAGCGGGGGGCCATGGCGCAGTCGTCGGTGCCGGTGTTGCCGGCGGACGCGGTCACCAGGACGCCGCGGTCGATCAGGCCGCGGACGGCGGCGTCGAGCGCGTCGGACCGGCCGAAGCTCCACGACATCACGGCCACCGCCGGGCCGTGCAGGTCGCGGGCCACCCAGTCGATGCCGCCGAGCAGCGAGGACAGGGTGCCGGCTCCGGCGCAGTCGAGGACCTTGACCGACTCGATGCGGGCGCCGGGGGCGACGCCGTGGTCGCGGGAGGCGGCGATGCCGGCGACGATCGTGCCGTGGCCGTCGCAGTCGCCGCCGACGCCGTCGACGACGTTGACGCCGGTCGTGGCCCGGCCCTCGAACCCGGGGTGGGCGACGTCGACGCCGGTGTCGAGGACGTAGATGGTGACGCCGGAGCCGTCGACGCCGGTGCGGTAGGCGCCGTCGAGCGGGAGCAGGCGCTGGTCGATGCGGTCCAGCCCCCAGCGGTCCGGGGCGGCGGGCGGGACGGGGGCGCCGGGTGCGTTGTCGGTCTCGGCGAGGACGGGGCGCACCTCGTCGGGTTCCACGGCGAGCACGCCGTCGGTCGCCAGCAGGCGGCGCACCTGCCCGGCGGTGAGGTCGGCGGCGAAGCCGGACAGGGCCGCGTCGAACACCTCCCGCGGCTGCGCCCCGACCGCGGCGGCCGCCGTCGCGGCGAGCCCGGCGGTGGCGGTGCGCACGACGTAGCCGGCGGGGGCGCCGGGCGGTGGGGCGCACGCCGCCGCGCTCCCGGCCGCCACGACCAGGGCGACCAGGGCGACGGCGAGCGGGGGCATGCGGCGCACGGGGAGCAAGCTACGGAGGCGTCGGCGATCTCGACAACGACACGATGGGGGCGCTTGGCCGGTCCCGCGCGGCGGGTACGCCGGTGGTCGCGGCGTGCACCCCGACCTCGGTCGCCTTCACGACGAACCACAGGTCGGCGCCGGGTTCGATGGCGAGGTCGGCCACCGCGGCCGGGGTGACGTCGGCGGCCAGACCGTCCACCCAGGACGGTCCGCCGGGGCGGGCGGCGGCGCGCAGCCGGACGAGGTCGCCGTGCGGTTCGACCGCGGCCAACCGCACGGCCAGCACGTTGCGCGGGCTGCCCTTCGGCGGTTCGGCGTAGACGGCGACCGCGGACGGCGGGAACACCGCGACCGCGGGCTCGCCCTCGGTCAGCGCGGCGCCCTGCCCGGCGACGACCTGGCCGTCGGCGGTGCGCAGGCCGCCGGGGCGGGCGGTGCCGGGCACCAGGTCGAGGCCGGCGATCCGGGCCGTGAAGGGGCTGCGGGGGTGGGCCACGACCTCGCGGGTGGGCCCCTGCTCGACGATCCGGCCGTCGGTCAGCACGACGACCCGGTCGGACAGCACGACGGCGTCCAGCGCGGAGTGCGTGACCAGCACCGCGGTCTGCCCGCTGCCGCGGATCATCCGCCGCAGCAGCGAGCGCATGGCCGGGGCGGCGTCGACGTCGAGCGCGGCCAGCGGTTCGTCGAGCAGCAGCAGGCCGGGTCCGGCGGCGAGCGCGCGGGCCAGCGCCACCCGCTGCTGCTGCCCGCCGGACAGCTGCGCGGGCCGCCGGTCGGCGAGCTCCGCGGCGTCGACGGCGGCGAGCAGCTCGCGCGCGGTGGCCTCGGCGACCCGCCTTGGTCTGCCCTGCGAGCGCGGCCCGAACGCCACGTTGGCCAGCGCGCTCAGGTGCGGGAACAGCAGGGCCTGCTGGGCGAGCAGGCCGACGCCGCGGCGGTGCGGCGGCACGTGCACGTCGGCGGCGGTGACGGTGCGGTCGCCCAGGCGTACGTAGGAGTCGGGCTCCGTGGGGCGCAGCAGGCCGGCCAGCACGGACAGCAGCGTGGACTTGCCCGCCCCGTTGGGGCCGAGCACGGCGAGCACCTCGCCGGGCTCGACGCGCAGCCGGACGTCCAGCTCGAACGACGGCCGGCGGACCAGCACCCGCGCGTCCACGCCCGCGGTCATCCCAGTCCCTCCCCCGACCGCGGCCGGGCCACCGCGATCACGACCACCGCCACCACGACCAGCAGCAGCGACAGCGCCACCGCCGCGTCGACGTCGGTCTCCCGCTCCAGGTAGACCAGCAGCGGCAGGGTCCGGGTGGTGCCCTCCAGGCTCCCGGCGAACGCGATCGTCGCACCGAACTCGCCCAGGCACCGGGCGAACCCGAGGACCGCCCCGGACAGCAGCCCCGGCAGCACCAGCGGCACGGTCACCCGGAAGAACGCGTAGCCGGGTGCGGCCCCGAGGGTCGCGGCGACGGCCTCGTAGCGCTGGCCCGCGGTGCGCAGCGCCCCCTCCACGCTGACCACCAGGAACGGCAGCGCCACGAAGGTCTGGGCGAGCACGACGGCGGCCGTGCTGAACGGGACGGTGATGCCGAACCACAGGTCGAGCCGGGCGCCGAGCAGACCCCGTCGCCCCAGCAGGAACAGCAGCGCCAGCCCGCCGACGACCGGCGGGAGCACCAGCGGCAGCAGCACGATCGAGCGCAGCAGCCGCATCCCGGGCAGCCGGCCGCGGGCCAGCACGACCGCGAGCGGCCCGCCCAGCACGACGCACAGCGCCGTGGAGATGGCCGCGGTGACCAGCGACAGCCGCAGCGCGGCCAGCGCCGGCCCGCTGAACAGCAGCGCCGGCAGCCGCGGCCAGTCGGCGCGCAGGGCCAGCCCGAGTACGGGCAGCGCGATCAGCGCGAACGCGACGGCGGCCGGCACCCAGAGCAGCCCGGGCAGCGCCACCGCCTGGCTCGTGCGCGCCGGGCCGCTGCGGCGCGCACGACCCTTCGTCCCCGCGGTGGTCACGGGGTCCCGAAGCCCACGGCCTCCAGCGCCATGCGGCCCCGCTCACCGGTCACCAGCTGCTGGAACTCCGCGGCCAGGTCGGGCTGCGGGGCGTCGGCGAGCACGGTGATCGGGTAGGTGGTGACGGCCCGCTCGGCCTCCGGGAAGGGGACGCCCTGCACGTCGTCGCCCGCGCTGGTGACGTCGGTGACGAAGACGAGCCCGGCGTCGGCGTCGCCGGAGGTCACCTTGCCCAGCGCGGACTTGACGTCGGGTTCCTCACTGACCGGAGTGAGTGTGACGCCGGTGGCTTTCTCGATCTTCTCGGCGGTGGCGCCGCAGGGCACCTGCGGCGCGCAGACGACCACCTTCAGGTCGGGTCGGGTGAGGTCGGCGAAGGTGGCGATGCCCTTCGGGTTGCCCGGGGCGGTGGCGATCCGCAGGGCGTTCGTGGCGAAGACCGTGGGCTCGGCGGCGTTCGCGCCGGCGTCTGTGACGGTCTTCATGGTGGCGTCGCTGGCCGAGGCGAACACGTCGGCCGGGGCGCCGTTGACGATCTGCTGGGCCAGGTCCGACGAGGCGCCGAAGTTGAACCTGACGGTGACGCCGGGGTGGACGGCCTCGAACTGCTTCCCCAGGTCGGTGAAGGTCTCGGTGAGCGAGGCGGCGGCGAAGACCGTCAGGTCGCGGGCCTCGGGGGCGGCGGCGCCCGGCGCGGCACCGGCCGGTGCGCCCGCCTCCCCGCCCGACCCGCAGCCGGCGAGCGCCAGCGCCGCACCTGCGGCGACGAGCACGGCGAGCTTCTTCGCCCCGGCGATCACGATGTGCCGCCCGGAGTCTCGACCACGACCGTGGTCGACTTGATCACGGCCACGGCCAGCACGCCGGGCTCCAACCCCAGCTCCCGGACCGCCTCCGCCGACATCAGCGAGACGATCCGGTGCGGCCCGCACTGCATCTCCACCTGCGCCATCACCCGGTCGGACACGACCGCGGTGACCAGACCGACCAGCCGGTTCCGCGCCGAGCTCTGCACACCCGACGGGTCCGGCGGCACGGAGGCCTGCTTGCGCGCGAACGCGGCCAGCTCGGCCCCGTCGACCACCTTCCGGTTCGACCCGTCGACCCGCACGGACAGCGTCCCGGCGTCGATCCAGCGGCGGACGGTGTCGTCGCTGACCCCGAGCAGGCGGGCGGCATCGGCGATCCTGAACTGCGGCACGATCGCGATCCTATGTCCGCATCTGCGAGTTCGGCCAGGCGGCGGCGATGGTGTGGTTTGCTGCGACCGTGGATTTCGCACCCAGCGCCGCAGCTGACGACTACACCAAGCGCATGCGCGCGTTCCTCGACGAGGAGGTGCTTCCGGCCGAAGCCGGTTACGACGCCTTCCGCAACGAGCGCCGGGGCACCGCCCAGGAGTGGGACCTGCCGCCGGTCGTGGAGACGCTGAAGGCGGAGGCGCGCGCCCGCGGGCTGTGGAACCTGTTCCTGCCGGCCGTCTCCGGGCTGTCGAACCTGGAGTACGCCGCGGTCGCCGAGGTGTCCGGCTGGTCGCCGGTGATCGCCCCCGAGGCGATCAACTGCCAGGCCCCCGACACCGGCAACATGGAGACGCTGCACCTGTTCGGCACCCCCGAGCAGAAGCAGGAGTGGCTGGAGCCGCTGCTGGCCGGGGAGATCCGCTCGGCGTTCGCGATGACCGAGCCCGACGTCGCCTCCTCCGACGCCACCAACGTGCAGACCTCGATCCGCCGCGACGGCGACGACTACGTCATCAACGGCAAGAAGTGGTGGATCTCGGGCACCGCCGACCCCCGCTGCAAGATCTTCATCGTGATGGGCAAGACCGACCCGGACGCGCCCAAGCACCGCCAGCAGTCGATGGTGCTGGTCCCCCGCGACACCCCCGGCCTGGAGATCGTCCGGCACCTGCCCACGTTCGGCTACCAGGACCAGCACGGCCACTCCGAGATCGCCTTCCACGACGTCCGGGTGCCGGCGAGCAACCTGCTCGGCGAGGAGGGCGGCGGCTTCGCCATCGCCCAGGCCCGGCTCGGCCCCGGCCGCATCCACCACTGCATGCGCCTGATCGGGATGGCCGAGCGCGCCATCGACCTGATGGTGCGCCGGGCGCAGGGCCGCGTCGCGTTCGGCCGCCCGCTGGCCGACCAGGGCGTCGTGCGCGAGCAGATCGCGCAGTCGCGGATCGAGGTCGAGCAGGCCCGGCTGCTGGTGCTCAAGACGGCCTGGCTGATCGACAGGTACGGCGCGAAGGGCGCCGCCACCGAGATCGCCGCGATCAAGGTCGTGGTCCCGCGGATCGCCTGCGCCGTGATCGACCGGGCCCTGCAGATCCACGGTGGCGCCGGGATGAGCGACGACACCCCGCTGGCCTACTTCTACGTCTGGGCCCGCGCCCTGCGCCTGGCCGACGGCCCCGACGAGGTGCACCTGCGCACCGTCGCCCGCCAGGAACTCGCCCGGCACAGCTGACCCCCTCTCCCGGCCCGGCAGCGTCCTGACCGGAAGGACGGCCGACGGGGGGCGGCGGGTGCGCGTTTGCGGGTTCGCCGCCGGCCGGGCACCGCGGATGCGGAGATGCTCGTCCGGGCAGGTCGCGGGACCGCTGGAGATCGCCGAGCGCGGTTACGCTGGAGCCGTGACGGCAACCGAGCTCGGCCTCCCCGCGGTCCGCCGGACCGCCCCGCCGGACCCGAACCGCCCCGCCGACCCCCGCTTGATCGACACGTTCGGCCGGGTGGCCACCGACCTGCGCATCTCCCTGACCGACCGCTGCAACCTGCGCTGCACGTACTGCATGCCGGCCGAGGGCCTGGAGTGGATGCCCAAGTCGGAGCAGCTCGCCGACGAGGAGCTGCTGCGGCTGATCACCATCGCGGTCCGCGACCTCGGGATCGAGGAGCTGCGGTTCACCGGTGGCGAGCCGCTGCTGCGCCGCGGCCTGGAGGAGCTGATCACGGCGTCGGCGGCCCTGCGGCCGCGTCCGGACATCTCGCTGACCACCAACGGCATCGGGCTGGCCCGCCGGGCCGAGGCGCTGGCCGCGGCCGGGGTCGACCGGCTCAACGTCTCGATGGACACCCTGCGACCCGAGCGCTTCGCCACGATCACCCGCCGCGACCGGCTCTCCGACGTGCTCGCCGGCATGGCCGCCGCCCGCGCGGCCGGCCTGAAGCCCATCAAGATCAACAGCGTGCTGCTGCGCGGGCAGAACGACGACGAGGCCGTCGACCTGCTGCGCTTCGCCGTGGACGAGGGCTACGAACTGCGATTCATCGAGCAGATGCCGCTCGACGCCCAGCACGGCTGGGAGCGCACCGAGATGATCACCGCCGGCGAGATCATGGAGAAGCTGCGCACGGCCTTCACGCTCACCCCCGACCCGACCGAGCGCGGCGGCGCCCCCGCCGAGCGGTGGCTGGTCGACGGCGGCCCCTCGGTCGTCGGCGTGATCGCCTCGGTCACCCGCCCGTTCTGCGGCGCCTGCGACCGCACCCGGCTCACCGCCGACGGCCAGGTCCGCTCGTGCCTGTTCGCGCGCACCGAGACCGACCTGCGCGCCCTGCTGCGCGGCGGCGCCACCGACGCCGAGATCGCCGACACCTGGCGCACCGCGATGTGGGGCAAGCTCGCCGGGCACGGCATCGACGAGCCGGGCTTCCTGCAGCCCGACCGTCCGATGAGCGCGATCGGGGGCTGAGCGAGGATGGCCGACATGACCGTCGTCGTGCGCTACTTCGCCGCCGCCCGGGCCGCTGCGGGCGTCGAGGAGGAGAAGGTGCAGGTCGGGGCGGGCGCCACGGTCGCCGACCTGCTCGACGCGCTGCGCGCCGAGCACGGTGCCGCGCTGGCGACGGTGCTCGACCGGTGCAGCTACCTGCTCGACGAGGTCGCCGCACGGGACCTGTCGGCCGCGCTGCACGACGGCGCCGTCCTGGACGTCCTGCCCCCCTTCGCCGGCGGCTGACCCCCGGCCCACACCGTCGAGAACGAACTTGTCGTGATCAACAGGGCGTGTTGATCACGACAAGTTCGTTCTCGACGGGGGCGGGTCAGGCGCCGATCGCGTCGAGCTCCGCGACCGCGTCGGCGGGCAGCTCCAGCCCGGCGCCCGCGACGTTCTCGCGCAGGTGCGCCACCGACGACGTGCCCGGGATCAGCAGGATGTTCGGCGAGCGCTGCAGCAGCCAGGCCAGCGCGACCGACATCGGCGTGGCGCCCAGCTCGGCGGCCACCTTGTTCAGCGCGTCGGACTGCAGCGGGGAGAACCCGCCGAGCGGGAAGTACGGCACGAACGCGATGCCCTGCTGCGCCGTCAGCTCCACCAGGGCGTCGTCCTGGCGGCGGGCGATGTTGTAGAGGTTCTGCACGCAGACGATGGGGGCGATCGTCCGGGCCTCGGCCAACTGCTCCGCGGTGACGGTGCTCAGCCCGATGTGCCGGACCAGGCCCTGCTGCTGCAGCTCGGCGAGCGCCTCCACCTGCGGGGCGATCGAGCCGGGCTCGGGGGCGTCGAAGCCGCCCATGCGCAGGTTGACCACGTCCACGGCGTCGAGGCCGAGGCGGCGCAGGTTGTCGTGGACCTGGTCGCGCAGCTCCTGCGGCGAGCGCGCGTGCGGCCAGCCGCCCTCGTCGTCGCGGCGGGCGCCGACCTTGGTGACGATGTGCAGGCCGTCCGGGTAGGGGGCGAGCGCCTCGCGGATGATCTCGTTCGTGACGTGCGGGCCGTAGTAGTCCGAGGTGTCGATGTGGGTGATGCCCAGCTCGACGACCTCGCGGAGCACGGCGACGGCCGCGGCGCGGTCCTTCGGGGGGCCGAACACGCCGGGCCCGGCCAGCTGCATGGCGCCGTAGCCGAAGCGCGTGAGGTCGAGGTCGCCGACCCGGTAGGTGCCGCCGGGGAGCTCGGGGGATGTCATCGCGTTCCTTCCCGCTCCCCGGTCCCGGGGAGCTTCCTCCACGATGTACCCGCGCGGGCACCGCGGGGGCGTCCCGATCATCCTGGGACCGCGGGGACCAGGCACGGCCGGCGCCGCGTCCCTAGAATCGGCCCGGTGACCAGGTCGAACGCGCTGGGCGACCACCTGCGGGCGCGCCGGGAGCTGGTGGACCCGGCCTCCGTGGGGCTGCGGGTCGCCGGGGTGCGGCGCACCCCCGGGCTGCGCCGCGAGGAGGTCGCCACGCTGGCCGGCATCAGCGCCGACTACTACCTGCGCCTCGAGCAGGGCCGCGACCGCAACCCGTCGCCGCAGGTGCTGCGGGCGCTGGCCCGGGTGCTGCAGCTGGACACCGAGGCCACCCGGTACCTGATGGGGCTGGCCGCGCCGGAGGTGCGGCGCGCCCCGCGGCCCGCGGCCGTGCCGGCCGGCATCCGCCAGCTGCTGGACGTGCTCAACGTGCCGGCGTTCGTCGAGGACCGCACGTTCGACGTGCTGGC
The DNA here is from genome assembly GCF_018531445.1 of Pseudonocardia lacus. GTDB lineage: Bacteria > Actinomycetota > Actinomycetes > Mycobacteriales > Pseudonocardiaceae > Pseudonocardia > Pseudonocardia lacus. The sequence continues at coordinate 16,428 of NZ_JAHDTH010000182.1, forward strand.
GGCCAACCGGCTCGCGACCGCGCTGTGGCCGGGACTGCGGCCGGGGACCAACCGGCTGCGCGCGGTCTTCCTCGACCCCGACGAGCGCGACCTGCTGCCCGACTGGGAGCACGCGATCGGCGGCATGGTGGCCGCGTTCCGCTCGTCCATCGGCACCGACGTCGACGACCCGCGGATCGTCCGGCTGGTCGGCGAGCTGTCGCTGGCGAGCGAGCCGTTCCGGCGGCTGTGGGCGCGCCACGACGTCGCCGCGCTGGCCGGCGGCCCGGTCCGGCTGCGCCACCCACGGCTCGGGGACCTGGAGCTGCGCCGGGAGAAGCTGCCCATCGGCGACACCGGCGGCCAACTGCTGGTGCTCCACCACGCCGCGCCGGGCTCGGCGAGCGCCGCGGCGCTGGCCTCGCTGGCCGAGGAGACCGGCGACCGTCAGGACCGGGCGGCCAGCTCCCGGTAGCACGGGAACGTCCCGGCCCTCGTCGTGGTGGTCGTGGCCGCCAGCAGCGCGTGCACCACGGCCCGGGCGACGACGTCGGCCGCGGCGGCCTGCAGGGCGATCAGCTCCGGCAGGGTCGGCGCCGGGCGCGCCGCGGTCGACAGCCCGAAGACGATGTCGCCGTCCAGCGCGGTGTGCACGGGCGACAGCGAGCGGGCCAGCCCGTCGTGGCCCATCGCGGCCAGCCGGGCGCAGCCGGCCTTGTCCAGCGTCACGTCGGTGGCGACGACGGCCAGGGTGGTGGCCGTGGCCAGGCGCGGCGGCGCGGCGGCCGCGGCGCGCAGCGCGTCGAGCCCGACCGCGGTGACCGGGACCTCCGGGAACTCCCCGTCGTGCCCGAGCCGGGCGGCCAGCGGCGCACCGGTGGCCGGGTCGACCGCGGAGCCCGCCGCGTTCACCGCGGCCAGCGCGGCGACGACCGCCCCGCCCTCCAGCACGGTGCTGGCCGTCCCGATGCCGCCCTTCAGCCCGCCG
>NZ_JAHDTH010000183.1 GCF_018531445.1 Pseudonocardia lacus
CCCGGCCGCCGCGGGGGCGGTCGCCTCGCGGCGCGCCCGCAGGAACTCGCCGAGCGCGTTGGAACCGGGTGCGGTCACGGCCGCGAGTCTAGGAAGGGGGCCCCACCGCGGCCTCCCTCCGCGCCCCGGCCTCCGGCAGCGTCGATCTCCATGCGCTACCGACTGCTCGGCCGGACCGGACTGCGGGTCTCGGAGGTGTTCCTCGGGGCGATGTCGTTCGGCGGGCCGTCCACCGGCGTCGACGAGGCCCGGCGGGTCGTCGACGCCTACGCCGGCGCGGGCGGCAACGTCATCGACACCGCGTCCGCCTACGGCGACAGCGAAGCCGTGCTGGGGCAGGTGCTGACCGACCGCGACCGGTTCGTGCTGGCCACCAAGTTCACCCTCAGCCGCGACCGCTCCGACCCGAACGCCGCCGGCGGGCACCGCAAGAACCTGCGGCTGTCGCTGGAGCGCAGCCTGCGCCGGCTGCGCACCGACCACGTCGACCTGCTCTGGGTGCACACCTGGGACCCGCGCACCCCGATCGAGGAGACCCTGCGCGCCCTGGACGACGCGGTGCGCGCCGGCCAGGTGTTGTACGTCGGGATCTCCGACGCCCCGGCCTGGGTCGTCTCCCGGGCCGACGCGCTCGCCGAGTGGCGGGCATGGACGCCGTTCGCCGCCGTGCAGGTGCCCTACAACCTCGTCGACCGCGACGTCGAGCGTGAGGTGCTCCCGATGGCCGAGGCGCTCGGGCTGAGCGTGGCGGCCTTCGGGACGCTCGGGCACGGCGCGCTGACCGGCTCGACCGCCCGGGTGCCCGAGCCCACCGCGCGGCAGCGGTCCGCGGCGGCGGCCGTGCGCGCCGTCGCCGACGAGCTGGGCGCCACCCCGGCGCGGGTCGCGATCGCCTGGACCCGCGCCCGGTCGGCGGCGGTGCACCCACTGGTCGGCGTGCGCACCGCCGGGCAGGTCGCGGACGTCGTCGCCGCGGCCGACCTCGTGCTGCCCGACGAGTTGCGCGCCCGGCTGGAGGCGGCCGCCCCGTTCGAGCCCGGTCCGTTCGCCGACTTCCTGTCCGAGTCGGCGGCCAGCCCGTTCGTCTTCGGCGACGCCGAGGTGCTCAGCCGCTGACCGGGGCCAGCTCCCGGCGCCCGACGAGGGTCAGCGTGTCCTCCGGGGTCAGCGGGTGGAACGGTCCGCCGCGGACGTCGCGGTAGGCGCGCTCCAGCGGCGACGTGCGGTAGAACGCCCGCCCGCCGGCGACCTCCAGGGCGGTGTCGACGACCGCCCGCGCCTCCAGCACGGCGTGCCGCTTGGCCGTCATCACGGTGGCGAGGGTGGCCTCGTCGACGGCCAGGTGGTCGCCGACCTCGTCGACGGCGGCGAGCAGCGCCCAGCGGGCCACGCGGAGCCTGCCGGCCATCTCGCCGACCCGGCGCACGGTCCCCGGCGCGTCGGAGCCGGTCCGCAGCCGCAGCACCTCGTCGTGCGCGCCGCGGGCCACGCCCAGGTAGGCAGCGGCCGCGACCGGCGCGAAGTGCACGGCGGCGGCCAGCAGCGGACCGGCCAGCACGCCGTAGGGGCGCTTGCCCATGATCTTCTCGGCGGGCACGAAGACACCGTCGAACACGACGTCGTGGCTCGCGGTGCCGCGCATGCCGAGGGTGTCCCAGGTCTGTTCGAGCCGTACGCCCGGTGCGGTCATCGGCACCCCGGCGTGCAGCACGACGGCGTCGGGGCCGGGCTCACCCAGTACCGCCGAGGTGGACAGCACCCCGGCCACCGGTGCCTGGGAGCAGAAGCCCTTGCGCCCGTCGAAGCGGTAGCCGCCCTCGACCTCGGTGGCGGTCGTGGTCGGGCACACCCAGTCCGAGCCGCCGCTGGTGGCGAGCACCAGGCCCTCCTGCGCCACCCGGCGCAGCGCCGCCTCCGCGTCGCCCGCGCCGTTGCGCAGCCGCCAGCGCTGCACCAGCGTCAGGTACAGGTGCATGGCCGCGGCCAGCGCCGAGGCCCCGGAGTGTCGGCCCAACTCCAGCTCGGCCAGCACGACCTGGCGCAGCGTCGCGCCCAGACCGCCCAGCTCGGTCGGCACGGCCAGGCGCAGGTAGCCGTGCTCGGCCATGGCGGCGTAGGCCTCGGTGACGAAGGTGGCGTCGCGGTCGTGCCCGGCGTCGAACGGCGCGGCCGCGCGGCCGACCTCCGCGGCGAGAGCGACGACGTCCGCGTCGCTGATCGGGGGTATCCGTGGGGTGCCCGGCGCGCTCGTCGTGTCGAGCGCCGGGTGGTCGGTGACGGTCATGCCGGAACCGTGCACCCGTTCGGCGGCCGCAACTAGTTCCGGAACTGAACCGCGGGGAGGACGATCACAGCATGTCGCGCTACGGCCAGTACTGCCCGATCACGCGGGCGCTCGAAGTGCTCGGCGATCGGTGGACGCTGCTGGTGATGCGCGACCTGCTGGTCGGCGCGACCCGGTTCAACGAGCTGGCCCGGGGCCTGCCCGGCATGTCGCGCGGGCTGCTGTCCAAGCGGCTGGGCCAGTTGGAGCGCGACGGCCTGGTCGAGCGCGACGGCGTCGGCTACCGGCCGACCGCGGCCGGCGAGGAGCTGCGCCCGCTCATCTTCGGGCTGGCCGAGTGGGGTGCGCGGTGGGCGTTCGGCGAGCCGCGCTCCGACGAGCTCGACCCGACGGTGCTCATGTGGTGGATCCGCGGCGGTATCGACCCGGCGCCGTTCGGCGAGCGCCGGGTGGTGCTGCACGTGCAGGTCCCCGACGCGCGCCGGGCGCGGTTCTGGTTCGTCGTGGCCCCGCAGGACGTCTCGCTGTGCTTCACCGACCCCGGCTACGACGTCGACGCCACGGTCCGCTCGTCGCTGGGGGTGCTGTACCAGGTGTGGGAGGGCGTCATCGAGCTGCCCGCCGCGGTGCGCGACGGGCTGGTCACCCTGACCGGGCGGCGTGACGTGCTGCTGTGCCTGCCCGAGGCGCTGCAGCTGAGCCCCGTGGCGCCGTACGTGCGGCGGGCGCGGGCCGCGGCTCCCTCGGTCGCCGGCGCCGTTGCGCCGCCCGCGTGACGGGCACCCGGTTCACTATCTGAACCCGGGGTGGGCGTCGGCGGAACGGAGCAGGACGCCCACGTCGTGTTATCGACTTCACACCCGTACGGGTGACCGAGACGCCTTTTGCCGCCGTTCGTCCGGTAGCCAGGGCCGCGGGAGCCGGTTTGTATGGGAGGACGGGCGCTGCGGCACACGCACCGAGCCCCACGGCGGACGTCCCCGCGGCAGGGGAGCGGCGAGCGAGAGGATGTCGATGGCTGCGCCCGGCGACGAGGCCGACACCGAGCACCGCCCGACCCACAGCCCCACCCACAGCCCCACCCACAGCCCCACCGACGAGGGAGGCCACGCCGCCGAGGTACTCGCCGCGCTCGTCGACACCGACCGCTACCCGCTGGCCGACCCCACCGATCCCGCCCGGGCCGAGGTCGTCGCGCGCGTCCGCGACGACCTGCGCACCGACGGGTGCAGCGTGCTCGCCGACTTCGTCCGCCCCGAGCTGCGGGAGCGGTTGCGCCGCGAGTGCGCTGCGGTGGCGCCCTCGGCCCACACCGAGGTCGCGCTGGTGAACGTCTACAACACCGCGCCCGACCCGCGGCTGCCCGAGGGCCACCCGGCCCGCGTGACGACGGCCCGCGAGAACGCCTTCGTCGCCCGCGACCTCATCCCCGTCACGGCCACCGTCCAACGCCTCTACACCAGCGGACCGTTCCGCCGCTTCGTGGCCGACTGCTTCGACCTGCCGGAGGTGCACGAGCTGGCCGACCCGCTGTCCGGGCTCTGCCTGAACGTGCTCAGCCCCGGCCGCGGGCACCCGTGGCACTTCGACACCAACGAGTTCACCGTCAGCCTGCTGACCCAGCAGCCGGAATCGGGCGGGGAGTTCGAGTACAGCGCGAACATCCGCACGCCGGAGGCGGAGAACCTCGACGACGTGCGCGCCGTGCTGGAGGGCCGGGCCGCGCGGGCGCCGCGGCTGCTGACCCTGCGCCCCGGTGACCTGCAGCTGTTCCGGGGCCGCTACTCGCTGCACCGCGTGCGCCGGGTCGAGGGCGCCACCGCCCGGCACAGCGCGATCCTGGCCTACAGCCGGCGGCCGGGCGTGCTCGGCACGCCCGAGCGGACCCGGCAGCTGTTCGGTCGCCTCACCCCCGCCCACACGGCGGCGCGGCCGGCCGCCCGGGTCGACCAGCTCATGGACTGACCCCGCCCGACCCGCCCCTCCCGCCGGCCGCCCGCCCGCTCCGCACCCCGACCCGAGGACCCGATGCACGCCAGCCCGCAACTGTCAGCCCGCACGTTCGGCAACGAGGACCTGCTGCCGCGGGTGCCGCTGCCGACCCTGGAGGAGACCGCCCAGCGCTTCCTGCAGTGGTGCTCCCCGCTGCTCACCGAGGAGCAGGCGGCCCGGACGGAGGCCGCGCTGGCCCGGTTCACCGCCCCCGACGGCCCGGGCCCGGTGCTGCACGCCGACCTGCAGCGCTACGACGCCACCGAGGGCGTGCACAGCTGGCTCGACGAGTTCTGGGAGGACCGCTACCTCGGTCGGCGCGACCGGATCGCGCTCAACGCCAACTTCTTCTTCCTGTTCGCCGACTCGCCCCAGGGCCAGGTCCCGCGCGCGGCGCACCTGGTCGCCGGGGCGCTGGCCTACAAGCGGCTGGTCGACGCCGAGGAGCTGGCCCCGGCCGTGCAGCGCGGCCAGCCGCTGTCGATGGAGCAGAACCGCTACCTGTTCTCGGCCTGCCGCATCCCCGGCGAGCTGCGCGACACCGCCCGCACCCCGTACACGCCGCAGTGGCCCGGGCCGTCGCGCGAGCGCCACATCCTGGTCCTGCACCGCGGCAACGCCTACCGGCTCGACGTCATCGGCGAGGACGGCGAGCCGCACACCGTCGCGGAGATCGAGGCGGGCCTGCGCGCGGTGCTGGCCGCGTCCGAGGCGTCCGGCCGGGGAGCCGGCGTGGGGGCGCTGACCACGAAGGCGCGCGCCGAGTGGGCGCGCAGCCGGGCCCGGCTGCTCGACCACGACTCCCGCAACCGCGAGGCGATGGACGCGGTGGAGACCGCGTTGCTGTGCGTGTGCCTGGAGGACGCGACGCCCGACGAGCCGCTGCAGGCAAGCGACCAGCTGCTGCACGGCGACAGCCGCAACCGCTGGTTCGACAAGAGCATCTCGCTGATCGTCTTCGCCGACGGCACGGCCGGCTACAACGGCGAGCACTGCCGCCTCGACGGCACCACCGTCATCGCGTTCCTGGACACCCTGCTGACCAGGCCCGTCGACCGGCCGGACCCGGCCGGGGCACGGACCGCGCCGAGCTGGGCGCCCGTCGAGTTCGTGCTCGACGCCGACATGCGCGCCGACGTCGACGGCGCCGCCGCCGACTTCGCCGCCTACGCCGCCGACACCGCATCGGCGCTCGTCGCGGTCGAGGGCTTCGGCGCCGAGCGGGCCAAGCAGCTGGGGATGTCGCCGGACGCCTTCGCCCAGATGGCCTTCCAGCTGGCCCACCACCGCTCCCGCGGCCACGTCGGCGCGACCTACGAGTCGATCGCGACCCGGCAGTTCCGCCACGGGCGCACCGAGGCGATGCGGGTCGTCACGCCGGAGGTCGTCCGGTTCGTCACGGCCATGGCCGACCCGGGCGCCGACGCCGACGCCCGCCGCGCGGCCCTGCGCGCCGCCGCGGACGCCCACGTGCGCCGCGCCCGCGAGTGCCAGGCGGGCCAGGCGCCCGAGCAGCACCTGTGGGAGCTGCAGATGATCGCGCGCCGGCGCGGCGCCGAGCTCGGGGTGACCGGTCCGCTGCCGCTCTACGAGACCCCGGGCTGGCTGGTCATGCGCGACGACTACCTCAGCACGAGCGCGGTGCCCAGCCCGAACGTGCGCTACTGGGGGTTCGGGTCGACCAGCCTGACCTGCATCGGCGTCGGTTACGCGCTGCTGCCCGACCGCTTCCACATCTACCTCAGCACCCCCCGCGCGGTCCGGGAGCAGATGACGGCCTACGCGGCCGAGCTGCCCCGCGCGGTCCGCGAGCTGGACGACCTGCTCGCCGGCGGCTGACCCCTCCATTCCCCCGCCCCACCAGCCGAGAGGACCAACCGAACACGAGAGGAAAGGTGTGTGCCCTTGCTCGACGACAACGCCCTGACCGGTTCCATCAAGACCGATTTCACCGACATCTACACTCAACCCGATCCCCGCGCCTACTTCGGTGCGCTGGCCGGGCTGGAGTACCAGATCCCGCAGCGGGCGCTGCCGGTCGTGGAGGCCGTGCTCGCCGCCCGGTCCGCGGGCGACCCGCGGCCCGTGCTCGACCTGTGCTGCTCCTACGGCATCAACGCGGCGCTGCTGCGCCACCGGCTCGATCTCGACGACATCACCGCCCGCGCGACCGACCCCGACCTCGCCGACCTCCCGGCCGACGAGCTGATCGAGGCCGACCGCGTGTTCTACGCCGAGCGGTTGCGTCGTCCCGACCTGCCCACGCTCGGGCTGGACGTCTCCGCCCCGGCGATCGACTACGCCCGCCGCACCGGCCTGCTCACCGACGGCTGGGCCGAGGACCTGGAAGCCGGTGACCCCTCGCCCGAGCTGGCGGCGGGCGTCGCCCGGACCGGGCTGGTGGTGTGCACCGGGGGCGTCGGCTACATCGGGCACCGCACGTTCGAGCGCCTCCTGCGGTGCATGGACGACCCGGGCGACGCCTGGCTCGTGGTGTTCGTGCTGCGGGTGTTCGACTACGCCGACGTGGCCGCGGCGCTGGCGGAGTTCGGGCTGGTCACCGAGCGGGTGGAGGGGGAGACGTTCGTGCAGCGCCGGTTCGCCGACGACGGCGAGTTCCGGGCGGCGAACGCCGACGTCGCCCGCCGCGGCCTCGACCCCACCGGTCGGGAGGCGGACGGGTGGTACCACGCCGACTGCTTCGTGACCCGCCCGGCCGCGGTCGCGGCGACCACACCCCTGCCCGACCTGCTGGCCGGGGTGGGCGCCGGCAACCGCTGATCGGGCGCCGGCACCCGCGGGTCAGCCGTCGGTGACCTCGATCGTCAGCTCCGCGCCGCCGAGCTCGCCCTGCAGCTCGCCGTCGCGGACGCCGCCGGTCACGTCGACGGTGACCCGCTGCCCGGCGCCCGCCCGCGCGCCGATGATCAACCGGGCGAGCTTGCGCTCGAGCTCCCGGTTGATCGTGCGGCGCAGCGGTCGGGCGCCGAGCTCGGGCTCGTGGCCGTGCTCGGCGAGCCAGTCGACCGCGGCGTCGCTCACCCGCAGGTCGATCCGCTGGGCGGCCAGCCGCTGGGCGGTCCCGGCGAGCATCAGCCGGGTGATGCGGCGCAGCTCGTCGCGGCCGAGCGCGTGGAACAGCACGATGTCGTCGATCCGGTTGAGGAACTCCGGGCGGAAGTGCGCCCGGGTCGCGGTCAGCAGCTGGTCGCGGACCTGCTCGACCGGCTGGCCCGCGGCCGCCGCGGCCAGCAGCCGATCGGCGCCCAGGTTGCTGGTCATGATCACGACGGTGTGCGTGAAGTCGACCGTGCGGCCGTGCGCGTCGGTGAGCCGCCCGGCGTCGAGCACCTGCAGCAGCGTGGCGGTGACGTCGGCGTGCGCCTTCTCGATCTCGTCGAGCAGCAGCACCGCGTACGGGCTGCGGCGCACGGCCTCGGTGAGCTGGCCGGCGTCGTCGTAGCCGACGTGCCCGGGCGGCGCCCCGACCAGGCGCATCGCGCTGCCCTTGTCGGAGTACTCGCTCATGTCGTAGCGGAGCAACGCGTCGACGCTGCCGAACAGCGCCTCGGCCAGCGCCCTGGCCAGCTCGGTCTTGCCGACCCCGGTGGGGCCCAGGAACAGGAACGACCCGACCGGCCGCTCCGGGTGCGACAGCCCCGCCCGCCCGGCGCGGACCGCGTCGGCGACGGCCTCGACGGCCTCGTCCTGCCCGACCACCCGCAGGTGCAGCAGCTCCTCCAGCTCCAGGAGCCGGTCGCGCTCGCCCGCGGTGAGCCGGGCGACCGGGATGCCGGTGCTCTGCGCGACGACCGCGGCCACGTCGTCGGCGGTGACGGTGGCCTCGGCCGGCGCCGAGGGGGGAGGCGGCGGGGACGGCGCCGGCTTGCTGACCGTGACCGCGGGGCCGGCGGCCTCGGCGGCCTCGATCTCCCGGGTGAGCAGGTGGGCGCGCTCGTAGTCCTCGGCGTCGACGGCGACGTCGCGGGCGCGGCGCAGCTGGTCGAGCCGGTCGTCGCCGGGCGGCCCGGCGGCCGGCGCCGGCTCCTCGGACGCTCCGGAGGGCCCGGATGGCTTGGACGGACCGGTCGGCCGGCTCGTGGGGTCGCTCGGGTCGGCGTGCCGGATGCGGGCGCGCGCGGCGGCCCTGTCGATGACGTCGATGGCCTTGTCGGGCTGGAAGCGGTCGGTGACGTAGCGGTCGGTCAGCTCGGCGGCGGCGACCAGCGCGGCGTCCTCGATCCGCACCCCGTGGTGCTCGGAGTAGCGCCCGGCCAGCCCGCGCAGGATCTCGACGGTGCCGGCCACCGACGGCTCCGGTACCCGCACCGGCGCGAACCGGCGCTCCAGCGCCGGGTCGCGCTCGATGTGGCGGCGGTACTCGCCCGCCGTCGTCGCCCCGATCATCCGCAGGTCGCCCCGGGCGAGGGCGGGCTTGAGGATCGAGCCGGCGTCCATGGGCGCGCCCTCGGCCGCGCCGGCCCCCACGACGGTGTGCAACTCGTCGACGAACAGCACGATGGAGCGGTCGGCCCCGGTGACCTCTTCGATGACCCCGGTCAGCCGCTTCTCGAACTCGCCGCGGTACTTGGTGCCCGCGACCATGCCGGCCAGGTCGACCGACACCACCCGCACGTCGCGCAACGCGTCGGGCACGCGCCCGTCGGCCACGCGCTGGGCGATCCCCTCGGCGATCGCGGTCTTGCCGACCCCGGGGTCGCCCACCAGGACCGGGTTGTTCTTGGTGCGCCGCGACAGCACCTCGAGCACCTGCTCGATCTCGGCGTCGCGGCCAACCACCGGGTCGAGCCGGCCGGCGGCCGCGTCCGCGGTCAGGTCGCGGCCGAACCGGTCGAGCCGGGGCGTGCGCGCGCCCCGCGACCCGTTGCCCCGTGGGGACCGGTCGGGCCGCGGGATGGCATCACCGAAGGTGCTCTCCAGGTTCTCGAACAGCCGCTCGAACAGGTCGTCGAACGGTCCTCCTGGTCCGGGTCGCTCGTCGGGCACGCGCACCTCCGTGGTCTCACCCCCGATGGTGCCCGTTCCCGGCGGTTCCCGCCGTGGATCGACGGGCCGGGCTCCGCTTCCGCAGCGCCGGCGGTGCCTGGAACCCGGCCCGTCACGATCGGTCAGCCGCTGTGGCGGCCGGGGTGGACGGGACGGTCGTGGTCCGGGTCGGCGATGTACTCGGGCAGCAGCGCGCGGCGCTGCTCGGCGCTCTGCCGGCGCTGCTCGGCCACCCGACGCCACCGCGCACGGCGGCGTTCGGTGTCCATCGACGTGCCGACCACCGTCGCGAAGACGATCAGCAGCGCGACGCCGATCGCGATGACTGCCGTGACCATGACGGGCACCCCCTTCGTGCGGACGACTGCGGACCGTGCGCCGGTGCCCCGGGACCGGACCCGCGGCGCCGGTGCCGCGGAACCGACCCCGGGGAGGACCGGTCGGGGAGATGGGACCGAGTGTGGCCCGATGTCTGTTGTCTGTCAACGAACATCGCAGTCAGACAGCAGCAGTGAGGGGCTGATATACCGAAATTTGGTGACGGATCAGATCGGCTGCTAGGGTAGGTCCCCACGCACGTGGTCCGTTGTCCGACAGCAGCCGGGCCGCCATGCCCGCACCACGACCGCGACAGACCCGAGGAGGGTTCCGGTGGATGCTCCCCGTGAGCCCGATCGACCCGACGCGGATGCTGCGCGCGACGACCGGTGGACGCTCGACGGCGCCGCCCGCAAGCCCGTGCCCGAGCTCGTCGGCGACAAGGTCGTCGAGCTGGTCCGCACCGGCGAGCTGCGCCCCGGCAACCGGCTGCCCAGCGAGCCCGAGCTCGCCCGCCTGTTCGGCGTCGCCCGCAGCTCGGTCCGCACCGGCCTGCAGCGCCTGCAGGCCCGCGGCCTCATCGAGGTCAGCCGCGGCCAGGGCTGGTTCGTGGCCGACGAGCCCCGCCCGGGCGCCTCCGACGGCCTGCTCGAACCGATGACCGCGGGCGACTTCGACGTGCTCGAGGTGCTGGAGACCAGGATCGCGCTGGAGGGCCAGGCGGCGGCGCTGGCCGCGGTGCGGGCCACGCCCGGCCAGCGCGACCGGATCGCCAAGCTCAGCCGCGCGCACCAGGAGATCCCGTTCGCCGACCGCGACGCCCTGCTGGAGGCCGACGAGGAGTTCCACGCCGCGATCGCCGACGCGTCGGGCAACGCCCACCTCAAGGCCATGCTGACCACGGTCGTCCCGTTGATCGCCGCGTGGCGGCGCGACAGCTACCGCTCGCCGGAGCTGCACGACCAGGCCGGCATCGACCACAACCAGATCGTCGTGCAGATCCGCCGGGGCGACGAGGTGGGCGCCCGGCTCACCATGACCTCGCACCTGATGGCCCTGTACAAGCGCGTGCAGCGGGAGCGGGGGGTGGCGCCCCGCGGCCGGCCGGCCGAGGTGTCGTTCTTCGTCGACGTGCGGGATCGACCCGACTGGTCCGAGGAGCCCTGACGGCGCGAGCGCTCTCTTGAATCGCGCGGGTCGACAACCGACTATTGAGTCCTCATCTCCGAGGGGGCTCGTCGCGCGGTGGCTGTCGGACGACCAGCTCGGCCGGGCGGCCGGTGGCCCAGCGCACCCGTCCCGGTGGTCGCCGCGCTGGGACTGGTCGCCGCGGCCTGCGCCGCCGCCGCGCTCGCCCTCGTCGGTCCGTCGCTCGGGCTGGCCGAGCCGGTGCGCGTGGCGGCCGTGGCGTCGGCCCTGCTCACCGCGTTCGCCGCGGTGACGGTGGTCGCCCTGCACGTCGCGGTCCGGGCGGTGCGCCGGGACGCGGCCCGGGGAATCGACGACGTCGTCGAGCGCACCAACCGGGCGGTCGCGGGCACCGTCCGGGACGTGGCGGCCAGCCTGGAGTCCGCCGTGCTGACCGCGGTGCCGCCGGCGCAGGCGCTGGACATGGTGCTGGGCAGCGTCTACGGCGACTCGCCCTACAACCACGAGGTCATCACCTCGCTGCTCGGCGGCGAGGGCCGCCAGCTCGACCGCTCCGACCTGACCATCAGCGAGCACACCGATGTCGAGTACCGGCTCAACCGGGTCGACGAGGACAGCTACCAGCTGGTGATGCAGGTCAGCTACAGCTTCACGACGCGGGTGCCCACGGACAAGTTCATGATCTTCGCGACGTCCGACGCGACGCTGCGCGAGTCGATCGTGCTGGGCTGCCGCCAGCCGCTGTTCGAGCTGTGGTTCGTCCCCGACGACCCGGTCGACCCGCTCTTCCACGACTCCGTCGACGGGATGTTGCCCTCCGTCCGCATCGGGCTGCGCTTCACCGACCACGCCGGCCAGCAGCACGAGATCCTCGACCACCACCCCCTGCTGACCGAGGTGCGGGTCGGGCGCTGGGAGGAGTACCTCACGTTCTTCCGGGAGCCGCTGGGGGCGCTGCCCCGGCTGCGCCCCGAGGACTACATGAGCAGCCTGCGCGTGTTCGAGATCGACCTGCGGCGGATGGCCGCGCCCACCCGGGTGAGCGCCATCCAGCGGCTGAGCCTGCGGTCGATGACTCTGCAGCGCGTCGACGACGGGTTCTGCTACTGGCAGGCGCCCTACCCGTGCTTCGTCGAGCGGATGCACATCGACGCCGCGCCCCTCGCGATCGACGGCCAGGAGGACTTCCTGTTCCGGCTGCAGTCCTTCGCGTTCCGCGCCCAGACCGACCCGGCCCGCTGGGCACCCGCGGACCAGGTCAAGGAGACCGACGTGCGATCATGGCTGCTCCCGGGCCACGGGGTCGTGCTGCTGTGGAAGCGGGTGGGCGATGACCGGACGCGGTCGGGTCGAGGCGGACGAGCGGGCCGCTGACCAGCCGGAACCGGGCCGACCGGGCGGTGTGGTCGCCGCGCACGCGCGGTTCGGCTCGCGCGCGCAACTGCTCGCCGACCGCCGCGCGCTCTACGCGCTGGCCGTCGAGCTGATCCGCGGCCCCGGCGCCGTCCCCCGGTCGATCCTGGACCACCCGGTCACCCGCTTCCGCATCGGCGAGGTGCTCTCCGGCCGGCGTCCGCCGACCGCCCTGCGCCTGCCCACCGAGCGGGAGATCGGCGTCGACGGCGTGCGGCCCGAGCCGGTCGTGGTCGCCGGACCGGGCGCCGAGCGGCTGCTGGAACCGGCACTGCGGTCGGTGGCCGCCGAGGTGTCCTCCCCGACACCGGTCGGGCTCGTCACCGCCGCCGATCCGCCGGCCCACCGCCGGGCCCGCGCCCAGGTCGGGGCGGCCCTCGACCTGGCGCGCCGGCTCGTGCCCGAGCTCTTCGACGACCTCGTCGGCCACGTCGCCCTGATCGCCGTGCTCGACCCCGACCGGTCGGCCTCCGTGGTCTCGGCCTCCAGCCGGCACATGCCCGGCCTGGTCATGGTCCGCCCGGGCACCCCGGTCGAGATCGCCGAGTCGATCCTTCACGAGGCCGCCCACCAGCGGCTCTTCGACATGGCCATGACCCGCGACCTGCTTCGGGCGACGGGCGACGGGGCGCCGGGCTTCCGCCCGTCGTGGCGGTCGACGACCTGGCCGGTCGAGCAGACCCTGGCCGCCTTCCACGCCTACGCCTGCCTCGCGGAGCTGGCCGAGGCCGTCCTGGGCGGCCCGGAGGCCGCGGAGCTCGGCGAGCACACGGTGCTGCCGTCAGCGGCGCGGCGGGCCGGCGAGATCGGGTCGTGGCTGGCCGCGCACGCCGACCTGCTGGGCGCGGACGCGGAGCGGCTGGTCGGCGCCGTGCTCGGCGCACCGGAGCCGGAGCCGGTCCACCGGACCGGACCGGTGGTCCGGGCCGGCGCCTACCGGGCGCAGGAGTGCCGCATCGTGAGCACCGGGGACGGGCGCTGCCTCGTCGGGCTGCCCGGGACACCGCCCGCGCTGTTCTGGTTGGGCGGCGACGAGGCGGCGGTCCTGCGGGTCCTGCACGCCGCGGCCGGCCCGGCCGGGCTGGAGCAGCTGGCCGAGGGACTCGCCGATCAGCAGCTCACCGACGACGTCGTGCTCGGTCGGACCCTCGCCGCATTGACCGGCCTGGTCCATTCCGAGTTGGCCGCCCCCGTCCACAGCGACCCGCAGGTCGTCGGAAGTCCCATTGTCGGAATTGCGCCAGATCGAGCGGACCCGGCGACCGAAATGTGACCCGATCTTAACGGGGTCGCCACATGGCCAGCGGGCGGTCGCTCAGCGTAGCGTGAATGCCCTGCTCAGGTTGTTGTGCACCGACAGGGAGGATCGGCTGGCACCGTCCGGTCGCAGGAAGCGCTTGCCCGGTCACTGAGCGCGTCCGACGCAATTGGGCCGAATAGCTCTAACGATTATCGGCCTTGCCGATAGGCTCCGCCAGTGAATTCTGAGGATCTTGGGCGATCCACCACCCCGCGTCTCGACGGCCTCCTCGCTCCGGCGGCGCAACCGACCCCGACCGATCCTCAGGGCGGAGTGCGCACCGGCGCCGTCATGCCGGCTCCGCTGCAGCACCTCGTGGAACGTCGCCAACCGACCGTGAACCGCCGGTCGATCCTGCCGGTCGAGTTCTTCCGCCGCATGCCCGGCGGCGGCACGACCTACGCGCCCCTCGGCGACCCCGGCCCCGACGTCATCGACGACGCCACCGACGGTTCCTGAACCCCGGTCAGCGCTGCTCGGCCGCGCGCAGCGCGGCCAGCCTGGTCTTGAGCCGGGTGTCCTTGTTGAGCGGGTCGTGCGCCTCGTCGAAGGGCGGCGACCCGGCGATCCCCACCGCGTTGAGCGTGTCCAGCACGCTCACGAGGTGGGCGATGCGGGCCTCCTCGTCGTCGATGGGCTGCCCGCCGTCGGCCAGGTCGAGCGCCCGGTCGACCCAGATCAGCTCGACGTGCAGGTCGGCGCGCATGAGCGCGTCGCGCAGCCGGGAGCGCACCTCGTTGCGGGGCAGCCCCGCCCAGCCGGCGACGGTCTCCGCGGACTCGGGGAACAGCCGGTCGCGGTTGTTCAGGTGGTGCAGTTCCAGCGCGTAGGCGTGCCCGTGGGCGCAGTACCGGCAGCCGTTGACCAGCGAGACCGCCACGCAGGCGAGGTGCCCGCGCAGCGGGCCCAGAGCGCGCATCGCGCGGTCGTAGTGGCGGCTCGCGCGCAGCGTCCAGCGCAGCGCCCGCACCGGACCGAGGTGCTGGACCAGCGGGTGCATGATCTCCGGGGGGAAGCCCCACCGGCGCCTCCCGAGGTGCTGCAGGACCCGGACCGCGATGCCGTCCAGCCGGCCACCGACCATCTTCGACTCCCTGCGCGGCGGTGTGGGGCCAACGTCGTCGGGGCGCACGGGTAACGGTTCGGGGCGGTCGGACCGGGGCTCCGCCGGGCCTGCGCTCGTGGAGCATGACGAAGTTGGCACCGTTGCCTCGCATCGGTCGGGGAACGCACACATCGTCGTGTGTGCTCCCGTCGCGACCACTGCGAACGCGATCAGATGATCACTGCGGGGAGCACGTGCCCGATAAGTCGCACGGGCGGGGCAGCAGTGTTACACCGTCGGTGAGCGCTGCACAGCGCGACCCGACGCGAACCACTCGATCAGGGGGCACTGCGACCGTCGTCGGCGAGCCAGCCGTAAGCGGTCTGGCGGGAGAGCCCCAGCGCGCGCGACATCGCCTGGACCTCCAGCCCGTCGCGCTTGCCGGCGCGCAGCAGCTCCCGTTGGCGGACCCGCAGCTCCTCCATCCGGTCGGCGACCTCCCGCATCTCGGCCAGCAGCGCCTCGGCGGCCGGGCCGGCCCCGGCCCGGGACCGGCCCACCCCTGGCCGCGGGAACGCGCGCACCTGCTCGGCGTCCCAGACGCGCCGGCCGGCCGCGTCCCGCTCGGGCAGCGCCGCCGGCGCCTGCCCGCGCGAGACGTAGCCGAGCCACGTGCCGGTCTTGACGCCCCACTCGCCGGCGCACTCGTCGGCGGTCAGCAGCCGGGGCGACGGGCTCACCAGATCCGCACCCGACGGTCGAGCGGGGTGTACAGGGCGTCGGTCTCGCGCACGTCGAACGCCTCGTGGAAGGCGTCGAGGTTGGTGACCACCGCGTTGCAGCGCAGCTCCGGCGGGGAGTGCGGGTCGATCGCCAGCCGGCGGACCGCCTCGGCCTCCCGGGTGACCGCCCGCCACACCTGCGCCCAGGCGACCAGGACCCGCTGGACCCCGGTGAAGCCGTCCAGCACCGGGGCCTCGGCGCCGTCGAGTGCGATCTGGTAGGCCTTCAGGGCGATGGTGAGCCCGCCGAGGTCGCCGATGTTCTCGCCGACGGTGAGCGCGCCGTTGACCTTGTGCTCGGGCAGCCCGGCCGGGGACAGCCCGTTGTACTGCTCGATCAGCGCCTGCGCGCGGCGGTCGAACTCGGCCCGGTCGGCGGCGTCCCACCAGTCGGTCATGGCGCCGTCGCCGTCGTACTTGGAGCCCTGGTCGTCGAAGCCGTGGCCGATCTCGTGTCCGATGACCGCGCCGATGCCGCCGTAGTTGGCCGCGTCGTCGGCCTCGGCGTCGAAGAACGGCGGCTGCAGGATCGCGGCCGGGAACACGATCTCGTTCATCCGCGGGTGGTAGTAGGCGTTGACCGTCTGCGGGGTCATGAACCACTCGTCGCGGTCGACCGGCTTGCCGATCTTGGCGAGGTCCTGGTCGGTCGACCACTCCGCGGCGCGCAGCACGTTGCCGACCAGGTCGTCGGCGCGGACCTCCAGCGCGGAGTAGTCCTTCCACGTGTCCGGGTACCCGATCTTGGGCGTGAACCGGGCCAGCTTGGCCAGCGCGCGCTCGCGGGTGGCCGGACCCATCCAGTCCAGGGAGCTGATCGACTGCCGGTACGCCTCGACGAGGTTGGCGACCAGGGTGACCATCCGCTCCTTGGCCGCGGCCGGGAAGTGCCGCTCGACGTAGAGCTGGCCCACGGCCTCCCCGAGCGCGCCCTCCACGAGCGACACGCCGCGCTTCCACCGCTCGCGCAGCTGCGGGGTGCCCGACAGGGTGCGGCCGTAGAAGGCGAAGTCCTGCTCGACGATCTCCTCGGTGAGGTAGTCGGCCAGCGACGACGCCGTGCGCACCGCGAGCCAGGCCTTCCACTGCTCCAGCGGCTGTCGCGCCCACAGCCGCGCCGCCTCGGCGACGAAGCTGGGCTGCATGACGACGAGCTCGGCGAAGGCGTCGTCGGCGCCGCCGATCGCGGCCAGCCACGGGTCCCAGTCGAACTCGGGGGCGTGCTCGCGCAGCTGCGCGAGCGTCATCAGGGTGTAGGTCTTCTCCGCGTCGCGGGTGCTGACCCGGTCCCAGGAGACGGCGGCCAGCGCGGTCTCCAGCTCCATCACGGTCTCCGCGGTGCCCGCGGGCAGCCCGACCAGCTCGGCGAGGCGGGTCAGGTGCTCGACGTAGGCGGTGCGGATCTCCGCGTAGGTGTCCTCGCGGTAGTACGACTCGTCGGGCAGGCCGAGACCGGACTGCACCAGGTGCGGCAGGTAGCGCGACGGGTCCTTGGCGTCGGTCGAGACGAACACCGCGAACAGCGACGCGCGCTCCTGGCGCAGCCGCCGCCCCAGCACCGCGGCCAGCTCGGCCCGCGTGCCCGCCGCCTCGACCTCGTCGAGCAGGGGCCGCAGGGGCGCGGTGCCCAGCGCCTCGATCCGCTCGACGTCCAGGAAGGAGGCGTACAGGTCGGCGATGCGCTGGGCGTCGGTGCCGGGCGCGCCCTTCGCCTCCTCGACGATGGCCCGCACGTCGGCCTCGGCCCGGTCGCGCAGGACCCGGAAGGCGCCGTCCTGGGCGCGGTCGTCGGGGATCACGTGGGTCTGCACGTAGCGGCCGTTGACGTGGCCGAACAGGTCGTCCTGGGGGCGGGTGCCCGGGTCGACCCAGTCGAGGTCCAGGCCGGAGCGCGTGGGCGCGGGGGAGCTGGTCGACCGGGTTGCCGGCGTGGTCGGCGGGGGCGTCATGCCCCCATCCTGCCGTGCCGCCGCGGGGCCCTGCGACGGTCGCCGACGTGCGCCTGCTCGCACCTCCGCCCCGCGCTGCGCGCCCCGCCCCGCGCTGCGCGCCCCGCCCCGCGCTGCGCGCCCC
>NZ_JAHDTH010000184.1 GCF_018531445.1 Pseudonocardia lacus
CGCGGCGCGATCGGCACCGCGGGCGGCGGCTCCACGGCCGCGCCCGACGGGCTGCGGGCGCCGCGGTCGGCCAGCACCGCCGCGGCCGCCCGCTCCCCCATCACCAGGCCCTCCAACAGGCTGTTGGAGGCCAGCCGGTTGGCGCCGTGCAGCCCGGTGCGGGCCACCTCGCCCGCCGCGTAGAGCCCGCGGACGCCGGTGCGGCCGTGCAGGTCGGTGACCACGCCGCCGCACGAGTAGTGCGCGGCCGGCGTCACCGGGATCGGCTCGGTGGTCGGGTCGATCCCGGCCTCCCGGCAGGCCGCGTAGACGGTCGGGAACCGGGTCGGCAGACCGGGCAGCGCCGTGGCGTCCAGGTGCACGCAGTCGGCGCCGGTCTCGGCCAGCGTGCGGGTGATCGCCGCGGACACGACGTCGCGCGGGGCGAGATCGGCCAGCGGGTGCACCCCGGCCATGAACCGGTGCCCGGCGCGGTCGAGCAGCACCGCGCCCTCGCCGCGCACCGCCTCGGTGACCAGCGGCCGGCGCCCCACGGTCGGGCCGGTGTAGAGCACGGTCGGGTGGAACTGGACGAACTCCAGGTCGGCCGCGCTCGCCCCGGCCCGCAGCGCGAGCGCCACGCCGTCGCCGGTCGCGGTCGCCGGGTTGGTCGTCGAGGCGTAGAGCTGGCCGTAGCCGCCGGTGGCCAGCAGCACCGCCGGGGCGCGCAGCACGCCGGGGCGGCCCTCGTCGTCGAGCACGGCGAGGCCGACGACCGCGCCCCGGGCGTCGCGCAGGGCGTCGACGGCGACGTGCCCGGTGAGCAGCGGGAGGCGGCGGTCGGTGGCGGCGGCGACGAGGGCGCGCTCGACCTCGGCCCCGGTGGCGTCGCCGCCCGCGTGCACCACCCGGAAGGCGCTGTGGCCGCCCTCGCGGGTGCGGTCGAGCCGCGCGGCGGGGCCGTCGAAGCGGGCGCCGCGGGCGCGCAACCGGGACACCGCGGCCGGGCCGTCGGCCAGGATCTGCCGGACGGCGACCGGGTCGCACAGCCCGACGCCGGCGACCAGCGTGTCCTCGACGTGCGCGGCGACGCTGTCGCCTGCGATGTCGCCGAGCACGACGGCGATCCCGCCCTGCGCCCAGCCGGTGGACCCGGCGTCGGCGCTGTCCTTGGTCACGACGACCACGCGCAGGCCGGCCCCGGCGGCGTCCAGCGCCGCGGTCAGCCCGGCCACGCCGGACCCGACGACCACCAGGTCGGCGACCGCCTCCCACACGTTCATTCGGCGCCGCCCGGCTGCCCGATCTCGATCATCCGCCGCACCGCGGTACGGGCCCGGGCGGCGAGGTCGGGGGCGACGTGGACCTCGTCGCGGCCCTCGCGCAGCGCCCGCAGCAGCTTCGCCGGGGTGATCATCTTCATGTACGGGCAGGACGCCCGCTCGTTGACCGCCCGGAAGTCGATCTCCGGGGCGGCCCGGCGCAGCTGGTGCAGCATCCCGACCTCCGTCGCGACCAGCACGGTGCCTGCCGTGCTGGTACGCGCGGCGTCCAGCATGCCGCCCGTCGAGAGGATCTTGACGCGGTCGGCGGGCACGGCGCCGGTGCCCGCGAGGTAGAGCGCCGACGTGGCGCAGCCGCACTCGGGGTGCACGAACAGCTCGGCGTCGGGGTCCTCGGCGGCGCGGGCGGTGAGCGTGGCGCCGTTGATACCGGCGTGCACGTGGCACTCCCCCGCCCAGACGTGCACGTTGTCGCGGCCGGTGACCCGGCGGACGTGCGCGCCGAGGAACTGGTCGGGCAGGAACAGCACCTCGCGGTCGGCCGGGATCGACTCCACGACCTCGACGGCGTTCGACGAGGTGCAGCAGACGTCGGTCTCGGCCTTCACCTCGGCCGTGGTGTTGACGTAGCTGACCACGACGGCGCCCGGGTGCTCGGCCTTCCAGGCGCGCAGCTGGTCGGCGGTGATCGAGTCGGCCAGCGAGCAGCCCGCGGCGGCGTCCGGGATGAGCACGGTCTTGTCCGGGGCGAGGATCTTCGCCGTCTCGGCCATGAAGTGCACCCCGCAGAACACGATCGTCTCCGCATCGGAGGCGGCCGCGATGCGCGAGAGGCCCAGCGAGTCGCCCACGTGGTCGGCGACGTCCTGGATGGCGGGCAGCTGGTAGTTGTGCGCCAGCAGGACGGCGTTGCGCCGCCGGGCCAGCTCGCGGACCTCGGCGGCCCACTCGGGCCCGGGATCGGCGTGGGTGCCGGGATCGACCTGGGGCCTTGCGACGGTGTCGGTGGGCGACACGGTGCCTCCTCTGTTTTCGACTATCAGTCGTAAACAGGCGCTACTCTAGACCGGCGCCCCGGCATCCGTACCGCAGCCGTGACCCGCGCCTCACCTGCCGGCAACGTCGCGTTCACCCCGACAGCCGGTTCCCCCGCACGCCCTACGATCGGCGCCCATGAGCCGGCCCACCGCGCATCTCGCCGTGCACGAGGTGCTGGCCGCCGTGCTCCAGATCCGCGACGGCCACCTCCAGGTGCTGGCCTGGCAGCGCGCCCGCGACCCCGACGCGGGGCGGTGGGCCCTGCCGGGCGGGCGGCTGCGCGTCGACGAGGACGTCGAGGCCTCGGTGCGCCGCCAGCTCGCCGAGAAGGTCGACGTCCGCGAGATCGCCCACGTCGAGCAGCTGGCCGTGTTCAGCGACCCCGCGCGCGTCCCGGGACCGCGCACGGTCGCCACCGCGTTCTTCGGGCTGGTCCCCTCCGACGCCGACCCCGCCGTGCCCGACGACACCGCCTGGCACCGGCTCGCCGACCTGCCCCCGACCGCCTTCGACCACGCCCTGATCGTGCGCGACGCCCGCGAGCGGCTGCGCGCCAAGCTCTCCTACACGAACCTGGGCTTCGCGATGGCCCCGCGCGAGTTCACGATCTCCGCTCTCCGCGCGTTGTACGTCGCCGCTCTGGGGCACCCCGTCTCCGCGACCAACCTGCAACGCGTGCTGACCCGGCGGAGGCTGCTCGAACCGACCGGCGCGATCGCGCCACCCGGCCCATCGGGGGGCCGCCCGGCCGGGCGGTTCCGGTTCACCGATCGGACGCTGCGGGTGACCGACGCCTTCGCCGTGCTGAGGCCGCCAGGCGAGGTCGCGCGCTCCGCCGTACCGTGATCCGGGTGACCGAGACCCTGCCGCTGTTCCCCCTGGGTACGGTCCTGCTCCCCGGAGCGTCCCTGCCGCTGCACATCTTCGAGCCGCGCTACCGCCAGCTCACCGTCGACCTCGTGACCGGCGCCGTGCCCAGCAAGCAGTTCGGGGTGGTGGCCGTGCGGGAGGGCTGGACCCCCGACGACCACGGCATGGACGGCGTGCACCACGTCGGCTGCACGGCCGAGCTGCGCGACGTCCGCAGGCTGCCCGACGGCCGGTTCGACATCGTCACCCGCGGGGCGCGCCGCTTCCGGCTGCTCGACATCGAGACCGGCACCAAGCCGTACCTGATGGGCACGGTCGAGCACCTGCCCGACGTCGAGACGCCCGCGGACGCCGGCGACATGACCCGGATGCTGATCAGCTCGGCGCGCGACGCCCACCGCCGCTACTGCAGCACCGCGTGGAAGGCGGGCGACTGGTCCGAACCCGGGGCCGACGTCGAGCCGGGCACGCTGCCGCACGTGCTGGCGGCCGACTGCCTGCTGCCGATCGGCGACCGGCAGTCGCTGCTGGAGCAGACCTCGCCCACCGAGCGCCTGCGGATGGTGCGCGCCCTGATGGCCCGCGAGACGGGGCTGCTGTCGCAGCTGCGCGCCGTCCCGGCCCCGATCACCAGCTTCGCCGTCGAGCACTCCTTCAACTGACCCCCCGCCTCCTGCGGATCAGGGATGGGCTGGACGAGAGCACTTTCGTGCGGCGGGGTTGGACGAGAGCCACGCTCGCTCGGCCGGCCGCAGCGAGGGTGTCCTCGCAGGGCTGGCGCGGTCTCGCAGCGCTGGCGGGGGATGTCGCAGCGCTGGCGGGGTCGTCGCAGCGCGCCGGCGGGCTGCGACCACACACCCGGCGCTGCGACACACCACGAGGGCTGCGAGCCCGGCCGGCGAGACGGCGTGCAGCGCCGCGGGGAGCGAGCAGCGCGGGACGAGCGCGGCTTTCGTCCGGCCTGGTTGGACGAGAGCCGCTCTCGTCCAACCAGGCCGTCAGCGCCAGCCGAAGCGGGAGCGCAGCTGGTCGGCGACGCGGTCGAAGCGGGGCCGGTCGAGCACGGTGCCTTCGCGACGGATGTCGTGCTCGTCGATCTCCAGCACCCGGTCGAGCCGGACGAAGGACTCCCGGCCCCGGCCGTCCCAGGCGCCGGAGCCGATCGAGATCCAGTCGCGGTCGTCGGCCCGGTCGGGCTGGCTGGACAGCATCAGCGCGGCCAGCTCCCCGCCGCGCCGGCCGACGACCAGCAGCGGGCGGTCCTTGCCACGCCCGTCGCCCTCCTCGAACGGCACCCAGGCCCAGACGATCTCGCCGGGGTCGGCGGCGCCGTCGAGGTCGGGGGCGTAGACGATCCGGTCGGCCCGGGCGGCGCTCGGCGACTGGCGCGCGCCGCCGCGCCGCGGAGCGGGCGCCGGCGTCGCAGCCGGTGCCGGCGCGCTCCGCTGCTGGCCCTTCGTCAACAGGTCCAGTCCGATGCGCGCCGCCTGCCGCAGCGCCTTCCCCCAGTCGGCCACCGGCCCAGCATGCCGGACGCTCAGACCTCGTAGCCGTTGCGGTCGACGATCTGCACGTCCGGCCAGTCGGCGATCGTCGAGCGCACCGGCAGGACCAGCGACGGACCCCCGTACACCTCGACGCGCTCGTCGGGCTCGATCATCCGGGTCCGCGCCGGCACCCGGACCCAGCCGCCGCCGGCGTAGAAGCCGACCAGGTCGTCCGCGGTGGTCAGGAACCCGAACGGCAGCGCCCACCCGGCCAGCACACGGGCCAGCTCGGCCAGCATCAGCCGGCCGGTGCCCCGGCCCTGCTGGTCGGGGTCGACCCCGACCAGGCCGACGTCGCCGACCAGCACGCCGCTCTCGGAGCCCGGCACCCGCAGGTGGCGGCGCAGCACGGCGACGTGCGCGACGGCCCGCCCGTCCTCCCGGCCGACCAGCCGCACCTCCGGGCGCGCGCTCGCCCAGCTGCGCGACCCGTCCAGCCGGCGCGAGCGCGGGAAGCACCGGTGCAGCAAAGCCGCCAGCTCGGCGTGCCCGTCGGTGTCGAGGTCGTCCTCCCAGGTCAACGACCAACTCGGGGCGCTCATCGGGCCGGCTCCGGGCAGTAGGTGACCTGCCGGCTGTGCGGCCGGTAGCCCGCCCGGGTGTAGACGCCCAGCGCGCCCGTCGGGTTGGCCGCGTCGACGGTCAGCGAGGAGGTCTGGCAGCCCACCTCGCGGGCCCACAGCAGGACCTGCGCCAGCAGCGCGCCGGCCAGCCCGCGCCCGCGCCACCGGGCGAGGGTGCCGACGGTCGCGACGTAGAGGTCGCGCCGGCCGGTCCGCTCGGTCGCCGCCGCGAACTCCCAGGCCAGCACGAACCCCGCCACCGCGCCGTCGGCGGTGCAGGCCGCGACCGAGCAGTCGGCGCGGAAGTTGCGGTCGCCCGTGCGGTGGTGCGCGAACTCCGCCACCTCCTCGGGCACCGAGCCGTAGTGGTCGGCGAAGGTGGCGTTGCGGGCCGCGCAGAGCGGCGGGTCCCAGCGCGCGGCGTCGTAGTCCGGGCCCAGGCGGTGGATCCGCAGCCCGCCCGGCAGCGGCGCGGGCACCACCTCCTCGGCGAGGTCGCGGTGCAGCTTCGTCCACCAGCGCCGCGGGACGAACCCGGCGCGCTCCAGCATCGCCACCGCGCCCGTCGTCGTCTCCGCCACGCGCACGTGCAGCTGCGCACCCAACTCCTCCGCGCGCGCCCGGGCCAGCTCGACGAGCGCCGTGCCGACGCCGCGGCCCCGGTCGTCGGGGTGCACGACGCCGTCGGCGTGCACGACCCGCTCGCCCGGCGGCCCGAGGACCCACAGCACCTGCGCGGCCACCGGCCGCTCGCCGTCCAGCACGAGCACGGAGTCGCGCTCGCGGTCGAGCTCGGGGTCGGCCAGCTCCGCGGCGCAGTCCTGCGCGTCGTAGTGCTGTCCGGTCCGGTCGACGGCCTCGGCCGCGGCCAGCAGCGTGGCCCAGGTGGCGGCGTCGGACGGCCGCAGGGGCCGGTGGCGCAGCGCGAGCGGGAGGGCGAAGGCGGTCACGTGCAGCGACGGTAGCGGTGACGCAGGGCGTTCGGCCGCATCCCCCGCCGCACGGGGAGGCGAACGGAGCAGTGCCTCGGCCACAGCGTGTGCGCCGGGCTACCCTGACGCGACCATGTCGACGCTCCCGTCCACCACCCCGTCGGGCCTCGCACCGGTCGGGGCGGAGCACCCCGCGCTGTCCCGTCGGCGCGAGCTCGGCGCCACCAGCGCCCGGTCGCTGTTGCTCACGGTGCTGGGCGAGTTCGTGCTGCCCCGCGACGAGGCCGTCTGGACGCAGGTGCTGATCGATGTGCTCGGCCGGCTCGGCGTCGAGCACAAGTCGGCCCGCCAGGCCCTCGCCCGCACCGCGGCCGAGGGCCTGCTCGAGTCCGACCGGGCCGGGCGCCGCGTGCGCTGGTCGCTCACCGCACAGGGCCGCAGCCTGCTCACCGACGGCGCCGCCCGCATCTACGGCTTCGGCGGCGCCACCCGACCGTGGGCGGGCCACTGGCTGGTGCTGCTGGTCAGCGTGCCCGAGGTGCGCCGCCAGCTGCGCCACCGGCTGCGCACCCGGCTGGCCTGGGCCGGCCTGGGCTCCCCCGCGCCCGGCGTCTGGCTCAGCCCCGACCCGGACAAGCAGGACGAGGTGGCCAAGGTGCTGGCCGACCTGCAGCTGACCGCCGTCAGCAGCTCGTTCGTCGGCCCGTTCGGCGCCATCGGCTCCGAGCGCGAGCTGGTGGCCCAGGCCTGGGACCTGGCCGAGGTCGAGCAGGCCTACGAGGGCTTCCTGCGCACGTTCTCCGAGGCCGCCGCCACCGGCCCGACCAACGACATCCTCAGCAACCAGATCCACCTGGTGCACGCCTGGCGGCGCTTCCCGTTCCTGGACCCCAAGCTGCCCGCCGAGCTCCTGCCCGACCGCTGGGCAGGCACCAGGGCCGCCGCGGTGTTCGACCAGCTGCACTCCTGTTGGGCCGAGCAGGCCCAGCAGGAGTGGGACGAACTGGTCGCCGGGGCCGAGCCGTTCTGACCCGCCTACGCGTCGGCCGGGACGCGGAAGTCGACCTCCTCGGTGGCGACCGTCTCCGCCTTGCGCCCGGGACCGGTCTGGAACTGCCAGTACAGGTTGGTGTGCGCGACGACCTGAGCGGGCGGCGGCGCGCCCCACTCGGTGAGGTCCTCGGTGGTGTGCGCGTCGGTGACCAGGGTCGTGTCGTACCCGCGGACGAACGCGCCGTGCAGCGTCGCCCGGATGCACGCGTCGGTCTGGGCGCCGACCACGACCAGCCGCCCCACGCCGAGCGCGGACAGGACCTGCTCCAGGGTGGTGTCCTCGAAGGAGTCGCCGTGCTGCTTGCGCACCGCGGGCTCGGCCTCGCCCGGGGTCAGCTCGGGCACGATCCGCCAGGCCTCGCTGCCCTCGGGGAACTCCTCGTCCGTCTGCTGGACCCACACGACCGGGACGTCGGCGGCGCGCGCCCGGTCGACCAGGCGGGCGATGTTCGCGACGACGCCGTCGCGCTCGTGGGCGCCGGCGACGACGCGGTTCTGGACGTCGACGACGAGCAGGGCCGTGTTCGGCCGGCTGTCGAGCGTGGTCATGGGATCTCCCGGCTCTCGGTGCGACGGTACGGGCCAACCGTAGGACTAACCACCGACGCTCACCGGCCGCCGACCGCACCCGCCGGCGCGGCCGCGTCCGCCGCTCCGCGACAGCGCGTTAGTGTTCGTCGCCGGCCCGACCCGCGTCGAGGCCGGCCAGTCCAGGATCGCGAGCAGAGAACGGGCGAGGTAGGCAATGTCAGGACCAGGCGAAACACCCCGTCGAGGCGGGGTCCCCAGTCGGTTCGGCTCGGTCGAGGTGACCCGGATCGACGACGGCTCGGTGGCGCTGCGCGACCTGAAGAACCAGGCCGCGCCGGCAGTCGTGTTCAACGCGCAGGAGTGGGCGGACTTCGTCCGCGGCGTGAAGGCGAACCAGTTCGGCCCCGCGCAGGGTCCCGGCCAGGGCCCCGGTGGCCGTCCGGGTCTCGACGTCGAGTCCACGGTCCGCCTCAAGGTGTGACCGCGGCGCCCCGGTCCGGGCGTCGACGCTGAATCCGACGCCCGGGCGGGGGCCGCTCCCCGCCCCTGTCAGCCCAGGCAGCCCGGCCCGAGCAGGGCCTTCAGGTCGCCCATCAGCGCCCCCGAGTGCGTCACCTTCAGCGAGTCGTCCAGCTTGAGCACCGTCGTGCGCGAGCCGTTGACCAGGCTCAGGTGCACCTCGGACGTCCCCGGGTGGTTGGTCAGCACCTCCTTGAGCTTGGACACCCGCTGCGGCGTCACCAGCTCGGTGCGCATGCTGACCTTCACCGGCGCGCCCGGACCACCGTTGGCGCTGGTCAGGTCGGGTACCGCGAGGTCGTTGACGATCAGTGAGACGCGGTCGTCGCGGCGGTTGACCCGGGCCTTGACCAGCACGATCGCGTCCTCGGCCACGTCGACCCCGACCACCTGGTAGCAGCGGGGGAAGAACAGCACCTCGATGCCGCCGGCCAGGTCCTCCAGCTGGGCCGAGGCCCACGGCTCGCCGTTCTTGTTCACCCGGCGGTTCACGTTGGCCAGGATGCCGCCGATGGTGACCTGGTGGCCGTCGGGGACGGTGCCCTCCAGGATCGTCGAGATCGGCATGTCGGACTTGGCCGACAGCACCTGCTCCACGCCGTGCAGCGGGTGGCCGGAGACGTAGAGGCCGAGCATCTCCCGCTCGACGGCCAACTGGTGCTTCGGGTCCCACTCGTCGTCGGGGACCTTGACGTCGAAGACGGAGGCGAGCGCAGGGTCGTCTCCGGCGCCGCCGGAGCCGTCCATCGACCCGAACAGGTCGAACTGGCCCATCGAGGCGGCCTTCTTGGTGCTCATCACCGCGTCGATGGCGTCGGCGTGCACCAGCAGCAGACCCTTGCGGGGGTGGCCGAGCGAGTCGAAGGCGCCGGACTTGATCAGCGACTCGATGACCTTCTTGTTGCAGACGACCGCGTCGACCTTGCGCAGGAAATCGCTGAAGTCGGTGAACGCGCCCTTCTCCTTGCGGGCCGCCACGATCGAGTCGACGACGTTGACGCCGACGTTGCGGATGCCGCCCAGGCCGAAGCGGATGTCGTTGCCGACGGGGGCGAAGTTGCGCACCGACTCGTTGACGTCCGGGGGCAGCACCGTGATGCCCATCCGGCGGCACTCGGCCAGGTAGACCGCGGCCTTGTCCTTGTCGTCGCGGACGCTGGTGAGCACGCCGGACATGTACTCGGCCGGGTAGTTGGCCTTGAGGTAGGCCGTCCAGTAGGAGACCAGGCCGTACGCGGCGGAGTGGGCGCGGTTGAACGCGTAGTCGGAGAACGGGAGCAGGATGTCCCAGAGGGTCTTGACCGCGGCCTCGGAGTAGCCGTGGTCCTTCATCCCCTGGGCGAAGCCGGCGTACTCCTTGTCCAGGATCTCCTTCTTCTTCTTGCCCATCGCCCGGCGCAGCAGGTCGGCCTTGCCCAGGGTGTAGCCGGCCAGCTTCTGCGCGATGGCCATGACCTGTTCCTGGTAGACGATCAGGCCGTAGGTCTCGCCGAGGATGTCCTTGAGCGGCTCGGCCAGCTCCGGGTGGATCGGGGTGACCTCTTGGCGGCCGTTCTTGCGGTCGGCGTAGTCGTTGTGCGCGTTGGCGCCCATCGGACCGGGCCGGTACAGGGCGCCGACGGCGGAGATGTCGTCGAACTCGGTGGGGGCCATGCGGCGCAGCAGGTCGCGCATCGGGCCGCCGTCCAGCTGGAACACGCCGAGGGTCTCGCCGCGGGCCAGCAGGTCGTAGGTCTTCCGGTCGTCCAGCTCGACGGACTCGATCTCCAGCTTGGGCTTGCCGTTGAGCTCGATGTTCTCCAGCGCGTCGTCGATGATGGTCAGGTTGCGCAGGCCGAGGAAGTCCATCTTGAGCAGCCCGAGCGTCTCGCAGGCGCCCATGTCGAACTGCGTGATGATGGCGCCGTCGGCCTCGCGGCGCTGGATCGGGATGACGTCGATCAGCGGCTTCGACGACATGATCACGCCGGCCGCGTGCACCCCCCACTGGCGCTTGAGGCCCTCCAGGCCGCGGGCGGTGTCGATGATCTCCTTGACCTGCGGGTCGACCTCGTAGAGGGCCCGGACCTCGGTGGCCTCGGAGTAGCGCTTGTGGGACGGGTCGAACACGCCCGACAGCGGGATGTCCTTGCCCATGATGGCCGGGGGCATCGCCTTGGAGATGCGGTCGGCGACGGCGTACCCGGGCTGGCCGAACAGCACGCGCGCCGAGTCCTTGATCGCGGCCTTCGCCTTGATCGTGGAGTAGGTGATGATCTGAGCGATCCGGTCCTCACCGTACTTCTCGGTGGTGTAGCGGATCATCTCGCCGCGCCTGCGCTCGTCGAAGTCCATGTCGATGTCGGGCATCGAGATGCGCTCGGGGTTCAGGAACCGCTCGAAGATCAGCTTGTGCTTGATCGGGTCGAGGTCGGTGATCCCCAGGACGTAGGCGACCAGCGAGCCGGCCGCCGAGCCGCGGCCGGGGCCGCACCGGATGCCGACGGACTTCGCGTACTGGATGAGGTCGGCGGTGACCAGGAAGTAGCCGGGGAAGCCCATCTGGATGATGACCGACAGCTCGTAGGAGGCCTGCTTGCGGTACTGGTCGGTGACACCGTTCGGGAACCGCATGTGCAGGCCCCGCTCGACCTCCTTGACCAGCCAGCTCTCCTCGGTCTCGCCCTCCGGGACGGGCGCGCGGGGCATCAGGTCCTGGCCCTCGGTGAAGGTGATGCCCACCCGCTCGGCGATCAGCAGGGTGTTGTCGCAGGCCTCCGGGAACTGCTCGTCCCACTGGGCGCGCATCTCGGCCGGGGACTTGAGGTAGAAGTCCTGGGCGTCGAACTTGAAGCGGTTGGGGTCGGCCAGGGTCTTGCCGGTCTGCACGCACAGCAGCACCTCGTGCGACTTGGCGTCCTCGGCGTAGGTGTAGTGCAGGTCGTTGGTGGCCAGGCCGGGGAGGTCGAGCTCCTTCTTCAGCCGGAAGAGGTCCTCCTGGACCTGCTTCTCGATGCCGATGCCGTGGTCCATCAGCTCGCAGAAGAAGTTGTCCTTGCCGAAGATGTCGCGGTAGTCGCTGGCGGCCTGGCAGGCGTCCTGGTAGCGGTCCTGCTGGAGGAGCCGGGCCACCTCGCCGGACGGGCAGCCGGTGGTGGCGATGATCCCCTTGCCGTAGGTCTCCAGCAGCTCGCGGTCCATGCGGGGCTTGTAGTAGTAGCCCTCCAGCGAGGCCAGCGAGGACAGCCGGAAGAGGTTGTGCATCCCCTCGGTGTTCTCGGCCAGCAGCGTCATGTGGGTGTACATCTCACCCGGGTTGTCGTCGCTGACCTGCTGGCCGCCCAGGGTGGCGCGCTTGCGCTCGTGGCGGGAGCCGGGCGAGAGGTAGCCCTCCATGCCGATGATCGGCTTGACCCCGTTGGCGTTGGCCTTGCGCCAGAACTCGTAGGCGCCGAACACGTTGCCGTGGTCGGTCATCGCCAGCGCCGGCATCTCCATCCGGGCGGCCTCTGTGAACAGGTCGTCCAGCCGGGCGGCCCCGTCGAGCATGGAGAACTCGGTGTGGGTGTGCAGGTGGACGAAGCTGTCCTTCGGGCTGGCCATCGGGGTGGACTTCTCCCTCCTGGCGCGGCCCGGGGGCTGCGCACGATCGACTGCCGGACCGACCGCACGCGCTCGGCGGGCGCGCGCGGGACCTGATCCGCAAGCAGGTTAGCCCCGCCCCCCGACACTCCCCCACACCCGGGGCGGTGCGTCGGGCAGACCCCCGTCCCGGCTGCGACACACCCTCCGACACGCCCTCCGACGCGCCGCCGGACGCCCACCTAGACTCCCCGCCGATGGTCACCACGGCGCGCCCTTCCCCCTACGCCGAACGGATCGCGCGCGTCCCGGTGCGCGTCCGGGAAGTGGCGCTGCGGGGCGCGGTGACACCGGTGCGGACCTACGGACCCGACGACGCCGGGCACCGGATCGTGTTCCTGCACGGCCTGCGCGGCGACCACCACGGCCTGGAGCCGATCGTCGCGCACCTGGGCGGCGTCGAGGTGGTCGTGCCCGAGCTGCCCGGGTTCGGGGCCGCCGCGCCGATGCCCGCCGACCGCCACGACGTCGCCGGCTACGCGGCCTGGACCCGCGACCTGCTGGCGGAGGTCGACCCGGCCGGCGACGCGGTGCTGGCCGGGCATTCGTTCGGCTCGATCGTCGCCGCGGCCGCGGTGGCCGGCGGCGCGCGACCGCGGGCGCTCGTGCTGGTCAACCCGATCGCCACCTCGGCGCTGGCCGGCCCGCACCGGGTCCTGACGAAGCTCACCGTGCTGCACCACCGCCTCGCCGGGGCGCTGCCCGAGCGCGCCGGCACGTGGCTGCTGCGCAACCGGCTGGTCACCCGGATCGCCAGCGTCGCGATGGTCACCACGCGCGACCCCGGCCTGCGCCGCTGGATCCACGCCGAGCACGACCGCTACTTCGGCGGCTTCGCCGGGCGGCGCACCCTGCTGGAGTCCTTCCACGCCTCGGTCTCGCACGACGTCGCCGAGTACGCCGAGGACGTGGCCGTGCCGACGCTGCTGGTCGCCGCCGAGCACGACGACATCGCCCCGCTGGCCGCGCAGCGCGCGCTGCGCTCGCGCTTCCCCGACGCCCGACTGGTCGTGGTGCCCGGGACCGGCCACCTCGCGCACTACGAGGCCCCCGCCGACGTGGCGGCGGCGATCGCGGGGTTCGCCGCGCGGCCGTGACCGACCGCCCTGCGAGGATCGCCCCGTGAAGATCGCCCTCGACTGCCGCTACGTCCGCGTCGACCGGCACGACGGCATCAGCCGCTACACCACGGGCCTGGTGGGCGCCCTGGCCAAGATCGTCGACGGCCACGAGCTGGTGCTGCTGGTCAACGACCCCGCCCAGCTGGCGCACCTGCCCGCGCTGCCGTCGCACCGGGTGAGCGCCCCGACCAGCCCGCGCGAACCGCTGGTGGCGCGCCAGGTGCGGGCGCTGGCCCCGGACGTCGTGTTCTCCCCGATGCAGACGATGGGCAGCTGGGGCCGGACCTACCCGCTGGTCCTGACGCTGCACGACCTCATCTACTACCGCAACCGCACCCCGCCCCCGGAGTTCGCGCTGCCGATCCGGGTGCTGTGGCGGCTGTTCCACCTGGCGTGGTGGCCCCAGCGCGCGCTGCTGAACCGGGCCGACGCGGTCGTCACCGTCTCGGAGACGACCGCGGCGCGGATCGCCGAGCACCGGTTGACCGAGCGGCCGGTGACCGTCGTGCCGAACGCCCCGGACCCGCTGCCCGACCTGCCGCGCCGCGAGCGCACGCGCGCGCTCGTCTACATGGGCTCGTTCATGCCCTACAAGAACGTGGCCGTGCTGGCCGCCGCGATGGGCTCGCTGCCCGACCACGAGCTGCACCTGATGAGCCGGGTGAGCGACGCCGAGCGCGCCCGGCTGACCGCGCTGGCCCCCGGCGCCCGCCTGGTGTTCCACGACGGAGTCGGCGACGAGGAGTACCACGAGGCGCTGCGCGGGGCGACGGCGCTGGTCAGCGCCTCGCGCGACGAGGGGTTCGGGATCCCGCTGGTGGAGGCGATGGGGCTGGGCACCCCGGTCGTGGTCAGCGACATCCCGGTGTTCCGCGAGGTCGGCGGCGACGCCGCGGGCTACGTGGCCCCCGACGACGTGGCCGGCTTCGCCCGCGCGATCCGCGAGCTGGACGAGCCCGGCGTGTGGGAGCGGCGCTCGGCGGCGAGCCGGGAGCGCGCCGCGCACTACAGCTGGGAGTCCTCGGCCCGGATCCTGCTGGCGCTGCTGGAACGCGTGGCGGCCGAGCACCGGCCCTGACCGCCCCGCACCCCCACTCCGATGCATCCGGAGCGGGGGGCGGAGGGGCGGGGATCAGGCGGCGCGGCGCAGGGGGGCCTGGGTGCGGCCGAGCAGGCGCAGGTAGACGTCCTCGAACGTCGACAGGGTGGCCTCGATGGCGTGCTCGGCGACGATCTCCCGGCTCGCCGCGCCCATCCGGCGGCGCAGCCCGGCGTCGGCGAGCAGGGCGGCCAGCCGGGTGGTCAGCTCGGGGACCGCGCCGGGCTGGTAGAGCCAGCCGTTGCGGCCCGGGCGGACCAGGTGCGGCAGCGCCATCGCGTCGGCCGCGATCACCGGCGTGCCGGCGGCCATCGCCTCCAGGGTGGCCAGGCTCTGCAGCTCGGCGATGCTGGGCATGCAGAACACCGCGGCCCGGGCGTAGGCCTCGACCAGCTCCTCCTCCGAGACGAAGCCGCGGAAGCGCACGCGCTCGCCGATGCCGACCTCGTGGGCGAGCGCGGACCACTCCTCGCGGCGGCTGCCGTGCCCGATGATCTCCAGCCGGGCCGGCCGGTCCGCGGGCAGCGCGGAGAACGCGCGGATGAGCTCGTCGACCCGCTTCTCCTGGTCGAGCCGGCCGACGAACAGCACCGTCGGCACGGCGTCCGGGTCGCGCTCGGTCGGCGTGGCCCGGTAGCGGTCGGCGTCGATCCCGCAGGAGACGGGGAACGCGTCGGTCAGCCCGGCCCGGCGGTGCAGCAGCTCGACCGCGCGCGGCGTCGGGGCGGTGACCGCGCCGGCCTTGCGGTAGACGCGGCCGAGGTCGCGCCAGCCGACGACGGCAGCGGGGCCGCGCAGGAAGCGCGGGATCGGCGAGTAGGCCAGCAGGTTCTCCGGCATCAGGTGGTTGGTGGCCACCAGCGGGCGGCCGGTGCGGTGCGCGGCGCGCACGACGCCGCGGCCCAGCACCATGTGCCCCTGCGTGTGCACGACGTCCGGGTCGATCCGCTCGATCAGCTCGGCGGTGTCCGGGAACGCCTGCCACGGCAGGCAGAACTGGAAGTTCTCGTGGCTGTAGAAGCGGTGCGAGCGGATGCCGTGGACGGTGACCCCGTCGCGGACCTCGCGGGTCGGGCTCCCCGTCTGCGACGGGGCGACGACGTGCACTTCGTGGTCGCGGCCGGCCAGGCCGGTGGCCAGCCGCTCGGCGAAGCGGGCGGCGCCGTTCACGTCGGGCGGGTAGGTCTCGGCGCCGATCAGGATCCGGAGCGGGTTCACGACAAGCGTCCTCTCGGGGTGGGTCGTACGGCGGCCGGTGCTGGGGTCACCGGCGCAGGAAGTGTTCGGGCCGCGACGGGCCGATGTCGCCGGCCGTGGCCAGCCGGCTGTGGGTGGGGTGGGCCGCGGCGCGTCCCGCGGCGTCGGGGTGGTGCTTGGCCAGCCCGACCACGCCGACCGCCGCGGCCGTGGCCGCGGCGGTGAGCAGCAGGAAGACGACCGGCGGGGTGGCGGCGCCCTCGCCGAGCAGCACCGCGCCGAGGATGACCGCGACGATCGGGTCGACGACGGTCAGGCAGGCGATGACGACCTCGGGCGGGCCGGAGGCGAACGCCTGCTGGACCAGCCACCCGCCGACGACGACGGCGACGCCGATGGCCACGACGGTGGCCGCGACGGCCGGGTCGAGCAGCCCGGCCAGGCCGGGGGTGATGGACTGCGACACCGCCCGGACCAGCCCGGAGACCAGCCCGAACGCGACCGCGCCCGCCGTCGCGCAGGCCACGCAGCGCACCCAGCCCGAGCGGGCCACGCCCAGCCCGGCCAGCAGCACGACGATCCCGGCGACGACGAGCGCCGCGATGAACGTGGCGCCCGGTTGCGGTTCGCTGGACACGGCGGTGCGGGCGGCGGTGACGACGAACACCGCCACGCCGGCGACGCTGAGCGCGACCCAGCCGACGATGGCGCCGTCCGGGGCGCGGCGGGCGCGCAGCGAGGTGAGCAGGACCGCGACCGGGACGGCGAGCACGCCGATCGGCTGGACCACCGACAGCGGCGCCAGGATCAGCGCCATCGCGTGCAGGACGGTGCCGCTGCCGGCCAGGGCCAGCCCGGTGAGCCAGCCCGGCCGGCGGGCCACGGCCCGCAGGCCGCGCAGCGTCAGCGACTCCCCGTCGGTGTCGGACTCGGCGGCCACCGCCCCGTGCTGCAGGACCGCGGCGCCGGCGAAGCAGAGCGCCCCGAGCACGGCCAGCGAGACCGCGCCGGTGGTGCCGGTGAGCAGGTCGCTCATGCCGTCCTCCCCAGCCGTCCGTCGATCGGGTCGCGCGTCGGGACCGGGTCCACCGCGGCGACCGCGAGGTCCACGGCGGTCCGACCGGCCGCGGCCGTGGACCGGGCCGCGAACGCGATCATCAGCAGCAGCACCAGCATCACTGCGTAGAGAACACGCTGAAGAACACCGAGAACGGCAAATAATGGTGAACCGGAGATAACGATCGGGACATTGCTGAGCAGGAACAGCGCGCTCAGCGCCGCCGTGGCGACGGCGAGCCGGGTGAGGACCGGGGCCGCGGCCCGCCACGCGGGGCTCGCGGCGGCCCTCCTGGCGACCATCCAGGCCGCCACCGGCAGGGCGACCAGGACGACGGCGCCCGCCACCCGGTGCACGTTGGCGATCGGCCCGGCCGGCGTGCCCGGGACGTTGGTCGGGAACACGGCCGCGGCCACCAGGCCGCCGCTCGCCGCGGCCATCAGCGCCGCCGGTGCGCCCGGGGCCGCCAGGCCCCAGCCGCGCAGCCCCGCGCCCAGCAGCCCGACCGCCGCCGCCAGCGCGAGCGCGGCCACGCCGAGCAGGGAGTACCCGCCGGGCACGGCCACGTAGTCGCTCAGGGTCTGGACGATCGGGTCGACCGTGCCGACCCCGTCGAGGTGCAGCGCGGCCAGCGCCACCACCGTGACCCCCACGCAGACGACGACCGGCCACGTCGCCCGCGGCGCCACCCCTCTCGCACCCTCCGCTCCGGGCCCCCGCCCGGTCCCCCCGCTGCTCGTCATGAGGATCACCGTGCCAGCCCCACGCTGAGACGGACATCAGGAACTCCACCCAGAGTTACCGGGGGAAAACCCCATGGTCGCTGCGGCGGTGAGGGAAAACCCCGGGTCGGGCCGGCGGGTGCCGCCCGCTCCGGCGCGCCGGTCACGGCGGCGGGACGGGGCCGTCGTCGGGGGGCGGGTCGACCCGCCCGACCT